>JAKSME010000073.1 GCA_024400785.1 Bacteroidales bacterium
GGCCTTTTTGAGGGCGATCGGCGCGCCAAACCGGCTGCATCTGGTAACGCTTGAACGGGAAGGTTATTTCATTCTGATGCTGGACCACGTAACGGGCGAACGGCACGGTAAGGTCGTACCGAAGGCCTTTTTCGCAGATTTTGGTGGCCAAGCGGACAGATGAAGGCTCCGTCATGTCCACCCCCTGAGTAAAGTCGCCCGAGTTCAGCACCTTGAACAGTAAACGGTCGCCTTCTTCACCATACTTTCCCATCAGCGTGGAGAGATTTTCCATTGAGGGAGTTTCGATGGGCAAATAGGCATGGCGTTCGCAGACGCTGCGAATGGTGGAAAAAATGTAGTTGCGACGCATCATCTCCAGCGGAGAAAAGTCGCGAGTTCCTTTGGGAATGCTTGGTTTTACCATAAATGACGGATTTTTTTATCAGTTACAAATAGGTTGCAAAATTACAAAAATATCAAGCACGAGTCCAAGATAATTTTCTATTATTTTCAAGACAACAATTTAATAAAACTTGCGTCCTTCACTTTGCGGATTGCTAATTTTATCGTACTTTTGCAGACTAAATTTAAAATAATGTTGAAAAAGTTCAATCTCGTTTTGATAGTCAGTTTCTGTGTGATATTTTCCGCTTTTGCACAAAAACAGAACTTCAAAATCACCATACATGACAATAACTCAAACAGCCAGTTGGAAGAAGGTACGATGACATACTTGGTTGGCTATTATGGTTATGACATAACGATTTACGACAGTGTTCCCATCAAAAAAAACTGTGCGGCCTTCAAGGGGAAAAATCTACCGGACGGTTATTATGAAATGCGTGTAAAAGCAGAAGTAGGGACACAGAATTGCTATCTCCGCTTCATTGTTTCCGAAGGACGCAAGTTTGATTATTGGATGGATGCCGCCGGGCATATCGAAGGCTCTGACGAAAATGTCGCTTATCAATTAGCTCATTTTCAAATCAATACGGAAGATGGTATTCCAACAATGCTCACTTTGGAAGAAGCCACCCACGGTCACGACTTGGCATTGAAATACTTGGCACTTGAATATGGCGGTTTGGACTATTGTCAAACCAGCGATCCGCGCCTGCTCCGCCACCCGTTGTTCACCGAACTCATTTACGACAAAATCACTTCGGAAAATGTCGCCAAGATTGATTCCGTTTTCGACCGCTTCGGCATCGATACCGAAATCGGACAATATTTCTTGGAGAAAGCGCTGAAATATTACTTCATGGACAACAATGTTGCTTACGATGACATTTTGTTGCATCTTTACGACAAATATTACGCGCCCAACAATCTGCTGCTTTTCTCTGAAAATTTCGAGCGCCGTTTAAAGAAAGGAATTGAGCGCAAGCGCCACATGTCCATTGGTGCGGAAGTTCCTGTCATTCGTTCCAAAGAAGCCGACGGGCATGAGGTTTCCACCGACCAGATGCAGCGCCAACACATCGTGGTTTGGTTCTGGGATGCCGACTGCGAAGACTGTTTGGAGGAGACCCCCATTCTGAACCAGATGTACATCGAGCACCAGGACGACTATGACTTTGACGTTTACGGCTACTGCATCACCGCTGACGTCAACCGCTGGAAAAAGGTAACCGAAGAAATCGGCATACAATTTCCCAACACGTGCGACGGACTCGGTGGCAACAACTACGATGTCATCGACTACTTCAACATTCTGACTACTCCGGCTTGTCTTTTATTAGATACTGACCATAAAATAATTATGCGTCAATTTTCGTTAGAAGAGCTTGAGAATTTTTTCAATGATTTAAATCCAGCTAAATTTAACGAAGAATGAAAAAAATTGCATTACTGTTTGTTTTATCAATTATCTTTCTAATTCCCAACGATTTGTTGGCGCAAAAAAAGGGAGCCGCCGCCCCCAAGAAAGGTCACAACATTGTTTTTACCATTCCTAACTCGCACGACAAGATTGTTTATTTGGCCGTTTACTACCGCGAAAAGCTGATTTTGAAGGACTCAGCCGTTATGACGCCTTCAAAATCCGGCCCTCAATTCATTTTCAAGGGCGACGAAGAGTATCAGGGCGGTTTGTACAAGCTGGTGAGTGAAACCCACTATCCCTACATGGATTTTGTCATGGACGGTCCCCAGTTTTTCTCTTTTGAATGCGGCGTTACCGGCAGCGCCGACAGTGTGAAAGTCACTAATTCCCCTCACAACGATGTATTGATGGGCTTTCAACGCAAAACTTCCGCCGCCGGCAAGCAGATGGGAGAATGGAGAAAGGCACTCGACAGTCTGAAAAATGCCGGCAACACCGGAGAAGCCGACAAATATGACCAAAAAATCAAGGATTTGAATGAGGAGATGGACACCTACATCAAAGACCTCATCGCCGCAAATCCGAGTTATTTGTTCTCCAAGATGCAGAAATCCTACCAAGCCATCGAAATTCCCGATCCGCCCGTCCGTCCCGACGGCACAATTGACTCCAACTTCCAACTGACCTATTTTCTCACACATTATTGGGACAATATCGACCTCGGTGACAGCCGTTTGATTTTCACTCCCCTCCTCGAACCGAAAATGAAAGACTACTTCACCCATTGGTTGCAGTACCAATCTCCCGACACCATCAACAAATATGTCGACCTCGCCATTGCAAAAACCGAAAGCGACACCCTCATGTATCATTTCTTTATCGATTGGCTTTCATACAATTATGAAACCAGCAAGCTGTTGGGACACGATGGTGTTTTCGTTCACATTGTCAAAGAGAACCACATGAAAGGCAAATGCACCTGGATGGATGAAGACCTGCTTCGCAAGTACCAAAATCGCGTAAAGCATCTGGATCCCATTTTGATTGGAAAAATCGCACCGGAGTTGGTCATCCCCGACACCACCCTCACTGACGACTACACCAAATGGCACTCATCATACAGAATGCCGAAGAAATATGTTATTCTTTGGTTTTACGACCCAGACTGCCCCACGTGCAAGAAAGAATCTAAGAAGCTCCGCGCGGTTTATGACTCATTGGAGAACATCGGTCAACGCAACTTTGATGTTTACGCTGTGGCCAACGATTCCGATACGGACCGTTGGAAGAAATATGTGAAAGAGAACAACTATCCGTGGATCAATGTGGGTGGCAACAAAGGGAACATTGATTATTTGGATGCCTTCAACATTTACGAGAGCGGCAATCCCGCCATGTTCATCATGAATGAGAAGCACGAAATCATCCTTAACCGCCGCATCGAGATGAGCACCATCCCGGAATTTTTAATGCAATACGAGAAAAGAAAAAAATAATTCATCAACCTAATACTTTAAAAATGATTACTCTAAACGGAAAAAACATTGAAATGGACGGTGACGGTTTCATGTTGGAGCCCTCACTTTGGACCGAAGAACTGGCCAAACTCATTGCCCAAGAAGACGGTATTGAGAATCTCACCGAAGACCATTGGAAAATCATCAACATCATCCGAGCCAACTACGAAGAAAAGGGCCTTGCCCCCATGGTTCGCACCATCTGCAAGGAAAGCGGCTTGAAGTTGAAACAGATTTACGAACTCTTCCCGCTGGGCCCAGCAAGAGGTGCCTGCCGTGTGGCCGGCCTTCCCAAACCCGAAGGTTGTGTATAGCAGTTTTGACGTATTAATTTAGTTTGAAATGAATGTTTTTCAGATTATTTCATTAGTTGCATTGGCATACTGCATCGGCATGTTGATGTGGCATTTTGTACGAATCATCAAATTGGGGAAGCCGAAAGACCTTTCGGTAAAAAGTGGCGATGTGGGCAAAGGCGTTGCCTATGCGAATACGGTGGCCATGATGCCCACACACAAAGAATCCGCCTACATGCACATCCCAACCTATGCAGCGGGCATGATTTACCACTGCGGGACATTCCTATCCATCCTCCTTTTCTTCCTTTCCCTCTTTGAATTGAATATTTGGTATCCCGAATGGCTGAATCTCATACTCGCACTGTGCGTGTGCGCCTCCGCCATTTGCGGAGTTCTTCTCCTCGTAAAAAGATGTGTGAACAAGAACTTAAGCAGCCTCGCAAATCCCGACGACTACCTTTCCAACCTTTTTACAACACTTTTTCAATGTGCCACCATCGCCTTTCTATTGACCGGCGGCATGAGCAACACCTGGATGGCCGTTTATTACATCGTTGTATCTGTTCTATTGATATACATGCCATTGGGAAAATTGAAACATCTGTTGTATTATTTTTCAGCACGTTATCATCTCGGATTCTTCTACGGATGGCGCAACACTTGGCCACCGAAAAAAGAGGAATAGCAGAATATCTACCAACAAAAAAGACCGCCATTTCTGACGGTCTTTTTTTTTCATGCACTGATTCAAATTATTCAGCGGCAGGAAGCGTCGCGTCAACAAAAACGCGAGTGCTTAATTCATTGTCAAGATTGTAGAGCGCAGCTTGGTCGTTGCCAATCATCTGCAATTTGTGGAGAAGTTCTTCAGCGTTGGCTTCTTCTTCCACTTGTTCGTCAATGTACCAGTTCAAGAAGTTGATGGTGGCGTAGTCGCGAATTTCGTGAGCGGTATCCATCAATGCGTTGATCAAACCGGTAACTTTGCGTTCGTGATTCAAAGTTTGCTCGAAGATAGCCACACCGTTTTTCCAATCGGTATCCACGGCGGCAATCGGTTTGAGGGTAACAACACCGCCGCGTTCGTGAATGTAACGATACATCTTCATTGCGTGGGTGAATTCCTCTTGATATTGGACATACATCCAGTTAGCGAAACCTGGAAGATTGTTCTGGGTGAACCAAGAGGACATGCTCAGATAAAGATAGCCAGACCATAGTTCGGCATTAATCTGTTCATTGATTTCTTTTTGCATTCTTTCATTAATCATAGCATTAAAATTTTAGGTTAATAATTATGGATTTTGTAGTATAACAACTCTTTCGACAAAATTGTTTATTCTATTCCAAAAGAATTAGAACCCGAAGATATCTTCCAAAGAAAGACGTTGCACAGGGCCGAATTTTTCTTCAATTTGTTGTAAATCAATATCTTTTTCACGTCCTAAGAGCATGTAGATTTTGGGTTGGTCCTTGATATAGCGCTGATTGAAATCGACAACATCCTTCAAAGTAAAACCATCGAGGGCTTCATAAATATCTTTGCGACGGTCGTAACTATAATTGAACTCTTTATTAGAAACATAGGAAGAAAGGATTTTGGCTTTCGTTTGGCGGTTGGTGGCAATGCTGGTTTTAGCGTTTTGCTTTGCCAATTCGAAAGCAGTTTCCGACTGCGGCATTTCATTGAAAAGCTCATTGAAAGCGGACCACGCATCGACTGCCTTATCGTTTTGTGTTCCGATAAAAGAGTAATTGTAAGTATAATCCATTGGTTTTGAAGAGATTACATATTTTGATTGAGCGGTATAGGCGAGGGAGCGTTTTTCGCGCATTTCCTGAAACACGATGGCATTCATGCCGCCGCCGAAATAGCTGTTATACATACTGACGATGGGGAGCATAGCGCGGTCGTACTGCGGCCCCCGCGAGTAGGTTACCAAGCGTGCCTGTTTTGCGTTGTAAGGGACAAAAAGCACAATATCTTTTGTAACAGGCTGGTTTTCAAAGTCATGCATAACAACAGCGGTCGCATCTTCCAACGTCATCGGGTAATTGGCTGCGAGGACTTTTTTCACCTGTTTCAACGTCGCCGGGCCATAATAGCGGAATTCGGGGGCACAGGCCAGCAGATGCCGAAGTTCTTCGGTCACCATCTCTGCTTTCAATTCACGCAACTCATTCGGTTTCAGCGAGTAATTCACCAACGCAGGTCCATATTCACCGTAAACACGTAAGGCCGACAGCACCTTGTCCTGGCTCTTCTTGGCATCTTCCATCGCTTTGATGCGGTTAGAAATCATCTCCGCAAAAGTGGCCTGATTGGGCTGACCGGTGCTTAACACCTTAACAGCCAGCTGCAAAGCAGGTTCAAAGTTCTCACTCAAACCAGAGATGCTGAACACAGTTTCATCATCGTCACACCAAACATCAAAGCTGCAGGCCATCTGATAGAACTTCATTTTGACCTCTTCGGTGGAAAGCTGGTCCGTACCGAGGAAAGTGACGTAAGAAGTGGCAATCGGCAGATTGCGGCGGCTGAGTTCTCCTTCTTTAAATACAATCTGCAAGTTGAAATATTGGTTCTCCACATTCTTCACACAGTATATTGGAGATTCGATTTTTTTATCCAGTTCACCTACTTGAATAGCCTTGTTGAAATCGACGAATACGGGGGAGAGAGGTTCTACCTCTCTATTTTTCAACATTTTAAAGTACTCAGACTCTGCATCGCGGTTAACTTGAATCGGCGTAATGGCGGGTTTTACCACCGTGTTGGCATCTTCGGGTGTGCCTTGCACTTTGTAAATAGTAACGCAGCCGACTCCATTGAAATATTGATTGGCGAATTTCACCAAATCCTCTTTGGTGATTTTGGAGTAGATGCTGATGGCTTGGCAGGCCTCGCTCCACGGAACGGCATTGGTGAAAGCACTCATCAGCTTCGACGCGCGGGAGGAGTTGCTTTCCAACTGACGCATTTCCTGCAAACGCATATTGTTGATGGCCGCCGTCATCAGCTCATCACTGAAATTGCCATCACAAACCAACTGCAACTGTTCCAATAACAAAGCCTTGACTTCTTCCAACGTCTGCCCTTTCTTCGGTTTACCATGCAACACAAAAGCGGAGTTATCGCACAATACGTACGGGTAGGAAGACGCATTAGCCGCAAGTTGTTTTTGGTTGATATTCAAGTCGATGAGGCCACATGTTCCGTTACTGAGAACATTGTCGAGCATACGGAGCATGTAGATTTCCTTGGCGTTGGCGGGCTTACCGATACGGAAGGCGATGTTGACGAATTCGGCTTCCTGGCCCACCACCTTGATTTCGACAGATGACTTCAGCGGCTCGACATCGGTAGGTGCCTGCAACTTGGGGAAGCGTTTGGCAACCATCTGACCAAAATACTTTTCGATAACCCCCACCGCTTCGTCGGGGTTGAAGTCGCCGGCGAGAACGATGGCCATGTTATTCGGTACGTAGTAAGTACTTATGAAATGTTTGATGTTGGTAATGGAGGGATTTTTGAGGTGTTCTGATTCGCCGAGCGTGGTTTGTGTGCCATACGGGTAATGCGGGTAAAGAGCGGAGAGCATGGCTTCGCTGGCTTTACGGCTGTCGCTGGTGAGGGAACGGTTTTTCTCTTCATAAACGGTTTCCAACTCTGTGTGAAACAGGCGGATAACAGGATTCGCAAAGCGTTCGCCCTGAATCATCGCCCAATTTTCCAACTGGTTGGACGGAATGTCTTCAATGTAAACGGTGTTGTCGTTGGAGGTCCAAGCATTGGTTCCGTTGGAGCCGATGAACTTCATCAATTTCACATATTCGTTGGGAATGGCATAACCGCTGGCAACGTAGGAGAGGCTGTCGATAATATGGTAAATGGCTTGGCGTTTCGCGGGATCGGTTTCGTTACGGTAAACTTCAAACTGTTGTTCGATTTGATCCAGGAGTGGCTTTTCAGCGCTCCAATTTGAAGTGCCGATATTGGGAGTCCCTTTGAACATGAGATGTTCAAGGTAATGGGCGAGACCGGTGGTTTCGGCGGGGTCGTTTTTACTGCCCACACGCACCGCAATGTAAGTCTGTATACGCGGAACATCCTTGTAAACAGACATATACACTTTCAACCCATTGCCCAAAGTATAAATTTTCGTACCGAAAGGGTCTCCTTCAACGGTCTCATATTGGTATTTTTTCTGCGCAGATAACGGTAAAACAGCCACAACTGCGAGCAGGATAACTAATAAGCTTTTTTTCATATTTAATAAATGTATTTTCAAGTTCATTTCAACCATTGAAACACTCATCAACTAAATTCCCCAATGTTTTTTCACGATTTTGGCTTCAATTTCGTTTTCAACATCGTCGGGAAGATTGTGAAAAAGATCTCTATGGATAATGGTTTCGAGAGCGTCGACCGTCATGGAGGATGCTTTCAGATTCTGGGGTTCCTCACTGTTTTTCATTATGAATGCGATGGAAGAGTATTGTCCGTTTGTATTGATGAGAAAGGCCTTGAAGAAAGCGTCTGGCACGGCGACTTTATTGGCGCCAATAGTTCCCTGTTCGCATTCGTCGTAGATGGGACCGCAAACAATCCACACATTACCGTACTGATTGGCGATGCGGCGGCCCATCTTTTCCGTTGTTTCCCAACAGCCGGCGTTCATGGCGTGAACCTGTGGGCACATATTCGTGAGCAGGAAACTTTCGAGCATGGCTTCCTCGCTCCATTTCATATCGGCGGCCGGAGCCATGTGACCACGGTCATAGCCTGAGCCACGATAGTCGGAAAGATCAGCCTGGCGGCCTTCAAGTGCCTCATCCTGAGCAAATTCATCACTGCGCGGCACTGTGCCGGCGGCCGCCGTAGCGGTAAGTTCGTATGCCACCCAGTTGGGCGTGAGCGTGCTGTGGTTGTAGGCCGTGGTATAACCGATATGCTCAATGACATCATCTTCTTTAGCAAATGCTGGATATTCCAATTTGCTGTCCGTCACCTCAACCTTTGGCTCTCGCTCATTGAACCGTTCCGTAAATTTCTGTTTGCATTGCGAAGAAAGACACACACAAGCGGATAAAATAAGCGGTAAAAGTTTGATTTTCATATCTTTATAAAAATAAATTATTATCAAAAAAGAATTACAAAGATACAAAAAAAGGAGATAATCTAAAATTTTTCTATCAAATGAAGATACTCCGTTGTCGCTGTGGCACGATGGGAGCGATGACTGTCGCTGTCGGCTTTGAATCGCTGGTATTTCATGGCAATAGTGTCGTATTTTCCGTACTTTTTCATGGTTTTACAGATGAAATCCGGAGGTAGAAGACCTTCATTGTTATATGAGAGGAAAATGTAGCGAAAACGAGCATTTTCCAGCAAGTCTTCAAAGGCAGAAAAGACCTTCACACGGCTGCAATAACGAGAACGGAGATAATGATCAATTCCGGTTATTCCTTTGGGAGTAAACGGTTGATATTTAGCTATCGTATTCAGTATATGATAGTTAGCTCCGTACTGACGTACATTGTATGGTGGATCAAGGTAAAGGATATCACCTTCGATTTTCGTTATGAGCGTGTTGGCATCTTCTACAAAAACCTCGTTGATTTGGTCGGTTTCTGTAAATTGTGCGGGAGAAAGAATCAAACGGCGCTGCGCCATCGGTTTTAGATATTTGAGGAAAGCGCCATAGACGGAAGCTGTATTGGCCAAGCGGTCCGCATCTTCCAACAGACTGCAGATCAAGAAGAAAAAACGGTCATCATCGATTTCCCCTCTTTGATGCCACTCCCCTATCTTTTGCCGAATGGCATCGATTTTCATACCGTTTTCATCAGAAAAATACTGCCGACCGCTCCCACTGCCGAGACAGTAATTTTGATAAATGAAACCGTTGTTAATAGGCGGCAAATCGTTCAATTCACTGATGAGGAATTTTGCATCGTCAAAAGGTTTGCAGTTGCCGATGTAATTGCGGTTAAGGACATAACTATAATATTCCAAATCATTGGAAATCAACTTTTTGACATACGGCTTGAAGGCATTTCCAACTGCACCCGTTCCGGCGAAGAGGTCGCAGAAAGTCAGGTCGGAAATATCGGTGCCGACCACATCGCGCACAGCACCGAGCAAATATCCCGTCATTCTGTTTTTGGAACCGATGTAATTCATTGAGGTTAGCGAACGCGCAGGCGGCGGCCCAATTGGAGGATGGTTGTTTCCTTG
>JAKSME010000074.1 GCA_024400785.1 Bacteroidales bacterium
CGTAGCAACACACAGACTATCAGTGCTTTGGATAAAGCAGGATTTGCTGTTCTCAATGCGGAAGATGTTGTTGATGGGGGAATCGATCCCTTCGATTACAAAAAATGCGTGGTCACTTTTGCTGGGTCGGAACTACCCCGCGGAGGTGGTGGCGCCCGCTGCATGACCTGTCCCATCAACCGCGAAGAAACCGCTTATTAGCCATTCTGCACATCTATTTCCCACAAAAAATGTTTTCCGATGTCATTTTTTTTATGAAATATGACAATTTGTCACATTTCATTTTTGGCAAACTTCTTGCTTAAAGCCCGCCGCCTTGTCTTGAAAAAACATTTTTTTTGATTTGTAAGTAATTAAAAATAAATATATTATGCCAGAAGAAATTTTGAACGAAAACAACTCTTGTCAAGAGAATCAAGAACTGAATTCGCAAACCGGTGACAATGTGTCAGCCAGCGAACCGGAGAATGAAACAGTTTCTACTCCTGCAGAAGAAAGCGAAGAAAAAGAAGAAAAAAAATCATTTTTTGGAAAGAAAAACAAAAAGGAAGACGCTTTGAAAAAGCAGGTGGAAGAGTTGACTGCGCAAAAAGAGACATTGGAAAACCAGAAAAAAGAGCTGAATGACAAATTTTTGCTTCTTTATTCGGAATTTGACAATTATAAAAAACGCACCAACAAGGAAAAGTTGGAGCTGATTTCAACGGCTTCTGAAAAGGTGATTGTCAACCTGTTGCCCGTCATTGATGATTTTGAACGTGCCATCAAGGCCAACGAGAAATTGGAAGATGTTCAGGTGATAAAAGATGGTTTCAACTTGATTTATAATAAGTTGATGAATCTTTTGAAGCATTTTGACGTTGAGGAAATCGAGGCCAAAGGTGCGGAGTTCAATACGGATTTCCATGAAGCCGTCACCCATTTCCCCGCACAGAAGGAAGAGGACAAAGGCAAGGTGATTGATGTGACGGAAAAGGGTTACAAAATCAAAGATAAGGTCATTCGTTATTCGAAAGTTGTTGTAGCACAGTGATTTTGTGAAAGCGTGAAAAGAGAAAAGGGTTTAGCGTGAAAATTAATTGAGATGGAAAAGCGCGATTATTATGAAGTGTTGGGGGTGGACAAGAAGGCCAACTCCGATGAAATTAAAAAAGCATATAGAAAACTGGCCATGAAGTATCACCCGGACCGAAACCCCGGGGACAAAGAGGCGGAGGAGAAGTTCAAAGAGGCGGCAGAGGCCTACGAAGTGCTGAGCAATCCGGACAAACGAGCCCGTTACGACCAATTCGGCCATGCCGGCATGCAGGGCGCGGGCGGTCCCGGTTTTGATGCCAGCGACCTCGGTTCTATTTTCGAGCATTTTGGAAGTATTTTCGGAGACATGTTTCCCGGTGCGGGCCGCGGTTTCGGTGGATTTGGCGGTTTCGGCGGCGGTGGCGGTCGAAAGGCTGTTCGCCGCGGAAGCGACATCCGTATCAACGTGACGCTCACCTTGGAAGAAATCGCAAAGGGGTGCACCAAAAAACTGAAAATCCCCAAACAAGTGACTTGCCCCACTTGTAACGGACTGGGAGCCAAAGACAAATCTTCCATCGTTACCTGTCCCACCTGTCAGGGCAGGGGACAGGTGGTTCATCAGCAGCGCACCATGTTCGGGGTGATGCAGCAGGTGGTTCCGTGCGAGCATTGCCACGGCACCGGCGAAGTCATCAAGGACAAATGTCCCGACTGTCGCGGAACGGGCACGGTGAAGGGCGAAGAGATTGTCACCATCAATATCCCCGCAGGCGTAGAAGACGGAATGCAGCTCCGCGAGAGCGGCAAGGGCAATGCCGCCCCGCAAGGCGGCGTGGCCGGCGACCTCTATGTCGCTATCCACGAAGCGGAACACCCATTGTTTGAACGCGATGGTAACAACCTCTATATCAACTACTATATATCTTTCCCACAGGCAGCTCTTGGCGCAGAAGTCGAAATTCCGTTGCTCGAGGGAAAGGCAAAGGTTAAAATCGACGCCGGTACCCAGAGCGGTCGCGTGCTCCGCCTGCAAGGCAAAGGCCTGCCCGAAGTCAACGGCTACCGCACCGGCGACCTCATTGTCAATGTTATCGTTTGGACGCCCACCAAGCTCACCAAAGATGAAAAAGCACTCGTGGAACAACTGGCCGGTTCCGACAATTTCCAACCCAAACCGTCCAAAAAGGACAAGAGCTTCTTCAGCCGGGTAAAGCAATTTTTTGAAGACAGATAACCCGTAACTTTGTTGTGTTTTTCAAGCGGACCGTTTCCTTTGGGTGCGGTCCGCTTTTTGTAAAATAAATTTATTTATTCACATTGTTATGTGAAAAAAAAAGTGTACTTTTGCAAACTTTTATGTAAAATCATTAAAATAGTAATAATCAAATAATTAAGTAAAAACAATGAAAGTTTATCAGACGCAAGACATCCGAAACATCGCCATTATTGGTGGTAACCGTACAGGTAAAACCACCCTCGGTGAAACGATGGCATTCCACGGCGGCGTGATCAGCAGACGCGGTACCGTTGAAGACAAAAACACCCTCTCCGACTACCGTGAAGTTGAATTGGAAAGACAACAGTCCATCCAATCTTCCATGTTGTACAGCGAATTCGAAAACACCAAGTTCAACATGATCGACTGCCCCGGCTTTGACGACTTTGTTGGCGAAGTTATCGGTGCCTTGAGAGTTGCTGATACCGCTGTCATGGTCATCAATGCCCAAAATGGCGTTGACGTGGGTGCTGAAACCCAATGGCGTTGGACCAAAAAGATGAACAAGCCCGTTCTCTTCGTCGTCAACCAACTCGACCATGAAAAAGCAAACTTCGACGAAACCCTCCGCGAATTGAAACACAATTTCGGCGGTAGCGTCATGCCGTTGCAATATCCCGTCAATGCTGGCGTGGGCTTCGACTCAGTCGTTGACCTTCTCCAAATGAAACTTTTGAAATTCCCCGTTGGCGGTGGAAAAATGGTTGTCGAAGACATCCCCGCTTCAGAAGCCGACAAAGCAGAAGAAATGCACGCCGCTTTGATTGAAGCCGCTGCTGAAAACGATGAAACTCTGATGGACAAATTCTTCGAAGAAGGCACCCTTTCAGAAGACGAAATGATGAAGGGCTTGAAACTCGGTGTCATCAACCGCGGTACCTTCCCGGTAGTTTGCATCGCTGCCAAAACCGACCAGGGTGTTGACCGTATGATGCAGATTATCAAGGGTAACTGCCCCACTCCTGCAGAAGTTGCTCCCGCAAAAACTATCAATGGCGAAGACATCGTTTGCGATTCCACCGGCAATACTGTTGCCTATGTTTGGAAAACCGCCGTTGACAAATTCGGTGATGTGGCTTATATGAAGATCTATGCCGGTGAAATGACCGAAGCCATGGATGTTCTCAACACCAACCCCTCCACCAAGGAAAGAATTTCCCAGATTCTTTGCTTCGCCGGCCAAAAACGCGAAAACGTTGAAAAGGCCTGCGCCGGCGATATCGTCGCTACCATCAAGCTGAAAGGCACGGGCGCTTCCCAAACCCTCGTGAAAAACGGTGATGCCCAGGTAGAAAAGACCGTTTATCCGGATCCGAAATTCCGTACCGCCGTCCGCGCTAAGAATGCCTCCGATGAAGAAAAACTCGGCGCCATCCTCAACACCATGCGTAAGAGCGACCTCACTTTCCTCATGGAACAATCCAAGGAATTGAAACAGACCATCATCTCCGGTCAGGGCGAACAACATCTCAATATCGTGAAGTGGATGATTGAAAAGTTGAACAAGATCGAAGTCGAATATTACGCTCCCAAAATTCCTTATCGTGAAACCATCACCAAGTCTTCCGAAGCTATGTACCGTCACAAAAAACAATCCGGCGGTAGCGGTCAGTTCGGTGAAGTTCACATGTTGATCGAACCCTATTTCGACGGTATGCCGAACCAAACCAAATACCCGATCCGTGACACTCAGAGCTACGATCTCGCGTGGGGCGGAAAACTCATCTATAACAACTGTATCGTCGGCGGTGCCATCGATGCTCGCTTCATGCCCGCTATCCTGAAAGGTATCATGGAAAAGATGGAAGAAGGACCGCTCACCGGTTCATACGCCCGTGACATCGTCGTCAACATCTATGATGGTAAAATGCACCCCGTTGACTCTAACGAATTGGCATTCAAATTGGCAGGCCGTAACGCTTTCAAAGACGCTTTCAAAAAAGCTAACCCGAAGATCCTCGAACCCATCTACGATGTTGAAGTTTTCGTTCCTTCAGACAGAATGGGTGATGTGATGACCGACCTCCAAGGCCGTCGCGGTGTTGTGATGGGTATGGACAGCGAAGGCGAGTTCCAAAAAATCCGCGCTAAAGTTCCGCTCGCAGAAATGAACAAATATTCTACCACTTTGAGCTCAATCACCTCCGGCCGTGCTTCATACGAAATGAAATTCGCTGAATACCAGCAAGTTCCTGCTGACGTTCAGGCAGCCGTTATCCAGAAATACGAAGAAGAAAACAAAGAAGAAGAATAGTCAAATCTTGGGATGGGGAATGCAAATTCCTCATCCTTTCTTATATTATTATTTATTATCAAATTATTCAAAAAATGAAATCTGTATCTATTAGCGGTTCTCTCAGAGAGAACGTAGGGAAAAGAGACGCAAAAGAACAACGCAAAGTCGGTATGATCCCGTGCGTGCTTTACGGCGGTGAAAAACAATACCAGTTCGTTGTTGCAAAAAAAGAATTCCAAAGCCTTATTTACACTCCCGAAGTGAAATATGCTGTCATCAATATTGATGGTAAGGAAATTACGGCTATTCTTCAGGACAGCCAATTCCACCCGATTACCGACGAATCATTGCACGTTGACTTCCTCGAAGTCGTTGACGGCAAACCGATTACCATCGGTCTTCCCGTTAAAGTCGCTGGTACCTCTCCTGGTGTTCTCCGTGGTGGTAAATTGGTGAAGAAAGTTCGCAAATTGAAAGTTCGCGGTTTGTTGAATGACATCCCGGAAGTTATTACCGCTGACATTTCCGGCTTGGATATCGACAATTCTTTGAAAGTCAATGAATTGCATATCGACAACGTTACTTTCGTTGAAAATCCGAATGCAGTTGTTGTTGCTGTTCTCTCCACCAGAAACGTGGAAGCAGCTCCGACCGAAGAAGCTTAATTCTGATTATTACCAAAAAGTTTGGGCAGGCGCAAACCTGCCCTTCTTTTTTCTAACCCCATCCCCTCATGTTTCCTTTTCCCACAACCGACTTCCCGATTTTCCTCGCTCCGATGGAAGAGGTGAGCGATGCCTCCTTCCGCCGTCTGTGCAAGGAGTTCGGCGCTGACGTGCTCATTTCGGAGTTCGTTTCATCGGAAGCACTGATCCGCGATGTGGAAAAGAGTCAGAAAAAGATGGCGTTCAGTGAGGTGGAACGGCCCTTCGGCATACAGATTTTCGGCCACGACATCGACTCTCTGTCTCGCGCTGCTGAAATCGCTGCGGCCCAAAAGCCCGATTTCGTCGATATCAACTGGGGCTGCCCCGTTAAGAAAGTGGTGGTTAAAGGCGCTGGCTCCGCCATTTTGAAAGATATACCGAAGATGGTCCGACTGACAGCGGCGGTTGTTAAGTCAGTGCCTGTGCCGGTGACCGTGAAAACGCGACTGGGGTGGGAGGAAAGCGACAAGCCGATTGTACAGGTGGCGGAAATGCTGCAGGATGTGGGGGTGCAAATGCTCTCCATTCACGGACGCACGCGTTCGCAAATGTACAGCGGTACCGCCGATTGGACCCTCATCGGCGAAATCAAAAACAACCCTCGGATTACTATTCCCATCGTCGGCAACGGCGACATCGATAGCGGCGAAAAAGCCCTGGAATACCGCAACAAATATGGTGTGGATGGAATTATGGTGGGCCGCGCCGCCATAGGCAATCCGTTTATTTTCAAAGAAATAAAAGACTATTTCGCGGGAAATTCCAAACCTGAATTTAGTTACGAAGAACGCGTGAAAACTTGTTTGAGACACCTCCGAAGTGCTGTGGAGGTGAAAGGTGAACGCACCGCCGTGCTGGAAATGCGCCGCCATTATGCCGGCTATTTCAAAGGCATTCCCAATTTCAAACCCAAAAAAATGCAACTGATGCTTGCACTCACAGTTGCCGAGTGTGAGGACATTTTGAAATAATACCTTATTATATATTTGATTATGAAGAAGTTATCGATGGATGAACTTGACCGTGTGACCACTGAGGAATTTAAGTCGCAGCAAAAAACACCCTTGGTGGTGGTAATGGACAACGTGCGAAGCATGTATAATGTTGGCTCGATTTTCCGCACATGCGACGGTTTCGCGGTTGAAAAGCTGCTGTTGTGTGGCATCACGGCGTGCCCACCACACAAGGAGATTTCAAAAACCGCGCTCGGCGCCACTGAGTCCGTCGACTGGCAACACTACAACTCCACCGTGGAAGCTGTGCAGGAACTGAAAACTGACGGCTATGACGTATACGCTGTGGAACAGGTGGATACATCGATTCCTTTACAGGAATTTGTCCCGACGAGCGGACAAAAAATAGCCATCGTTCTCGGCAACGAGGTCTTCGGTGTCGACGACGAAGTCCTTCCGTTCTGTGATGGCGCAATTGAAATTCCGCAAGTCGGCACCAAACACTCCTTCAATGTTTCTGTGGCCGGTGCCATCACCATTTGGGAAATCTTCAAAAAAATCAAAAATCGTTAAGGAAACAACGAAATGGCTCGTTTGAAACTGATACAAAAAAGAGCAAAATTTTCTCTTAATATTCCTCATAAAATATTGATTAACAATGTTTTTGTTGGAATAATGAAAACGAGCGAGATTCAAATCGAAATGCCGACCGGGCATTTTAAAATCACCATTCAAAGTATGTTTCCATTCATTTCTGCAGAAAAAGAAATTGATGTGGAAGAAGGTGTTGACAATGTTCTGGCATTCTGGGATCGGGAAAAATGGTGGGACCGACTCTTGGTAATTGACCTTGTTATGTGGGTATTGCAATTATTTCTCACATTTCCTCCTAAAATCGACTTGTCGTATAAAATTTTCACTTACGGAATTTTCATTTTGTGGTTGATTTACGAATGGGCCATTCGCAAAAATTATTTTCGAATGGAATTTTATAAAAAAATCAGTGTAAAACTCTGATTTTCAGTAGGTCATCCCATTTGTGATTTTTTAGACGAAAATGTGATTTTTACGAAAAAAATCGCTGATTTTGTTGTACTTTTGCACCTTAATTTTAAAAAAATGGGTTTGCACTATATCAAGTACGCATTATTCGTACTTATAAGCACTTTTTCGATATTCGCATTCGCACAAGGTGGAGTTAGCGGCTTTGTTTATGATGCCACTTCCGGTGAGCCGGTGGCCTACGCCATGGTGCAGTTGAAAGGCACAAATTACGGTGCTGCCACTGAAAAAAGCGGTAGTTATATGATTACAAAAGTTCCTGCTGGAAAGTACCTGTTGGAAGTTTCTTTTTATGGTTTCAAGACCTATGAAGACTCTGTCGCCATCGGGAATAACATGTTGACAATCAATGTGACATTGCATCCTGACAACGTCATGCTGGACGGCGTCAACATCAGTGCGGAGTCGCAGCGTGTGATTACCGAGACACGCACTTCTGTGATCTCGGTTACTTCCAAAGACATCAAGCAGATGCCATCCATCGGTGGTACCCCCGATTTTGCGCAATATCTGCAGGTGCTGCCCGGCATCGTTTCCACTGGCGACCAGGGCGGCCAACTGTTCATCCGCGGCGGTACTCCCATCCAGAACATGTTGTTGCTGGACGGCATGTTGATTTACAATCCGTTTCACTCCATCGGTCTTTTTTCCGTTTTTGACAGCGACATCATCGGTTCGGCCGACGTATATACCGGCGGCTTCGGTGCCGAGTTCGGTGGCCGCGTATCTTCCGTCATGGACATTCGCACCCGCGATGGCAACCGTAAGCGTTTTTCCGGAAAAATTGACCTTAACACCTTCGGTGCCAATCTTTTGTTGGAAGGCCCCCTCGTTAAGATGAAGGAAAAAAATGCCTTTTCCATCGGTTACATCCTTTCACTCAAGGGGTCTTATCTGGGCTATTCCTCCAAGGTTTTTTATCCCTATGTGCAAGACGGACTCCCGTACAACTATCTCGACCTTTACGGCAAGGTCTCATTGACCACCAAACTCGGTTCGAAAATCAATCTTTTCGGCTTCCGATTTGATGACAAGGTGGACTATTCGCAGATTGCCACTTACCGCTGGCGCAACTGGGGCGCAGGTTGCAACTTCCTCGTGGTTCCCGGGAGTGCGCCGATGGTTATCGAAGGAACCATCGGTTATACCAACTATTTCACCGCTCTTGATGACAAAGACAACAAACCTGTCTTGAACAATACTACCGACATGGACACCAACACGCGGCAGAGTGTATTGAGCGGCTTCGTTTCCAATTTGAAATTCCATTATTATTTCGGAAAAAGCCAACTCTCCCTGGGGGTGGAATTCTCTGGAAACACGGTCCGTTACGTCTTTTTCCCTACGGCTTCGGCCGCTTCCCATACCTCTGTGGTTGACTACACTACCGATATCGGACTCTTTGTCAAATATAAATACAACTGGTTGGATAAGATAATTATCGAACCCAGTTTCCGTTTCCAATATTATGCCTCTTTAGGGAAAAGTTCGCCCGAACCTCGTTTGGCTTTCAAATACAACATTACCAAAAAGGTACGCTTGAAATTGGCCGCGGGCATGTTCTCACAAAATCTGGTGGCTGCAACTTCCGACCGCGATGTCGTGAATCTTTTCACCGGTTTTCTCTCCAGTCCGTTGCGCGTTCCCGATACTTTGCCCAATGGCAAGGAGGTCAATTCCAGCATGCAAAAATCCGAACACATCATTCTTGGGCTCGAACTGGATGTGATTCCGTTCACAACCATTAACATTGAAGGATATTTCAAGAATTTCTCTGTCATCACCTCTGTTAACCGTTACAAAATGTTTGAAGAAGACCTCGACTACATGTTCGAAACGGGGAAGGCATACGGTGGCGACATTTCAGCGGAATTTTCTTACAAAGGCCTCAATGTCCGTTTTGTTTACGCACTCGGTTGGGTGAAACGCAGGGACGAACAGATGGACTATGCGCCCCATTTCGACCGCCGCCACAATATCAACCTCCTGGCATCTTATAGCTTCGGCAAACGGAAAAGTTGGCAGGTTGACTTGCGCTGGAACTTCGGTACCGGCTTCCCGTATACGCAAACCCAGGCTTACTATCCTTCTCTCAACATGACCTCCTACGACCTTGACTATGTGGGAACGAATGAAGAACTCGACTTCATTTTGGCCGATTACAACAAAGGCCGACTCCCGCATTATCATCGCTTGGACTTCAGTATTAAGAAAACCTTCCATATCGGGGAACGCCATACCATTGCTGTAAGTGCCGGCGCTACAAAT
>JAKSME010000075.1 GCA_024400785.1 Bacteroidales bacterium
CGTGGAAACGTGGAAACGTGGAAACGTGGAAACGTGGAAACGTGGAAACGTGGAAGTATGAGGAACATTATTAACCCCTTAATCTCTTAATCTCTTCATCCATTTACAAGATTAAAGGGGATGATTCCGTATTTTTTTACCGGCGATTAAAATTTGACGTTTTAACATTTATTAACTTTTTTATTTTGTTGATAATCAATACATTAATTATAAAATTTGTCATTTGGGTGGAATGAAATAAAAAAAGATGTACTTTTGCTGTGGGAAATTTATCTCCATTGTTATTTGTAAATAATTGAAAATGAAAAAGTTACTATTTGTATTTGCGGCTGTTTTGCTGCTTTTTCCGTTCAATTTGGATGCTCAGATTTATCAGTTGCCCAATGGCGACTTTGAGGTCTGGAATGGTACCGGCAATGCAACGCCGACAGGTTGGAACAGTTTTGCCAATTCGGAATGTACGCTTGCCATAGGCTGCTCGTCGGCGCAACAGACGCATCATGAAAATTCCACCGACGTCCGTCCGGGCAGTCCGGGTACGCACAGCTGCCGCATTTATTCCACTTCCATCATGGGAGTTGTGGCTAATGGCAACATGACCACCGGACGTATTCATGCTGGTAGCATAACTGCCAGTAGTTCATCGAATTATAATGTTAGTTATCCTGGGCAACCGGGTTTTGCGCAAGCTTTCAATGGCAAACCAGACTACATGAAATTCTGGGCGAAACTGCGTGCGGCCAGTGCTTCTACGGAGGCGCGTATGAATACAATCATCCATAGCAATGCCGACGTGCGCGACCCCATCATCACTTCTGATTATCAGTATATTTCCGGTGTCGCCACCTTGAATTACACGGGAGACAACACTTGGCATGAGTACACCGTGCCTTTCAGCTATTCATACGGAAACGCCACCCCGCAGTATATTTTGATTACTTTTAGCACCAACAAGACTCCTGGCGGTGGCTCTGCCAACGACGAGGTTTGGTTCGATGATATAGAATTTGTCTATATTTCTACTCTTAGCAGTTTGAAAAGCAACGGAGTGAATATACCGAATTTTAGTGCAAACACATTGAATTACAGCATGGAAATTCCGTTTGGGTCCGCCATGCCGACCGTGACAGCCACCGCTACTTCTGTCAATGGGGTGATCAATATCACGCAGCCCACGGTGGCCAATCCCACAGCCACCATCGTGGTGACGCAAGGCCCCAGTACAACCACTTACACCATCGAATATACTTTTGCGGCTCGCGAGAGTGCCGACTTGACCGACATTTTGCTCGACAGTGTGTCCATCGATAACTATAATGTATCTAATCCGTTCAATGCCAATCGTTTAAGTTACAATGTGGAGTTGCCTATCGGCGCCTCTTTCCCCATGGTTGATGGTGTGTTGGACGAACCTTCTGCCCAATTGGACATTACACAGGCTACCGAGCAGAATCCTACGGCCACTCTTGCCGTCACTTCCGGCTCTTTGTCTAAAACATACGTTGTCAATTTTACCATTGCTTCGGAGATTTCAGCAGATCTTGCTGATTTGCAGTTGGATGGAGTAACTGTTGCGGGCTTTTCCCCCAATATTACCAACTACCAGACCACTTCGCTTTCTGTGGCCGACCTGCCGTTTGTGACCGCAGTTCCCGTCAGCGATGCGGCCGAAGTGACGATTACGCAGCCCACAACCGAGAATCCGGTGGCTACCATTGTTGTCGTTTGCGACACGCTGACGAAAACCTACACTGTGGAATTTTCCTTCGTGGAAGCAGCCAATGCTTATTTGCAGGCCTTGACGGTCAATGGAAATACGGTGCCCGATTTCAATTCCTTCGTTTTTGCGTATGAATATCAGCTGCCCTTTGGTACGGAGCTTTCCGACGTGCGGGTGGGTGCCACACCGCTGTCCCCCTTGGCGATGATTTCACCAATTGTTGTTGACACGGTAACCGCCATCACGGTCACTTGCGGCGATTCGGTGCAAGTTTATACGCTGACTTTCACCTTTGCCGCGGAATTGACTGCCGACTTGGCGGATTTGCGTGTGGATGATGTGACCGTACCCGGTTTCTCGCCGGCGGTGCTTGCTTACAGCATGGTTTCCTTTGGGTCGGAGCTGCCAGTGGTAACGGCGACTCCGCGGTCTGCCGCCAGTATTGTCACCATCAACCAGGCCACGGTTGAAAATCCGACAGCCACGGTCTCAGTTGACTGTGAGGGATTGACGAAACTGTATTCCGTAACATTTACGTTGTTGGAGGCCAATGCGGATTTGGCTGATTTGCAGTTGAATGGACTTACCGTTGAGGGTTTCGATCCCGCGGTGACGAATTATGAATACCAGATGAATGTCGGTTCCACCATGCCAATCGTAAGTGCAGTGGCACAGTCCGACTATGCCACTGTGGAGGTGGAGCAGCCGACGCAGGAAACGATGACCGCGACGGTGACCGTGACTTGCGGTGAACTGGCCAAGACCTATACGGTACAAATCACCTACATTGGCGGTGTGGAAGAGGCGACGTTGCCGCAGGTGGCAATTTATCCGAATCCGGCAGAGGATGAATTGAACGTGGCCGTGGACCCTGCTCGTGCCACCGAGGTCGTGGTTTGCAATGTGGCAGGTCAGCAGGTGATGTCAAAGATGATTGATTCTGAAAATGTTGTATTGAGCATCAGTCGTTTGCAATCTGGACTGTATATTTTGTACGTGAAAGATGACGCAGCGGTTGTGAATGTTGCGAAATTCGTGAAGCGTTAGCGTGAAAATCGCAGCTGATTTTCTAAAGTGGGGAAGGAAGAGAGAGGGGAGAGCAGAAATGCTTGTTGTGATGAAAGAGCAATTGTTTTTTTAATTTATTGATTTTCAATATTTTATTAAAATATAATTTATTTGTGAAAAATAATAATGTGCTGATTGTCAGATTAAAAAAAAGTTGTAATTTTGCCACCTCAAAAATTGGACGTTTATAAACCAAAAAAACATTAAGTATTAATTAATTTAAAGTATGCCGACAATTCAGCAATTAGTAAGAAAGGGAAGAAAAAAGATGACTTCCCAGAGCAAGTCAAAGGCTTTGGACGCATGTCCGCAGAAGCGTGGTGTTTGCTTGAGAGTGTACACCACTACGCCTAAAAAACCTAACTCAGCTATGCGTAAGGTAGCGAGAGTACGTTTACAGAACCAAAAGGAAGTTAACGCCTACATTCCGGGTGAAGGCCACAACCTTCAGGAACACTCCATCGTATTGGTACGTGGTGGTCGTGTGAAGGACCTTCCGGGTGTAAGATACCACATCGTACGTGGAGCATTAGACTCTGCCGGTGTAGAAGGCCGTCTCCAAGGTCGTTCTAAATATGGCGCAAAGCGTCCGAAGAAAAAAGCTTAATACTTATATAAAATAGTATTAGTAAATTGAGCGCCAAAGTGGGCGTCTCGAGAGTAAGTAAATTTTTAATCATTTATTGAAGCTACAAAACTATGAGAAAAGCAAAACCGAAAGCCAGAATAATCCTTCCGGATCCGAAATTCAACGATGTCATGGTGACCAAATTCGCCAATAACATCATGCTTAAAGGCAAAAAACAGACCGCTTTCCAAATTTTCTACGATGCTATCGATATCGTTGAAGAAAAGACAAAAGAAAACGGCATCGAGGTATGGAAACAAGCCCTCGCAAATGTTACCCCTTCTTTGGAGGTCAAAAGTAAGAGAATTGGTGGTGCAACCTTCCAAATCCCTACGGAACTCCGTCCGGCTCGTAAACAATCCGTCGGCATGAAGAACCTGATCAACTTCGCCCGTAAACGTCACGAGAAATCAATGGCGGCTAAGTTGGCAGCAGAAATTATCGCAGCTAAGAACGAAGAAGGCGCAGCATTCAAGAAGAAAGAGGATACCCACAGAATGGCAGAAGCCAACAAGGCATTCTCACACTTCAGATTCTAATTCGTTTTGATATCTACTCACCCTACCTTTCATAGGTAAAAAAAGGATCTTTTATGTCGGAAAATTTGTCGAATATTCGCAATATCGGTATTATGGCGCACATAGACGCCGGTAAGACCACTACAACCGAACGTATCCTTTTTTATACGGGTAAGAATTACAAAATCGGCGAAGTCCATGAGGGAACGGCGACGATGGATTGGATGATTCAGGAGCAAGAACGCGGAATCACCATTACCAGCGCCGCCACTACCGTTTTATGGCACCTGCATGACCAGGAGTACAAGATCAACATTATCGATACTCCCGGTCATGTTGATTTTACCGTTGAAGTGGAACGCTCCCTTCGCATCCTTGACGGAGCCGTGGCCATCTTCTGCGCCGTCGGCGGCGTGCAACCTCAGTCGGAAACCGTTTGGCGCCAAGCCAACAAGTACAACGTTCCCCGCATTTGTTACATCAACAAGATGGACCGTTCCGGCGCTAACTTCTACTCCGCAGTCAGCCAGATTAAGGATAAATTGAAAGCGAATCCCGTCATCCTCTCCATCCCGATCGGTGCCGAGGACGAATTTTCCGGTGTCATCGACTTGCTTGAGATGAAGGCCTACGTTTGGAGCGAAGAAGACCAAGGCGCAACTTATGAGGCTTACGACATCCCTGCCGATATGCAGGATGAAGCTGCCGAGTACCGTGAAAAAATGCTTGACGCGTTGTCGGATTTCGATGACGAACTGGCCATGAAATATTTGGAAGATGCCGACAGCATCACCGCCGAAGAGTTGATCCCCATCATCCGCAAAGCGACTATTGAACGCAAAATTCAGCCGGTGCTCTGCGGTTCATCGTTTAAGAACAAGGGCGTTCAAAAACTGATTGACGCCGTGGTCAATTATTTACCGTCTCCGCTCGACCTGCCTGCCATCACCGGTCTCAATCCGAAAAGCGAAAAGGAAGAAACTCGCGAGATGGATCCGAAAGCTCCATTCTCCGCTCTCGCATTCAAAATCGCCACAGATCCTTTTGTAGGGAAGCTCACCTTTATCAAGGTCTACTCGGGCACCCTTCAAGCAGGTTCCGCCATCTTCAATGTCGCTACCGGAAAACGTGAACGCGTGGCCAAGATTCTGTTGATGCACTCCAACAAACAGCAACAATTGGAGAGCGTTGAGGCAGGCAACATTGTAGCCCTCGTCGGTATGAAGGAAATTCACACCGGTGACACACTTACCGATGAAAAACATCCTATCTCTTTGGAAAACATTGAGTTCCCCGAACCCGTCATCACTGTGGCCGTAGAACCAAAAACCAAAGATGATGAAGACAAACTGATGAATGCCCTGGCTCGTTTGGCGGAAGAAGATCCGACTTTCACCGTCCGTGTGGACGAAAATTCCGGACAGACTGTCATCAGTGGCATGGGAGAGCTTCACCTTGACATTCTGTTAGACCGTTTGAAACGCGAGTTCAATGTGGAATGCAACCATGGCAAACCTCGGGTGGCCTATAAGGAAGAAATCCTTGCGGGTGTCCGCCACCGTACTGTTTACAAGAAGCAGACGGGCGGTAAGGGTTCATTCGCCGAAATCGAGTTCGAGTTGGAACCGCTGCCGATGGATCAGCACGGTTTGGTGTTCGAAAACAAGTCGGGCGCGGGCTCCATACCGCGTGAGTTCGTCCCCGGTATCGAAAAGGGCTTCAAACAGGCCATGACCAATGGCGTAATGGCAGGTTTCCCACTTGAGAACTTGAAAGTTACCGTTGTCGATGGAAGTTTCCACAGCGTGGATTCCGACGTGATGGCCTTTGAAATTTGTGCCAAAATCGGTTTCCGAGACGCGTGCCGCGAGGTTGCCTCTATCATTCTTGAGCCCATCATGAAGGTTGAGGTCGAAACACCGGACGAGTATATCGGCAACGTCACCAGCGACTTGAATCGCCGTCGCGCCATCGTTGAAAATATCGATGCCCAAATCGGCCTCCAAATCATCAAGGCCCAGGTTCCCTTGGCCGAAATGTTCGGTTATGTGACCTCTTTGCGTTCCATCACTTCCGGTCATGCTACCTATAGCATGGAGTTTTTCAAATACGAACCCGTTCCTTCCGATATTCAAGACCATATAATGAACGTGGGACGTTTTGCACTGTTATAGAATCATTTAGATAATTATAATCAAAAATAATAAATAAAAAAGTTAAAACAATGAGCGAAAAAATCAGAATCAAATTGAAATCCTTCGACCACAACTTGGTTGACAAATCCGCAGAAAAAATCGTCAGCACCATCAAGGCTGACAAAGATGACAAAGTCGTTCTCGTCGGTCCCATTCCGCTTCCGACCCACAAGAAGATTTTCACTGTTAACCGTTCTACCTTCGTTAACAAGAAATCACGTGAGCAATTCGAACTCTCTACCTATAAGAGACTTCTCGACATCTACGGACCTACCACCAAGACGATTGACGCCCTCATGCGTCTCGAACTCCCCAGCGGTGTCGAAGTAGAAATCAAAGCATAATCTTTTATAATTTTCATAATGCGTTAGCCTTGCCGCTCCCCGGAGTGGCAGGGCTTTTTTTTTGTCAAAATCGTACATATTTCTTTTTATTTAACGCACGCTGATGAATAAAATGCAGAATTAAAGTTGTATCTTTGCAGCCGCATAAAATATTTTTAGAAAACTGCAGTTTAAACCTGGTTATGAATAAAAGCGACGTAAAAAATTTCTTTAGTCCCCATGGCTTAGGGTTCCATATTATTCTTGCTATTGTTGTCACCATAATCATTTTCATAGGTTTACGGATTTGGATGTCGCATTATACGCATCACGGAGAAGAGTTGAAAATGCCCAATTATGTGGGAAAAACGTATGCAGAATTGCGAGACTCCGGGGCGAATGATTTCACTTTTGAGGTGAGCAATGTGAAGATTTTCGACCAGGGAAAGCCGGACGGAACGGTTGTGCGCCAGGAGCCGCTGGCGGGGGAGAATGTGAAATATGGCCGCAAAGTCCTGCTTACCATCACTACAGCCACACCTCGCACTATCAAAATGCCTCAGTTGGCCGGAAATATCACCCTTCGCCAAGCAAAGCATATCCTGGAGGATTCCGGTTTGGAACTGGGAACGGTGGTGGAAACCGAGAGCGACTCCCCGGGTTTGGTTCTGGGACAGTTCCGCGAGCGTAACGGCAAGGCCATCGCCGCCGGCGCTGAAATCAAGCAAGGCGAAAAGATTAAGCTGCAGGTCGGTGTGGCTCGTCGCAATCCGGTGGATATCGGAGCCGACGGTGATGAATTTGACGACACCGAAGTGGATCCGCAGGGCAATCTTGATTTTTAATACTTATACATTTTCTCATACATGAAACGACTGACCTTAGTAACAGTTTCTTTTATTTGTTTGATTATTAATGCGATAACTCTCGATGCACAAGAAGTGCTGACGGGTTTGTCGGTAAATAAGCCGCTCGCTCGCGAGGCCGCCAAAGCCGTATGGCAGCCCATGCGCACGACCCTGCAGCTGCCTTTTGTGGAGGATTTTTCCAATTATGTGGGATATCCGAATCCGGCTTTGTGGCAGGACAATTTTGCGTATGTCAATCGCACGTTTGCCATTCAGCCGCCGACGCTGGGCGTGGCCACTTTGGATGTGTTGGACGAAAATGGCCGTGTGTATGCGCGTGCCTGTTCAGACGGTTTTGACGCGGACAACCTTACATCGCTCCCTATCCGCCTCGACTACAACTTTACCGCGAATCGTGCCATGCAAGTGCGTGATTCACTGTATCTTAGTTTCTATTATCAACCTGCGGGCGGTTCGCTTGCCGGTGTGGCGTGGGAGCGTGTCGGTAATCGTCCCGAGGGACGCGACTCGCTGATTCTCGAATTTGGCTATGCCACGGGTGAAATAGTCTTCACCGGTTTTCAATACTGTGACTATTACCTCGACGAAGGTGAAAGTTATGTGATTGGCGATACACTTGACAATCCCTTCATGGATGGAAATGACTATGTGTTTGAGGCCGCCGCATTTCCCGGAGATGTTATTTCCCTGCCCTGCGATTCACTTTTCGGTGAGGAGATGGTGTGGGAACACATTTGGAGCGCACCGGGTGAGTCGTTGGATGATTGGCTTGCGGAAAACGACAAGCAGTATTTCAAACAGGTACTGATTCCGATTACCGACAGTCGTTGGTTTATCAACAATTTCCAGTTCCGCTTCAGAAATCTGGCCAGTTTGGAAGATGAAGGCATCGCAGGATGGGCCAGCAATGTCGACCAATGGCATATTGATTATGTGAAATTGGACATCAACCGCACCTGTGACGACATTTACCAAAACGATCTCGCTTTTGTCGTCCCCACCACTTCCATTTTGCGCGATTATCAGGCGATGCCGTGGTCTCAGTATCGCGACAGCGAGTTGAACGACCATTTCGAAAACGCATTGGTCAATCTTTCCAACACGGTAAAAAACAGCTATTACACCTATAATGTTCGTAAGGTGGGTGGCGGCCAGGTTGCCAATTACACGCCGAACAACGAGAATGCACAACCCTATTGGAGCCACGGGCTCCATGATGCTGCTGCGCATGTGTCTCCCGCTTACAGCTTTTCGTCACTTCCTGCCGACAATGCCGACAGCGCAACTTTCGTGATCACGCACATTTTTCAGGAAGTTGGCAACGGAAGTCAGCTGCGAAATAACGACACTTGCGTCTTTTATCAGAGATTCAACAACTTTTACGCTTACGATGATGGAACGGCCGAGGCCGGATATTCCATTTTGTCAACGATGACACATCCTGAGGTGTATTTCGCCATGCGTTTCACACTCAATCAGCCCGACACGCTGCGGGCGGTGCGCATGTGGTTCAATTCCGTTTTGGATGATGCCAATTTCGCGGATT
The DNA here is from genome assembly GCA_024400785.1 of Bacteroidales bacterium. Taxonomy (GTDB): domain Bacteria; phylum Bacteroidota; class Bacteroidia; order Bacteroidales; family WCHB1-69; genus UBA1756. Next base: position 8,868 of record JAKSME010000075.1, read on the forward strand.
TCACTCTGATGGTTTGGGCCGACGACGATGGTAGACCGGGAGAAGTTCTGTATGAAGTGGAGCACCGATTCCCCAATCATGCCCAACAATTTGAGGATTTTGTGAATTATTACCTGGATGAAGGTGTCGCTGTTGATGGCACATTTTATGTCGGTTTTTATCAAAATCATGCCACACAGTTGAATTTGGGATTTGACCAGAACACCGATTCCCGCGCGCATTGGGTTTATAAGACAGCGAGCGAGTGGCAGGAACCCTTCTTGAAAGGCACACCGATGATTCGTCCGGTGGTGGGTAAATATATTGATCATTCAGGAATCACGGAAGTGGCAGAAAATCAGGTGTGTGAGTTTTATCCGAACCCAGTGAGCGACGTGCTTCACGTTCTGATTCCAGAGAATGTCGAGGCCGCCGGATTCCGAATTTTTGATGCTTTTGGGCGCCTGATTGAGCAAAATTCAATCTCAGGTAATGCCCTTGATATTCCCATGTCAAAATTCCAGTCTGGGATGTATTTAATTCAAATTATTGATAATCAAAAGGTTATTTCTACTCAAAAAATTGTTAAACAATAATTGATAGAATTGCGGAAAACTGCAAAAAAAATGCTTTTTTTTATTTTGA
>JAKSME010000076.1 GCA_024400785.1 Bacteroidales bacterium
AACTCTTTTCCCATTCCAATAAACTGCGCCCCCTGACCGGGAAAAACAAATGATCTCATATCAAATTCCAAACCTAAAAATCAGGTTGCAAAAGTACGAAAATTTTCGGCATTTTTTTGTAATTTTGCACTCTTACATAATGGGGAGGAATGCCCGATTTTTTCTTTTTTAAAATACTAAAAATCAATATATTACATTATAGATGAAAAAGCTTTTCATTGAAACTTACGGTTGTCAGATGAATGTTGCCGACAGCGAGGTGGTGGCCTCCATTTTGTCGAATGAATATGAAATCACGGAGGAAGAGCGAACCGCCGACTTGGTACTTATCAACACGTGTTCGGTGCGCGACAATGCGGAGCAGCGAATTCACAAGCGTTTGCGTGAGTTAGGGGCCATCAAGAAGCGTCGTCCCGGAATGATGATCGGCTTGTTGGGTTGCATGGCAGAACGATTGAAAGACCAGTTGCTGAAAGATGAACCGGCCCTTGACTTTGTGGCTGGTCCCGATGCCTACCGCTCCGTTCCCAACCTGATTGAAAAGGCCCTCAGCGGTGAAGATGCGTACAACGTAACGCTTTCGAAAGAAGAGACTTACGACAACATCATGCCCTTACGATATGCGGCCAACGGGGTTTCCGGATTCATTTCCATCATGCGCGGTTGCGACAACTTCTGTTCCTACTGCGTAGTTCCGTTCACCCGAGGGAGAGAACGAAGTCGCAGTCCGCAAACCATTCTCGCAGAAGCCAAACAGTTGCTCGCCGATGGATACAAAGAGGTGACGCTTTTGGGACAGAATGTCAACTCCTACCACTATGAGAAAGAGGGGAAAGTGACCACCTTTGCCGACCTGATGGAGATGGTTGCGCTTTTGTCGCCGCAATTGCGAGTTCGTTTTGCGACTTCACATCCGAAAGATATTTCCGATGAACTAATTCACGTAATTGCCAAGTACCCAAATATTTGCAAATTCATCCACCTGCCCGTTCAGGCTGGCAGCACCTCCATGTTGCAAAGAATGCATCGCGTTTACACGCGCGAACAGTATCTGGAGCGCATTGCCACCATCAAGCGAGTCATCCCCGAATGCTCCATTGCCACCGACATCATTGCTGGTTTCTGTGGCGAAACGGAGGAAGAGCATCAAGCCACACTGTCGTTGATGCGCGAGGTGGGCTACGCTTCCGCCTACATGTTCAAATACTCCGTACGCGACAACACATACGCTGCCACCCACTTTCCAGACGATATTCCGGAAGAACTGAAAACCAGACGATTGGAAGAAATCATCGCTCTTCAGCAACAACTTTCTCTGGAAAGCAACCAACAGGACGTCGGCAAAACTTTTGAAGTTTTGGTGGAAGGAACCTCCAAACGCTCCGATGAACAACTGTTTGGCCGAACAAGCCAAAACAAGGTGGCCATCTTTCCACGCGGCAACCATCAAAAAGGCGAATACGTCCATGTAAAAATTCTATCCTGCACCGCCGCCACGCTCATCGGCGAGGTGGTCGGCGAATAAAATACCGTCATCATGAAAAAAGCAGTTCTCCTTCTTTTCATTTCGCTCCTCCCCTACTTCGTTCTTGCCCAAGGATTTACGCTCACCATCAACGCAGACAAAGTCATTTCAGACACCCTTCGTTTGCAAACTTTCCAAAAGGTGAAAATCACGGATGCCAACAACAAATTCGAGGGGAAAATTCTTTACAAAGACATCATCGCCGTCCCCTGTGAAAAAACGACAGTTTTCAAGTTAAAAAAGCCATTATCAGCAGGTTACTATCAAATTGCGGGAAAGGACGGAATGGTTTTTCCGTTGCTGATTTCTAACGAAAAAAAACAAAAGATAACGGTTTCTATTAAGAATGACGAAATAATATTTTCCGGAAGTGTTGAAAATCAACAAAATATGGATTTTCAAAAACAGATGGATGCACTTCGGGAGGAACAAAGAAATTTAAACACGCAATTCGACAAGGCGCAAACGGAGATGTCGGCGTACGATTTGCAAAAATTCGCACAGAAATTGCAAAAAAAGGCCGACAGCTTAGGGAAAATCGAAAACGCGATCAAAGAGAGATTCATTGGCCAAAATCAGGGAACCCTTTTGGCCTCCATCATCCAGTTTTCGATGCCGATTGAAAACCCGCCGGCGTACATGATGAAAAACGCGGATATGCGGCAAATGTACTACATCGAACACACCTTCGACAACTATCCGTTTGAGGATGCTCGCATGGCGGGCACGCCTTCAGCAATGGAAACCGTTATCAATTTTTGTTCCGGCATCTTCTACATGGACCCGGTGGCCGCAGCCCCCATCGCCGAACACCTTCTTTCCAAAGCTCAAGTCAATGCCACCAACTATCACGCATTTTTCAACGTCATGGAAAGTGCATTCGGGACCATCGGCGTATCATTTTGGACTGAGGAAATTTACCTCACCATGCTCGATAATGCATTGCATTACAATCAATTGGAAGAACGCCGGATAAAATATTACCAACAAGTGTATGAACTGCAAAGCAAAAACCTCCCCGGCACCCAGATAGCGAATGTCGACATTCTTTGGGCCGACGGAACCCAGTCATCACTTTACGACGTGCAAAGCGAATACACGCTGCTTTACCTTCAGAATCCAGACTGCCACACCTGCACCGCAGTACGCGAATATCTTACTGAAAACGAAGAACTTACGAAAGCCGTTCAAAGCGGAAAACTGAAAGTGGTCACCCTCTATTTCGACAAAGACGAAGCATTGTGGCGCCGCTACCTCAAAACCAAAGCCAATCCCTCATGGCAGCACGGCTGGGACTTCAGCGGAGAAATCGAGGCCGGCAACCTTTTCGACCTCCGCACCATCCCCGTCATCTTTTTATTGGATAAGGACAAAAAAGTCATCCGTAAAAATATCGCCCACTTTGAAATTTCGGATTACCTCAAACGTTTGAAAATAGCAGAATAATTCACCTTTTTTTCGTACTTTTGCACCTTCATTTTCAATAGGTTATGAAAAAGATTATACTTCTTTGGGCTTTCATATCGGCAATACCTTTGACAACAAGGGCTCAGAATTTCATTCTGACAATCAACACCACTGGAATTAACGCGGATTCTATTCATTTTCAAGCATTTAACACAAAGAAAGGATTCCAAGACACGATGGTTGTTCCCTTTCTTTCCAAAGTCACTATCAAGCATAAAGCAACTTTAACCCCAGGCTATTACAAAGTTTTGCGAGACACCAACCTTCTGTTTGATTTGTTGATTTCGGAAGAAAAAAAACAATCCATCACCGGCAACATTGATGGCGAGGGGAACATCGTTTTTGAAAATAGTCCAGAAAACACCAATTGTCTGGCATACAACAAGAAAACGAAAGAGTTCATGGACGAATACGCCGAACTTGACCGTCAGTATGCGGAAGGGCAGAAAAGTATGCCGCAATATATGCTGCAGACCTTAGCCCAAAATGTGAGTGCGCAGGCGGAGAAGATTGCGATTCGGGAAGAGGCTTATAAACAGACTGTTATCGATGCCAATCCGGGCACGCTGCTCGCTTCCATCGTTGCGTTTTCAAAAGAGCTTCCCAAGCCGGCGCCAGAGATGTACCAACGTCGCGACCTGATAGTGAAGCACTACGCGGAACACGCATTCGACCACTATCCGTTTGAAGATGGAAGGATGGCGAACACGCCGATGTTTGTGGAACGGATGCGAGAATTTAGCGGACAGCTTCTTTACATCACCCCCGCCGTTTCCAGCGGCTTGGTGAATGAAGTTCTAACCAAAGCCCAAGCCAACACGCAGAATTACAGTGCTTTTTACCGTTGGTTGGAAAAAAGCTTTGGCAACTTCGAATCGCCATACTACAACGAAGAATTGTACCTCACAATGCTTCGCAACGCAATGGCATACAACGAGTTGGAGAAAGATCTCGTAAATCATTGCAAAAGCGAGTTCAACCTGCACAACAAGAACCTGGCAGGGCAGCAGATTTCTGATTTTCACGTTCTTTGGAGCGATGGGAAGGAATCTAAACTCACAGAAGTCCCCGGTGAGTTCATTTTGTTGTACTTTCAAAATCCCGACTGCCCCACCTGCACCGAAGTACGTGGGAAGATGGCAGAGAATGAAGATTAGAACAAAGCGATTGCCAGCGGCCGCCTCAAAGTGGTTACCATTTATTTTGAACGAGACGAAAATCTGTGGCGCCGCTAACAGAAGGAAAAAGCGAACCCGAACTACCTGCATGGATGGGACAGCCGAGCGGAAATTGACGCCGGAAACCTCTATGATTTGAGAGCCATCCCCTTCATGTTCCTGCTTGACAAAGATAAGAAAATCTTGAAAAAAGACCTACAATACAACGAGTTATCTGATTACTTGAAATATTATCGAATCATTGAATAAATTCAATATGAATACAAACGAAGAATTTGATATTTTGGCAGAAAAATGCCTGGACATCTTTTCAAAGAAAGCCATCGACTACGGCACCGCATGGCGCATTTTGCGCACCCCGTCATTGACCGACCAGATTTACATTAAAGCACAGAGAATCAGGAGTATAGAGCAGAAAGGCGTCACCTTGGTGGATGAAGGTGTCATGCCCGAATACATCGGCATCGTCAACTATTCCGCCATGGCTCTCATCCAACTCGAAGTCGGTGTGGCCAACACCATGGAAGAATTGATGCCAGCCGACCAAGCCATCACACTTTTTAAGAAATATCTGCAAAACGCCAAAGACCTCATGTGCAACAAAAATCACGATTACGATGAGGCATGGCGCAAAATGAGACGCAGTTCACTTACCGACATCATTTTAATGAAATTACTAAGAATCAAGCAGATAGAAGACAATGACGGAAAAACTGTCATTTCCGAAGGCTTGGATGCCAACTATTATGACATCATCAATTATGCCATGTTTGCCTTGATCAAACTTCACGAAGGAGAAAAACAATAACCCAAAATTTTTCATCATGAACCAGAAAAAAGAACCCATTATTGTTATCATTTTGCGCATCGCGTTAGGCCTCGTTTTTATCTACTCCGGCCTCACCAAAGCCATCGACCCCATCGGCACCTCATATACTTTCGACGACTACTTTTTCTCATTTCACATGTCGTTCTTCCAAATTTTCAGCATGTTGGCGGCTTGGCTACAACCCATCGTGGAATGTGTGATGGGAGTCATGCTCATCACCAAAATTTATACAAAACTAACCGCTTGGCTCTTCTTACTGCTAATGAGCTTCTTCTTCCTCCTCACCGCATGGCTGGCCCTCGCTGAACACTTGGAAGTTAAATACGGATACAATTTCAATGTCGTGAAAGATTGTGGATGCTTTGGCAGTTCCATCAAACTCACCAACGTAGAAACATTTTTGAAAAACGTAGTCCTGATGGTTCCCACTTTGGTCGTCTTTTTCTACCGCCATCGCATCAAAGAGTCGCGGCTCACCAACCTGGGGAAAATCCTGGTTATTTTCATCTCCTGCTGCGTTTTCTTTACCGTTGAGGCCCATTCCTACCGTCATCTTCCCATCGTTGACCACTCCGATTGGAAAGTCGGTACCGACCTCACCAAAGATTATGTCGACCAAGATTTGATCACAAAGTCCGTTTTCGTTTACAAAGATACCACAACCCAGAAAACCGTGGAACTCACAGAAGAAGAGCTAATGAAGCTGTATGACACCGAAGAAGGCAGCGCTTACGCAGAATCGCTTGTGTATGTGGAAGATAAGACTGACACCATTCAAAAATTCGAACGCGCTGAGAACTACAACTTCACCATGGAAGATAGCGAGAGCAACGACCTCAAGTCGGCCCTTCTCAACAAAAACAACGAAATTCCGGTATACCTTCTTTTCATGTACGACTTAGACCAAGTTGACATGGACGGCCTGCAGGGAGAGGATTTGTCCAAAATCGTAAAATACTGCAACGATAATGATTTCCATTTTTACGGCATCACCAACACGCCACGCGCTGAAATCGACAAATTTGTGAAAGAGAATAAAATTCCGTACGAAATACTTTGCTGCAGTTACTATGATCCAGCCAAGGGGCCCTACTTCGTACGCGACGCCATCCACTCCAGCCCGGGTCTCATCAAAATTGAAAAGGGTGTGATTACCGGCAAATGGGCTTGGAGAGATTTTGACGAAGTGTTGGAATAGTGGATGAGAGTTGAAATGTTGAGAAATTGATTTGTTGAAGTGTTGAAGGAATTAAGATATTAAGATTATTAGATATTACGATTTATATGAAAAATACTATTGCACAGACTTTACAGAAAGCTTTAAAAGATTTATATCAGTTGGAATGGACGGCAGATGCGTCCGTGATTCAGAAAACGAAAAAGGAATTTGAAGGTGACTTCACCGTTGTGGTGTTTCCGTTTGTGAAAGCCGCACGCAAAGCACCAGACACCGTTGCCACCGAATTGGGCAACTATTTCAAAGAAAACCTCAATTGCGACTTTAACGTGGTCAAAGGTTTCTTGAACCTTTCATTTTCTAATGAATTATGGATCAATTTCTTAAAGGATAACCGCACGGACGTCAACTATGGTTACACCGCCGTACCCGCCGACGAACCCGTCACGCTCATTGAATATTCGTCTCCCAATACCAACAAACCCCTTCACCTCGGCCACATCCGCAACAACCTGCTCGGGGATTCCGTTTCCCGCATTCTTGCCGCTTGCGGTAAAAGGGTTGTGAAAGTCAATTTGGTGAACGATCGCGGCATCCACATCTGCAAATCAATGCTCGCATGGCAAAAGTTCGGCAACGGCGAAACACCCGAAACTTCAGGTATGAAGGGTGACCATCTTGTAGGAAAATACTACGTTGAATTCGACAAACACTACAAAGCAGAAATCGCCCGATTAGTAGAAGGCGGGATGGAAAAAGAGCTGGCAGAGAAACAGGCACCCTTGATGCTCGAAGCCCAAGAGATGCTTCGCAAATGGGAAGCCAACGACCCCGAAGTCCGCGCCCTTTGGAACAAGATGAACAACTGGGTTTATGCCGGCTTTGATCAGACTTACAAGCAGTTAGGAATTTCCTTTGATAAGATTTATTACGAGTCGCAGACCTACCTTCTGGGCAAGGCCTTAGTAGAAGAAGGCCTGCAAAAAGGCGTCTTCTACAAAGCCGACAATGGTTCTGTGCGTGTAGATTTGCGCGACAAAGGTTTGGATGAAAAGGTATTACTCCGCTCGGACGGAACCTCCGTTTATATGACGCAAGACCTTGGGACCGCCCAACTTCGTTACGAAGAATTCAAACCGCAGCAAATGATTTATGTTGTTGGTAATGAGCAGAATTACCATTTTGACGTGTTGAAAATCGTGTTGGGCGAGAAGTTAGACAAAGAGTTTGGTCGACACATTTTCCACCTTTCATACGGCATGGTTGAGTTGCCGAACGGGAAGATGAAATCACGCGAAGGCACAGTGGTTGATGCCGACGATTTGATGGAAGAAATGATTTTCCAAGCCAAAGAAGAAACCTCCGGAGTGGGCAAGGATTTTGCGGGGACCAATGTCAACGAACTTTAGGAAATGATTCGACCTGGTGCCCTCAAGTACTTCATTCTCAAGGTAGATCCGAAGAAAAACATGCTTTTCAACCCTGAAGAATCCATTGATTTCAACGGCAACACCGGTCCGTTTTTGCAGTACACGCACGCACGCATCCGCTCACTGTTGCGCAAAGCGGCCGACAACGGCATAGATTACACCACCACCGCCCACACACAGGTGGGAAAAGCGGAAAAGGACCTTATCAAATCCATCTACGAATTCCGCGAAGTGGTACAAACCGCCGGCAACACCATGAGTCCGGCCCTCATCGCCAACTATGCTTTCGACCTTGCCAAAGACTTCAACCGCTTCTACCAAGAAACGCCCATCTTCAAGGAAGGAGACAGCGACAAGCGCAACCTCAGGCTCCAAATTTCAGAACTTACCGCCTTGGTTATCAAGAATGCGATGGCACTACTCGGCATCAAAGTTCCTGAAAAAATGTAAACCACTCCCCTCCTCTCCGGAGGGGATTCCCCCTTATTTAAATCCATCATCATGAAAAACAACGGAATTGTCATGCAGTCCACAGGCAGCTGGTACGAAGTACGCACCGAAAGCGGGGAAATGATACGCTGCCGTCTGCGCGGTCAATTTCGCATCAAGGGGATAAAAACCACAAATCCCGTTGTCGTGGGCGACCATGTGCAATTCATCATTGAACCCGACGGCTGCGGCTACATCACCACGCTGGAGCCACGCAAAAACTATATCGACCGGAAAAGCACCAATCTTTCCAAAATCACACACATCATTGCAGCCAATATCGACCGCGCCTTCTTGGTGGTGACAATGAAAGAACCGAGAACCTCGCTCGGTTTCATTGACCGTTTTTTAGTTTCGGCCGAAGGTTTTAGAATCCCGGTCTGCTTGGTTTTCAACAAGTACGACATTTATGCAGAAGAGGAGAAGAAAGAAATAGAAGCTTTGCGCTCCATCTACGAGAAAATCGGTTATGAAACACTCTGTACGTCTACTGTCACAGGCGAGGGCATAGAAACACTGAGAGCGATGATGGCGGGCAGAGTGTCGCTCTGCAGCGGTCATTCGGGCGTGGGAAAGTCCGCCATCGTCAATGCCATCGACCCCTCGCTCCATCTGAAAGTGGGAAGCATTTCCGATGTTCACAGCAAGGGTAAACATACCACCACTTTTGCCAGCATGTTCCCCGTGGGCGATGGTTTCATCATCGACACCCCTGGCATCAAGGAGTTCGGACTGATACAGTACAAGCCGGAAGAAATCCGCGACTATTTCCCAGAAATTCGGCAGTTTAACGGGCAATGTCGCTTCAGCAACTGCTCGCATGTCCATGAGCCTGGATGCCAAGTGTTGGAAGCACTCGAAAACGGAGACATCGCACCTCATCGATACGAAAATTACCTCAACATTTTGCAAGGTGAGGACATGAATATCGCTGATTGGCAACTGCGCTGATTCTCAAAAAAAAACACAAATTTCCCTTATTCTACAATAATTTTCAATCATTTTCGTTTGAATGCTTTATACTTTGCAAAAAAAAGAAAATGAAGAAAATAGGATTACTGCTACTCATTTGTTTATTAGGAAGTTACACAATATTTGCACAAGAAAATACAGAAAGAGAAGAGCCGGATGCCAAAGCCATTGATACCCTCAACACGGCAGATAAATTCAAAAAAGTCATTCTTTACGACGATTACACCTGGGAATATCTCGAATTGGAACGCCCAGACATTGATGAAGAATCATTGATGGCGAATTGGGACAACGAGGTCATCCACGCATACAGAGACATTTCGGAGTCGGCCATGCCCGACAGCGTGAAACTCACTTTGATAGATGAGACGCACAGTTTCAGCATGCCCATTCATGGCTATGTCATCTCTCGCT
>JAKSME010000077.1 GCA_024400785.1 Bacteroidales bacterium
AATCAACAAGTCCGTCGCCGCCGGCATTATGAAGGAAAATCCTTACAAGGAGTTCGTTCCCGGCGATATGAGCAAGGAAAACTACAACAAGATTGACCTCCATCGCCCGTACGTCGACGACATCGTGCTCGTTTCCCCGACCGGCCAGAAGATGTTCCGCGAAACCGACCTCATCGACGTCTGGTTCGACTCCGGCGCCATGCCGTACTGCCAGTGGCACTATCCGTTTGAAAACAAGGAGATTTTCGAAAAGAACTTCCCCGCCAGCTTCATCGCGGAAGGCGTCGACCAAACCCGCGGCTGGTTCTTCACCCTCCACGCCATCGCTACCATGATTTTCGACTCTGTAGCTTATAAGGCAGTGGTTTCCAACGGCTTAGTTCTCGATAAGCAAGGCAACAAAATGTCCAAGCGCCTCGGCAATGCCGTCGACCCGTTTGAAACCATCGAAAAATACGGTCCCGATGCCACCCGCTGGTACATGATTACCAACGCACAACCGTGGGACAACCTCAAATTCGATCCCGAAGGCATCGCCGAAGTACAGCGCAAATTCTTCGGAACCCTCTACAATACCTACAACTTCTTCGCCATGTACGCCAACATCGACGGTTTCGAATACAAAGAAGCCGACATTCCGAACGCCGAACGCCCGGAAATCGACCGTTGGATTCTCTCCGAACTCAACACTTTGGTAAAACATTGTGACGAATATTACGCCGAATTCGAACCGACCAAGGCCGGCCGCGAAATTCAGGATTTCGTCAACGAATACCTCAGCAACTGGTACGTGCGCCTCTGCCGCCGCCGCTTCTGGAAAGGCGAAGGCCAAGACAAAATCTCCGCTTACCAAACGCTGTACACCTGCATGGAAACCATCGCCAAAATCGCCTCCCCCATCGCACCGTTCTTCATGGACAAACTCTTCCTCGACCTCAACAACATCACCCACCGCGAAAACGTCACTTCCGTCCACCTTTCCACCTATCCCAAAGTTAATGAAGACCTGATTGACAAGTTGTTGGAAGAAAGAATGCAGTTGGCACAACAGCTGTCTTCCATGATTCTTTCTTTGAGAAAGAAATCCAACCTCCGCGTTCGTCAGCCCCTCGCCAAAATCATGATTCCTGTCACCGAAACCAGCAATCTGAAAGAACAGATCGAAAAAGTGAAAGACCTGATTTTGCACGAAGTGAATGTGAAGGAAGTGGAATTTGTAAGCGACGAAGCAGGCATCTTTGTAAAACGCATCAAACCCGATTTCAAGAAGTTGGGACCGAAATGCGGCAAGATTATGAAACAGGTGGCCGCTGCCATCACCGCTTTCAGCCAGGACGACATCCGCGCTATCGAAAAGAACGGCAATGCCACGCTGAACATTGATGGTCAAGAAGTTGCAATCGACGTTACCGATGTTGAAATCGTAGCGGAAGACATTCCGGGTTGGGTTGTTGCCAACCAGGATGCGCTTACCGTGGCTTTGGACATCGAACTTTCCGAAGAACTTCTCAACGAAGGTTACGCCCGCGAATTGGTCAACAGAATCCAGAATTACCGCAAGGATTCCAACCTCGATGTTTCCGACAGAATTTCCATCGAAATTGAAAGCAACGAAACGCTCGACAAGGCCTTCACCGCTTTCGCCGACTACATCAAGGTCGAAACCCTTTGCACCCATTTTGAAATCAAACCGCAAGTTGAAGGCGAGACTTTCGAGATTGCAGAAGGCCTGAATGTGAAAGCCAACATCCGCAAGAACTAAGCTTCAGCTGACATCAGCGACTTTGTAAATTTCTTTTAATACAAGATAGCCGCCGACCATTCCGTTCCAAATCCACTACGGCAGGAACGAGATGGTCGGCGACAAATATTTATCCATAGGAATTTTTCAGAAAACTTTCTGGTTTAATCACGCACACAGCGCAAGGAAAGCCCCATGTCCTTTTCGTATATGTTGTGTTCCACGGCACTATCAATGCTGTATAGGATGTATGTACTAACGTCGTCACTGCTCGTCTCGGTAGCAGTCCAAAAATAGGCACTATAACTCCAATTATCACATTGACCATAGCTATAGCCAGCCGGCACCGCGCTAAAGCCAGTAGCGTTGTTGTCGGATGTATTATAGCCAGGAGTACACTGATAGTTGATGAAAAATTCAGAGTTTGGAGCCCATCCTATAGTTGAAGCCAACGCTTTGGAGATAAAATGACTAGTATGACCGCATATATACTGGCTCTGATCGCAAACATAGTCGAGTAACAGATTCCACTCTTCTTCGCTGGGCACATGCCAGCCGGTCGGACAGATGCCCTGCACTCCACTCGGGTTGTCTTCTGAAGAGAGCTCTCCCCTCATCACCGCCGACCAGTTATAGAGAAGACCATAGACGGAATCGTTGCTGCTGTCGGCGTTGGGGTGGTAGTAGTACGCAATATTAGCCGATGCGGTGCTACTGGTGGCAATAGCCGTACCATCATAGTAGTGCGTGGTACGCAGATTCTCCTTCATCCAACACTGAGTGCCAATTTGAACTGTATTATAACTATTGCCATCGTAGTCGGTTAGCGTAGGCGATCCCTGACAGGGCTGGCCGTCGTTTTCATTGTAAGCGATGGCTGTTGGGGTTGTAAACGACTTTTGCTGGCCGTAGGTTGTACCTGCACTGTTGGTGGCAAATGCGCGCACAAAGTAGGTTGTACTATCGAATAAACCGAACACACAACAGGAGTAGCTACCCTCACCACCATTAGTAAAGGTACAGCTGTCGGCAATGGTAGGATTCTGGCTTGTACTCCAACAGACACCGCGTGCGGTGAGATCATCGCCGCCGTCGGAAACGACAGTGCCACCAACCATGGCTGAATTGGCTGAAATGTCGTATATCGAATTGGTAGTAACGGTGGGGAGAATTGCACAATTTCCGTCATCATGGTCACGAAGGCACCGAACAGAGAACGCGCTATACTTAGTTTCACGGGCACGTTCCAAAATGGGCTGCGTATAAAGCATTCGGTGAAGGCGTGCCCTGGTATCGTTGTACTCGCGAGCGCTCCATAAGGCGGCAAGATGTCCGAAATAGCCATAGTAGCCGCCATAGTATCCTGCCGGCACCGCACTAAAGCCAGTAGCGTTGTTGCTATAGGTATCGTAACTCGGGAAACACTGGTAGCCATCGCTGCTACCCGTATAATGTGGCCAGTAGTTGGTACTCGCCAATGCTTTGGAAACATGGGTGGTGTCATCGCCGCACACATACTGACTTTGACTGCCCACATAAACGGCCAAACGCATCCATTCTGCATCGCTGGGCACATGCCAGCCGGTCGGACAGATACCCTGCACAAATTGCGGGCCGAATGCTGAAGTCAACGAACTTCCCACCGCTGCAGGCCAGTTATAAAGGAGCCCGTATACGGAATCGTTGCTGCTGTCATCGTTGGCGTGGTAATAGTATGCGGTAGTATCCGAAGTGGCGCTACTGGTGGCAATAGCCGTACCATTGTAGTAGTGCGTGGTGCGCATGTTTTCCTTCATCCAACACTGGGCGCCAATCTGAACCGTATTGTAGATGTTCCCGTCATAATCGGTCACCGCAGGCATACCTGGACAGGGCTGGCCGTCTTCAATGATGGCCGCATCAAATTGCAGCGTGAAGTTCTGCGACGAATCCTGCGGCTGGTTTATTCTTGCACTTTCCACCTCATTTCCGTTGATCGTGGCATAACCCACATACTCAAATAGATCGCCAAATGAAAAAGGATTGTTGGTGGTACCCTTCAAGGTAAAGGTCAAGGCAGAAAATGAGCCTTGGTATTCAATGGCGTTCAATGCGCCGGCGCCTTGGTTCAGCATCTTGATTGTTGCCTGCTGGCCGCCACAGCGAGCCGCAAGAAAGTAGGCCTGCGCCACCGCCAACTGAATCCTGAATTGGTGCGTGCCGCCCGGTAACTCTTTGGCATAATGCGCCACCATTTTCCCGTTCACATCAAACACCTCCAACTCCACCGGACCGCCATTCGGCAAAGTCAGACAGACATCGGTGCTTCCATTGAACGGATTCGGCACATTTTGCGACAAAGCCAATGCGAATGTTCCGGTATTTTCTAAAATTCCGATTTCGTTCTGCATTGTCAGCGTTGTGTCGGGCCACACAATCGTTTCCTGCCAAGAGTGCGTGAGACTGTTGATAATCACTCGGTTAAGTTGTACATATCTGTTGTATGCATCGCGCCCAGTGAACGTCAGCGTCACACTTTGCGCAAAACCGAATGCACACACCAATAACAGAAGTGTTATAGCAAATATCTTTTTCATTTTTTAAGAATAGATTTACAATAAAAGAAAAAAGTTTCAAGCGGCAATGATACAATTAAATTGAAAAATTCAAAGATTCCATTCTAATGCAATCCTTGAATTTATTCGTCAATATCCTCGTAGCACAGCGTTTTCTTTTTTTTGGAAAGTGAAATACGATGATAGGTCGGGGCATAGCCCTCCTTTTCGGCTGGGATGAACACCTCGCGCACAAAGTAATTATCTGTCTCGAAATCAACCACTTGCTTTTTATTGAGATGCATGTCATACCCCTGATAAATATCTTCTTGAAGCTGCGGGAGAAAATGTGACGACTCGGTGATGGTTTTCCGCACCCGCTGATAATCGGCATCCGACAGATGTGCCGTGAAGGCGTCGTACGAATCGCCGATGGCAAAAGTGGAATGCCGGTCGGTAATAGAAAAGCCATCGGCAAGTTCGATGCCGTCAGCACGGAACAAATTGCGAGCCAACGGCTGCGTAACAAACAGCATCCGGAAAGCACCCAAAGTTAACACTACGATTATCAACACATATGCCGAAAGCAAGCCAGCGCCCAATTTACGATGCCCCAAACGCCGAGGAATCAAAAAAAGCATAGCGCCGAGGCCGGCAACGAGGCCACATAACAACAACAACAGTAGAGGAATACTAAACATTCTGAAAAAATTTTTATTGAAAACCTACGTATCTCAAACTCCGCAAAACGATCTATTAATTTTTTTCTTACAAAAACGCACCAACACACAGATTGCGAACGGCAGCGAAGAGCGATTACTCTTCTGAGAACTGCTTCAGACGCGGGCCAGCGATGCGGTAGGTGGTCCAACCTGACATTTGGCGAGCGCCAAGGGAGAGGTAGAAGTCGATGCTGGGCTGATTCCAGTCGAGGCAGCACCACTCCAAGCGACCGCAACCGCGTTCCACAGCGATTTTCGCCAACTGCTGCAACAGTCCTTTTCCATAACCTTTGCCCCGATATTCTGGCAACACGAAAAGGTCTTCCAGGTATATACCGGCACGGCCCACAAAGGTGGAGAAATTGTGGAAGAAGAGCGCGAAGCCGACCTCTCTGTCGCCTTCCATCGCGAAAATCACCTCCGCCTTATGCTTGTCGAAGAGCCACTCTTCCAACAGTTCGGGCGTGGCAACAACTTCGTCAAGCATCTTTTCATAAACTGCTAAATCCCTGATAAACTGTAAAATAAGCGCACAGTCGGAGCGCTCGGCATATCGAATTTTCATATTATAGATAATTGGGTTCAAAAATCATAAAATCAAGTTTCGCCAGCGGTATAATCTTCTTGCGTTTTGAAAAAGATTCTGCAGATTCGCATTACGAAGCGCAAAAATACAAAAAATGCAATAAAAAGGCAGAATAAAATATTCATATTACCACCCCCTGCCCCCTCCTTTTTAAGGAGGAAATTCACCTTCCTATTATTTTATATTTTACTAATTATCAATTAGTTAATTAGAATCAAATAAAATAATCGTGCAATATATAAATTCTTCGCTGACCATTCCCCTCCTTTTTAAGGAGGGGATAAAGGGGTGGTAATATTAAAAAATTCAAATCAAAAAAAGAACTTACAACTTCACCCAACCCGTCAAGCGGAAACTCCGGCCTTGCATGGGATAGTTGCGAATTACTTCGTAGTGCTTGTCAGCCAGGTTCAACAATTCAGCTTTGAAACCGAGTTTGCATTGGTCGTAAGCCCGCCTGTGTCTACGGTCGCCAATCACGATTTCAGTTGAAAGCGACAGACTGTGGTCGGTGTAGGGAGCCAGTTCGTTTTGCGGAACATTTTGTTGGAGCGTGTAACGGGTTCCCGCCGCCACCATGGTGTAGCCGATTTTGAGATTACAGCGTCTGCTCCACGAAAATTCCACCAACGCCGACAGAGAGCCCGAATGGAGCGGGGTGTACGGAATCTGATGACCATAGGTTTTTCCTGCGGGGTCGGTCTTGTCTACCGCCCGCTGCAATGAGTAACTTCCCGACAATGAGGCACTTTTGAAACAAGAAGGGTTGTATTTGAAAGTTGTTGTTGCCGTGGCATCCAAGCCACTCATCTCCACTTTACCGAAATTCAGCATCGACCACACAAAGAGATTCTTGCTGGGAATGGCCACAATCTTGTCCTTCACCCGATTATAATAGCCGTCGAGCGTGGCCGTCACATTCATTTCAAACCTTTTTTCAAGATACACATTATCAAAAGGTTCATTTCCAACCATTTTTTGCGTTTTTACAAAACTTCGCGCGAATGTAACGCCCGCATTCACTTGATGTGCATTTTCCGGACGCAGGTTTGTATTACCTACTTCATTGTAATACAGGTCGTTAAAGGTTGGTATTCGGTAAATATTTTGGTAATAAGTTCGGAAATATAAATCGATGGAGGGCTTTTTTCCCAAAAGATTGATGGAAAAACTGGCGGCAGGCGAAAAGCGGCTCAGGTTTTTGGCCGCCGTCCCGCGCTTGGTCCAGTTGGCGACACCGGTGTGCAAAAGTCGCACTTGCGCATTGATTTCTGGGAAATGCGTTCGCACAGCGGCCGTAAGTGCGGTAAGCACCTGCAAACGCGACGGCGTGACAAAGTCGGTGAGATTGGCATTCATATTCCCGAAAACCAGGTCGTTAGCCAACGAAATTTCAAAGATGTCGATAGGTTGAAATTGGACAATGTTGGAAAGATAGTATTCGCGTTGGAAGTAACGGTTGTCGATGTATCCCGCCGCATTGAGGTACTCGCCATCGTAATAACGCTGACCGCTGAAATTGAATTTGGCCAGCATCCGATATTTCCAAACACTCATGTTCGGAAATTGCAGGTCGATTTGTCCGAAAGCATTCTGGTCGTAAAGGCGCTGCCCGTTTTTCACCGTGTAAAAAAGTACGGCGCCGGGCAGCCCGCGCTCCGACTGGTAGTAGTAGAATTTGGCGTTCAAAAACGCACGACCACGAAATTTGAATTTCAGATTTTCTTCCACATTGAAAGTCTTGACATCAGAATTTTCGCGGCGTTCCTGCGAAGTACTGTCACCCGCGGCACCATAATAAAGAGTGAAAGGATAATCGCCTTTTGATTGTAAATAATTGATAAACAAAGATGAAGAAATCGTTGTCCGCCTAATGGTATCTTTCAAAATCAGATTATCGATTCTCAAAGAAGGATTGATAAGACCGAAAGAGCCGCCGGTAAAGCAGGCGTCAAGGTGCAATCGTTGTCGGTCGTATGTAAAATCGGGCAAGAAGGCGGAGTGGATGAAAAGCGTTCCCGCTGCGCTGGCCGTGCGGGCAGCCGCCGCGGGTCCCGTCGGCCCCATCACCAACTGCACGACTCCGGCGTTCTGCAATGGAAACCGCGAAAGGTCAATCTGGCCCGTCTGACCGTCGGCCACCACAATGCCGTCGTAAGCCACCGCCGTGTGCTGGCTGCTGAAACCGCGAACCGCCACCGTCTTCATGCCGCCCACACCGCCATAGTCCTTGATTACCACGCCCGACATCAGTTTCAGCACGTCGGAAACCTGCACGGCGGGCAACACCGAAAGCGTTTTGCTGCTCATCAGCTGCGTGGGCTGCACTGCATCAACGGAAACAAATTCCGACTGCCCTCGCACTTGAATTTCCGGCAGCATCTCCACTTTCCCGCGAACACTTTCAATTTTTCCCTGAACACTATCCACCACCTGCGCCGGCAGTTGCAAGCACAACAGTATGATTGTCAGGAAGATGATGGAGCGAATGCGCATTAACAATTACCCATTATCTCTTTACCACTTTTGCAGAAGCAGCACCGCATTTCAAGAAATAGATTCCTGCAGGAATGTCACGAAGATTCAACTCCGTCTGTGAGTCGGTGGCGGTCCGTCTGATTAACATGCGGCCCTGTGCATCATATAATGTAACAACCTCATTAACAGAAGTCTCTACCATCAAATATGAGTTGCAAGGGTTCGGATAAACCGATAAAGTTTCCATGGCGAAATCATGGATTGAAGACTGGCCCGGATGCCATCCATTGAGGATACAAACACCATCGAGATCAAAACCGCTGGATGCGAAATTAGTGGGATACGGATCATTGATGATGTGGTTGTTCTTGTCACGGGAAGCATACTCTGGATTGATGGAGCCAACGACATCGATAATTTTCACGTGTGTAACATTGTTGATATCAAGAAGTTCGTTACCAGCAAGTTCTTCCAGATCGAAAGGAGTGCCCCAACCGACACGATGTTTTCCAGCCAGATTGTGAATGCGGGTGGCATCGACCGTACCGGCGTTATCAATCTGAACATCGGTGGAAGTGTTAGAAACAGCAGGAAAACGCACATAATGGATGCCGTCGGAACTGACTTCTACGAAAGCGAGTTCAAGAAAGACGTCGTTGAGTGCATTTTCAAAAACAGCGAAATCATATCCATCACCGTTTTGGATGGGTTGGTCGAAAGTGAGGATGGCGACACCGGCATCACCCAAGCTGACAACATCCATCGTATTTTCCGAAGCAGCGCCAATGGCGTCATTTTCCGTGCCATAGGAAGCCCACAAACCGGGAATCGCAATGTCCTGCAACCCTCTTTCAATCTGACAATTGGTAGCCCATCCCAGGATAGCGGGATCCTCGCAGAAAATCCCCTGGCAACCCTCCGTGCCGACAATTCCATCAAATATGGTGGTATCGATAATCACTGTCGTGTCTTCCGTTTCGATGGGTGCAACAGGTAATACTTCCGTACTCCAAGTGCTCACCCAGTTTTCATCCATCTGCGCACAACCATAACCACCGAACTTGATGTAATCCCCTGTTGAAATCGTCTCACTTTCAACACCACCGGCAGAACCTCCATTGTGGTTGTACACGATATAGTCGGGAGCAATGGCCAAATCGTACTGCTCATCCTGATACGTGATATCGGTAAGGAAGCCACCCGAGATAGCGTAAGCGAAACGCGGGTCCGCTGCAGCTATGTCACTCAACATGGTCTCTACGGTCGTTGAAATGGTCTGGAAACGATAGCCCCAAGCGAAAGCCACTTCCGGTTCACACCAACTAACAATCATAACAGCATTGTACTGTCCTTCACCAACCCAATACTGAATCTGGTCGGTGGAAATGGTTGCATCTTCAT
>JAKSME010000078.1 GCA_024400785.1 Bacteroidales bacterium
GCCGTTTTCTTTTTGCAATGCCACGAAATAAAAGCCAGCGGGAAGAGTGGACAACGGCAACTCGCACTCAGCATCAACAACTGTAATCTGTTGTATTACACGTCCTTGCGCATCAAAGAGCGAAAGTTTGCTGTTGACAGGGAGGCCGCTGACGCGCACAAAGTCGGTGGCGGGATTGGGGTAGAGTTGGAAAGATGGGGTTGCAGCAGCTGCGATTCCCGACTCACCGGTAGTGGCAAACGGGAAGGTGGCCAGTTCGCCCCATTCCCCGTTAGCGTTCATTCCCATAGCGATGAAGTAATACTCTGTGCCGGGATCAAGAGAGCGCCAGGTCCATGTGTCAGTGGCATAGTAAGTGTATTCGTAGGCCTGGAGCATATAGCTAATTCCGTTAATTCCCTGTTCTTCAAAAAGTTGACGTGTAACAATCATATCTTTGAAAAGGGAGGTTTGGTCGTTGGGAATGGCGGTGGTGGTAGCAGAGGTGTCACCGATTTCTGTAACGGAAAGGGTGATAATACTGGGGCCGGAGCCACCGGCAGCAAGGGTGGTCAGTGTATCGGTGTTGAGGATGGCGACGTCGTTGGCACCGATGGCGAGAGCGTAAACAACATACGTGGTTCCAGGCACGATTTCATCGTTCCACGTGTATGAAGTTGCGGTGTCGAGGTGAATTCCCCAAGAACTTACGACTTCTTCCAAAGTACTTCCAAAAAAGGACCCGACATACATTTCCACTTCGCCGGGTTCAGTTGCCAAAATTGCATAACTTGCGCAGGCACTGTTCGGAGCAAAAGTACAAGTAAAACTTGTCGGAGCGACTTCATCCACCGTGATAGAGACCGCTGGAGTTTGCGCTAAACCATTAATAATAAACAAGATACTGGTTACAAAAATAGATAATATTTTTTTCATAATAGATTGAATTTAACAAGCGGCAAAGATACAATTTAAAAATTTCAACTCAACACTTTCTCAGCGTTAAAATTCATTGTCTTGGCAGTTGTTGCCTGTTTTTTGTTCGCATCTTGCGGTCAATCAGTTGACTCCTTAATTGACAATTATTCAAAAGCTTGCAAAGCTGGTGATTACGAAAAAGCCGCCAAAATTGCAGAAAAATTAGATGCTAAAGAAAAAGAAGCCAAATTCACTGAAGAACAATACACCAAAATATTGGAAGCCGGTTTGGATTGTGCCAAAGAAGGTGTTGAAAAAATGAATCAAGCCGCCAAAGATATGGAAGATTTGAGCGACTTTGACGTGGATGAAGAAGACTTCGACTTAGATGATGAAGACCTCGATTTAGAAGATTAATCCATCATTCACATCTAAAATATGGAAGGGGAAAGTTGGTTCTTTTCCCTTCTTTTTTATTGAAAAAATAGGTAAAAAATGTATTAGAACACTAAAATTTTTCATTTAATCACTTACGACTTTCCAAATAATTTATTTATTTTTGCGGCCGCATTGCAAGAGACAAAAGAGTTGTTAATTCTTTGTATTGAATATTATAAAAGAGCATATTTATGAAAAAAATTTCTAATTTATTGATGACCGCAGCCATGGTCATTTTTTGTTGTGCAATAAGTTTTCGCGCTTCTGCACAAACCATCGTTGTTTCCATGAACGAGCCTTACTCCGAAAAATTCGAAGACAGCACAGCATTCGCCAACTGGACGCAGGAAGGCGGCCACGCTTGGGTACGCAGCACCACCCAAGTTCACAACGACACCTATAGCTGCTATTTGTCGGCCGGTTTCACCACAGACACCACCTGGCTCATCAGCCCCGTGCTCGACCTTTCATCACTGACCGGTCCAGCCAAACTCTCCTTCTACCATCGTCAAGCCACCAATCTTTTCAGTGCGTCACCCTTGCATGTTTACTATCGCACCAATCCCGCAGAAGATTGGATCCCGCTCCACAGTTACACCACCGTTTCCGATGTGTTCGTCTGCGACTCCATCTTTCTGCCCACCAACCCAGCCTACTTCCAGCTGGCCTTCCAAGGCATAACACAATTGCTGACCGATGGTATCTACCTTGATGACATTCTTCTTGAAGGCACTCTTAACTGTCTCGCTCCCATGCAATTAACCATTGACGATTTTACTTCCACGATGGCTACCGTTTCATGGAATCCGCAGGGCAGTGCCAACGACTGGGATGTTGAATATGGGCTTGCCAATTACACTCCCGGCACCGGTACTTTGAGCACGGTCAGCAATGTTCCCAGCGCCACCCTCACCGGTCTCGCGTCTGGCACCGCTTACGATGTTTATGTTCGTTCCAACTGCGGCGGTGGCTCCACCTCCGAATGGGTAGGTCCCGTGAGTTTCACCACGCCTTGCGATGCAGTAACTGTCACCGTCAATGCTCCTTACACCGAAGATTTCGGCAGTTATACCGCA
This sequence comes from Bacteroidales bacterium, assembly GCA_024400785.1. GTDB lineage: Bacteria > Bacteroidota > Bacteroidia > Bacteroidales > WCHB1-69 > UBA1756. The sequence goes on from JAKSME010000078.1 coordinate 2,412, forward strand.
TCAACGGCAATCTCCGCCGCCGGGCCGATGGCCAACTGCTGGAGTTACATTTACAGCGGCAGCACCGCCGGTTATGAACCGAAGGTGTTTAACGGCACATACAGCCCCACCGCCAACGACAATGCTCTCGCCATCACCTCCGGCCGCAGCACCCTGTTCGGCCTCATCACCTTGGCCAATGCCGGAGACAACAATTTCGCCGTTCTGCCAGAATTTAGCAACGCTCTCAATGAATTGCAACTGCTTTTCACCACGGCTATGTCTACCGATACCGCCGGCGTCCTCACTCTCGGTTTCTTAACCAATGCCACCGACGCTTCCACCTTTACCCCCATCTGCGACATTCCGAGCAACAACTATGCAACAACACCGAGCGCCAACCATGTTTACGACCTGAGCAACTACCCGGTTTGCAACAATGTTCATGCCCGCATCGCTTTCCGCTGGACGGATGCCAGCACCTCCGCCACATCAACCGTTTGCATCGACAATGTAAATGCCCGCATCGCACTCAGCTGCGCTGAGCCGACCGATGTCACCATTTCCGCCATCGCTGCCACCACCGCCAACGTGGATTGGACCCCGGGCAGCGCCTCACAAAGCCAGTGGGAGGTTGAATGCAACGGTGTCACAACCACCGCCACCACCCACCCCTTCACCCTCACCGGACTCACCCCCTCCACCGATTATACCGTTAGAGTTCGCGCCATCTGCGGCACCGACGACTATTCCTATTGGACGCTTCCAGTTAGCTTTACCAGCGCTTGCCCCACCATCACCATCGATGACAACACACCTTTCGAAGAAACATTCACCACACAAGATCTCGGCTGCTGGATGAGCGAAGTGCTCGAAGCCAGCGACAATTGGGAAGTCGACTACAGCGCCCACACCGGCGCCTACGGCATCACCTACTCCAATTCCATGTTCGGCGACCTGATGAACGGCGGCGAACCCACCATCATGGACTTTCTCTCCATGTTCGGCGGCATGATGAACTTCGGCACCGGCTCCGCACGCATCATCTCCCCCATCCTTGACAATACCGCGCTCACCGTCCCCACCCAACTCACTTTCTTCCGCCGCCAACACTCCATGATGATTCCGCTCACCTTGCACGTTTATTATCGAACCTCCCCCAACAGCAACTGGGCTTGGATCGCTCAATACACCAACACCACTACCGACTGGAACCGCGAAAGCGTCAATATCCCCGCGACCTCTTCCGAACTGCAAATCGCTTTCGTCAGCTATGTGGATATGGAAAATATGGGAGACATCATGGGCGACCTTGGCAACATGACACAAAGCATCGATTTGAGCAGCGTTATCGACATCGATGACATCCGCGTGGGTGCTTCCAGCGACTGCGAAATTCCAACCGGCATCACCATCTCCAATGTTACAACCAATTCTGCCACTGTAACTTGGGAAGGTGGCAATGCCAGCAGCTGGAATCTCGAATATGGGCCGCGAGGTTTCGCTCATGGAAGCGGCACCATGGTTACAGCCAACAACAACGTCTATACACTCACCGGCTTGACCGAAAACACCGAATATGACGTTTACGTTCAAGGGGTTTGCAGCAGCGACAACATCAGCGACTGGAGTGTCATCGGCACTTTCACCACTCTCGGCACCGGCATCACCGAATACAACCGCCACATCTCCGTTTTCCCGAACCCGACAACGGGCACTTGCTTTGTTGATTGTGAAATCGCTAACGGTCAAATTGCTGTTTATGACGTATTTGGCAAATTGTTGCTGAACCAAGAAATTGTCTCCAACAGAACCGAACTTAACCTTAACGACTTGGCCGCCGGAATTTACACGGTCAAAATCACCAACAGCGACAACGTCGTCTCCTCCGCAAAAATCGTGGTTGGGAAGTGAGACTTGAGACTTGGGACTTGAGACTTGGGAGTAGAGGAGTTTATACTATTTGTATAAAAAGTGCGTTAATAGGTGGAAAAACCAAAACGATGAAAAAAATCTGTCTGAGTTTATTCCTCCTATTAACGCTTTTTTGTGTTCATGTTGATGCACAAACTAACGACAGTTTGAAACCGCTTTTGGAACTGAAAGCAACGGTAGGGAATATTTCTTTACCCCAGGTAAAAGTTAAAAATCCCTTATGGAACAATCATTACAATTGGATTTCCTACCAACTGAAAATCAACATGAAGCAAAACGGAGAGCAACTCGCTTTCCAATGCTTTTTCGTTAACCGCACCGACAGTCTTCTCTATTTCAACCTGAACAAATCCGGCATCGAGTTGGCCCGTGTGGTACTCACTCCCGATTCCGTGATATTGGTCAACAAACTGGAGAAACAGTATTACCGGGGAGATTACAGCATCATGTTCAAACTTTTTGGTTTTCCGCTGGACTTTCAGATGGTGCAATCGCTGTTGACTGCCCGAGATTTTACAGATTTTGAAAACAACCTGCAACTGGTGGAAGATGGAGGCACGGTGAAACTCATTTCACCGCAGCGCAGCAACAGTGCGGGAAATGTTTCTATCATGCAAGAAATGACATTGGGAGAAAATGGGATTCTTCTTTCCAACGACATCACCGATTTGAAGAGCATGCGCGATGTGGTCATCACCTATAGCAACTATGTTTTCACGCCGGGAGACGTCGAGAGTGGGACGGCTGATTTCCGTTTTTTCAACCAATTGGGAATCAACATCAATTCTGAAGATGTCGTCATCAAAGCTGACATCAACAAAATAAAAGTCAATGTTCCGGGGCCAACGAGCATCAAGATTCCGGATTCATTTACAGAAATGATGAAACAGGAGTAAACAGTAGCGAGCGGATGAATACAGTAGCAATTTTGGCTGGAGGTGTGGGCGAGCGCACAGGCGCAAAAGAGCCGAAGCAGTTTTTAGATATGGGCGGTAAGACATTGTTGGAGCGGACGATAGCGGTTTTTGAAGCGCATCCGCGCATCGACCGCATTGTGGTAGTTTCGCACCCGGATTACATAGCGCGAACCGAGGCCATCCGTGCCAACGGGCGATTCCGCAAGTGGAACACGACCGTGCCCGGCGGGGCGGAACGATACCTTTCTTCCGTGGCAGCGGTTGAGGCGTGCGGGAACGACACCGGCAACATCCTCATCCACGATGCCGCCCGCCCGTTTGTGTCTTTCGAACTTATCAACCGCCTGCTGGACGCTCTCTCCGAAGTGTCTGCCGCCATCCCCGTCATTCCTCTTAGCGACACACTTTTGGAAGTTGAAAACAACTGCGTAATACGCGCCAAAAACCGCAATAATTTCCGATTGGCACAAACTCCACAAGCATTTCGACTGGAAGACTTCCGGCTGGCCGCCATACAAGCAAAACAAGATTTAAATATTTGTGTTACTGATGATTGCGGCCTTTTTCAACTCTATTTCCCATCCAAAAAGATAAAAACAATTGAAGGTGGAAAAGAGAATAAAAAATTAACCTATCATTCTGATATAGAAGATTTTATAAAAATATTTAAAGAAAATGATAGGAAGAAGTTGCACTATTAAAAAAAAGTTGTATTTTTGCAGTCCAATTTTGAAGCAAATAATCACAAAAGAATAGAGAGATGTCAAGAGTTTGTCAGATCACCGGAAAGAAAGCAATCGTAGGAAACTATGTTTCCCACTCTAATATTAAAACCAAAAGAACTTTCAAACCCAACCTTCACACGAAGAAATTCTTCGTTCCTGAATTGAATGACTGGGTAGTTCTGAAGGTTTCCGCTAAAGCCATGCGTACCATGAATAAAAATGGCGTTTGGAATAGCATTCTTGAAGCAGATAAAAAAGGGGTTTTATAAAATTTTTGTTTGGGATTTTATGAAAAGACAGTCGCCGAAAGGTGGCTGTTTTTTTTTGTCGCTACTTCCAACTTTCATGCAATAAAATCACAAGATTTAAGTTATTAAGCGCGATAATTAATACATATATATAATAAATAATGAATTTCAGAAAGATTGCCGCTGCTGTTACAATTTCACTTTTGCTCTCCGTTAGCGCGTGGGCACAGCACACGGTAGTTTTCAAAGGGAAAGTTCTTGATACATACAGTAATCCGGTGGAAAATGTGCTGTTGATTTGCACTCACGACAACACCTCCAATTTGAGTGACGCCAATGGAAATTTCTCCGTTAAAATTCCGGCGGGGCGTGAAACCGGCATCCTTTTCCAGCACATGTCCTTTCACGACACGCTCATCTCCGTCAAGTTGGCCAAAGGTGTCGACACACTTTTCACCATCGTTCTTTCGGGAAACAGCGAGACTTTGGATGGATATACCGTTGTAGAGAGCCGCTCCGATGCCTACACCCGCATCGATCCCAAAGCCTCTTTCACCATGCCCTCCCCAACCGGCGGTGTTGAAGCGCTCATCAAGTCGATGCCGGGAGCATCTTCCACCAACGAACTTAGCAGCCAGTACAACGTGCGTGGCGGCAACTACGACGAGAACCTCGTGTTCGTCAACGACATACAGATTTACCGCCCGTTTTTGGTGCGCAGTGCGCAACAGGAAGGCCTCGGCTTTGTCAATCTGGACCTCACCGAAAGCGTGAAATTTTCCGCCGGCGGCTTCGAAGCCAAATACGGCGACAAAATGTCCTCCGTTTTGGATGTGGAATATAAAAAGCCGACACGTTATGCCGGCGGCTTCACCGCCAGCCTCCTCGGGGCATCCGCCCACGCGGAAGGTAACGTCAACAACAAATTCACCTTCCTCATCGGTGCCCGCTACAAAACCAATAGCTACCTGTTCAAGTCGTTGGAAACCAAGGGCGTTTACAAACCCAACTTCTTCGACGTTCAGACGCTGCTCACCTGGAAACTCTCTGAAAAATGGAGTCTTGACTTTCTGGGCAATTTTTCAAGAAACAAATACAAATTCATTCCTGAAGACCGAGAAACCAACTTCGGGACCTTCTCCACCTCGCAACGCATTATCATTTACTATGATGGGCAGGAAGTTGACCAATACGAAAACTATCTCGGCGGGCTGACACTTTCTTTCAAACCCAACCATCGCGACCTTTACAAGCTCATCGTATCTTCTTATTACGCCAAAGAGACCGAGACCTACGACCTTCAAAGCCAATACTGGTTGAAGGATATTGAAGCCGACCTCGGCAGCGATGACGACGACATCGCCAACGTCACCAACACAAGAGGCTACGGCACTTTTTTGGAACATGCCCGCAACCGCCTCTCCGCCATTGTGACTTCCGTTGATTTGCGCGGGCAACACGAATTTTCCGCCAATAAAATCGAATGGGGCATCAAGGCGCAGAACGAAATCATCAACGACCACATCAAAGAGTGGACGATGTTCGACTCGAGCGGCTACACCCTTCCCTGCTTGCCAACGACTCCCGGCGTGGAAACACCTTGGGACGATCCCTCGCGGGTTCTTGACTTCGGAAACAATTTCTTCACCGCCGACAACAGCATCAATACGGTGAGAATGAACGCTTTCGTTCAATCTTCCTGGACCATCGACCGTGACAGCAAGTGGACACTCAACAGCGGCCTCCGCGCTCATTATTGGACCTTCAACAACGAGTTCACCGTTTCGCCCCGCTTCATTCTTTCCTTCACCCCGCAATGGAAACACGCATGGATCTTCCGCCTGAAAGCCGGAAGTTATTATCAACCGCCATTTTACAGAGAAATGCGCCGCCCCGATGGAACACTCAACAACCATATCAAGTCGCAGCACTCCTACCAAGTGGCACTCTCCACCGACTACAACTTCAAGATGTGGAATCGCCCCTTCAAACTCACGGCGGAAGCCTACTACAAATATCTCACCGACCTCATATCTTACAGCATCGACAACGTACAAATCATCTACTCAGCAGAAAATGATGCCAAGGGATATGCAACCGGTATCGATGTGAAACTCAGCGGTGAATTCATCCGCGGCACTGAATCATGGATTTCCCTCTCGCTTATGAAAACCGCAGAAGACCTGCTCAACGACTTCTACTATGACAAAAACGGGAATTACGTTGAACCCGGTTACATTCCGCGTCCTTCAGACCAACGCTTTTCCATCAACATTTTCTTCCAAGACCACGTGCCGTACTTTACCCCTCTGCGCGTTCACCTCAATTTCGTCTTCGCCAGTGGACTTCCTTACGGGGCACCCAATGCGCAACGCTATCAACAAGTATTCCGCACCCCCTGGTATCGCCGCGTCGACGTCGGCTTTTCCTACATGTTTCTTGAACAAAGTCGCGACCGCATGAAGCATCAAAGTGGTTTCCTTCGCTCCATCCAAAATGCGGGCATCTTTCTCGAAATATTTAACATCCTCAATATCAACAACGTATCTTCTTACCTATGGGTTACCGACATCAATAACTACATGCGAGGCGTGCCCAACTACCTCACCGGCAGAACCATCAACCTGAAACTTGCCGTAGAATTTTAATAGAAGATACCTTAACCTTACGACATGCGTTTCATCATCATCGGTGCTGGTTTGGGCGGATTGGAATGTGGCTACCTATTAAGCAAGCAAGGCCACGAGGTCTGCGTGCTCGAACAGGGGAACCAAATCGGTGGCTGTCTGCAAACCTTCGAACGTCACGGCCAGCGCTTCGACACCGGTTTCCATTACGTTGGCGGTTTGGGAGAAGGTGAGATTCTCCATCAACTTTTTTCGGAGTTCAACCTCCTCAATCTTCCATGGCAACAGCTTGATACAGAATGCTTTGATGAGATTTTCTTAAATGGCGAACATTTTGTTTTTGCCAATGGTTACGAAAATTTTGCAGAAAAACTGGCGGAATCCTTTCCAGCGGAGCGCCCCGCTCTGTTGAAATATGTGTCGCTTCTTAAATCATCACAGGAAGGCCTTGCCGACTTGGGCAACATGGCCTCCAGCAGTGTGACCGGCGAATTGCTGGCCACCTCCGCATTTCAATACCTTAACGACCTCTTTCC
>JAKSME010000079.1 GCA_024400785.1 Bacteroidales bacterium
GCTCTGTCAGCAAATTCGCAATGTGACTCCTTCTGCCAACATCGTCTTCTACATGACCTGGGGACGCAAAAACGGCGATGCCACCAACTGCGCCAATTATCCCCCCCTCTGCACCTACCAAGGCATGGATAGTTTGCTCTACTGGCGTTACATGCAGATGGCTGCTGACAACGCCGCTGTAATTTCCCCCGTGGGCCGCGTGTGGCACGCCATCCGCGACAGTCACCCGGAAATCGAACTTTACAGCTCCGATGAAAGTCACCCCTCGGTAGCAGGAACTTACGCCGCTGCGGTTACTTTCTATACAATTCTCTTCCGCAAGTCACCGGCACTCATCACCAATAACCTGACCGTTGACGCCGCTACCGCGCAAATCATTCGCGAAACCGTTCAAACTGTTGTTTTCGACAGTCTCGACTTTTGGTATCAATATGCACCCAACACCGCCATCGCCCATGCTGACTACGGCCGGAATGTGACAATTTACCCCAACCCGTGCGGCGAGCAAATCACCATCCTCACTTCCCAGGGCAACAACGCTGAAATCTATGACGTTTTCGGTAAATTGGTAAATAAAGTTTCTTTATCGGAAAATAGCGCTATTGTCAATTTATCTAATTGTAAATCAGGGATTTATTTTGTGAGAATAATAGAAGATGGCCGATTGGTGGAAACCGTGAAGATTGTGAAAAGATAGAGGTTCTGATTTGAGACTTACGACTTGAGATAAAAAAAGAGACGCGATTTAGCATCTCTTTTTTTGTTTATTTCGTTGGATGTATGATTTCTCTGTGCACGCTATCGCTTCATGATGGCTTCAATCTCATCCACTTCCACAGGAAGATCCGGCATGAGGTTGACGGGATTTTCAGCCACCAAAACATCAGTTTCAATGCGGACACCGATGCCTTCTTCGGCAACATAAATACCAGGTTCACAGCTTAATACCATGCCAGGTTGGAAGGCCCAGTCTCGCTCACCCACATCGTGAACGTCAAGTCCGATGAAGTGGGAGGTGTTGTGCATGTAATACTTCTTGAAAGCCGGCCATGCGGGATTCTGGTTCTTGATGTCCTCCGCGGTCAACAAACCAAGTTTCTGCAATTCTTCATTCATGCGTTCAAAAACGTAAGCATTGATTTTGTGAATTGTCATGCCCGGTTTGAAAAGCGGAATGGTCTCTTTGTAGATGGCGAGCACGCTGTTGTAAATTTCTTTCTGCCGTGGGGTGAATTTTCCGTTGACCGGCACGGTACGGGTGGCATCACCGGCGTAGTTGGCATATTCGGCCCCGAAGTCCATCAGCAGCAAATCCCCGTCTTTCATCTGTTTGTCGTTTTTGATGTAGTGAAGGATGCAGGTGTCGTCGCCAGCCGCAACGATGGGGGCGAAAGAGTGCGTCGTCGCACCATTGCGAATCATCTCGTAAGTGAGCTCGGCTTCAATTTCGTATTCGTATTTTCCTGGCTGAATGGCTTTTACCGCTCTCTTGAACGCTTTTGTCGTGATGTCGCAAGCCCGCTTCATGGTCTCCAATTCTTCCACCGATTTCATACAGCGAAGCGGGTAAAGAATGGGGGCCAGACGGCGGTAGTTGTGCAAGGGATATTCCTCCTTCAACTGCTTGGCAAAACGATATTCCTGCGTAATCATCGGCCAGCGCATGCGCGGATTTTCCGGCAAATGCAGGTACACATTTTGTGAATTGCACATCAGGTCTTGCAGCACATTGGGAAATTCTTCCGTAAACATAACTGTTTTAATACCAGAAAGTTCCGATGCTTGCTCCTTGGAAAGTCTGTGCCCGAACCAGATGATTTTTTCGGGACTCGGATTCTTGATGAACAAAATTTCGCGATAACTCGGATTCGGATGCCAGGGGGCGATGGTCAGGAAAGTCTCCTCCTGGTCGATGCCTGTGAGGTAGAGCATTTCTGAGTTTTGGCGGAACGGCTGTGTGGTGTCACCGCAACGCGGAAATTCATCGTTGGATGTCAATATCACCAAGGATTTTTCCTCGATTTCACCGACGACATTTTTTCTGTTTCTAATGTAAAATTCTGCTGAAAGTGGTTGATATCTCATAATATAAGTTTTTTTATTTGACATAAAGGGAAACAGCGACGGCTACCTGCAGGATGAAGATGATGGGCACGCCGAAGGCGAATTTTTTGTGTTTGGTTTTGTGTCGATAGAAGTGCATGGCCATCCCTGCGCCGATGCTGCCTCCGATGATGGTAAAAAGCAACAAGACAGCTTCTGGGATGCGCCACATTTTTCGTTTGGCGCGATGCTTGTCGACGCCATACAAACAGAACGTAACCACATTGATGATGATTATATAGAGGATGAGATGCTTCATTGGTACCTAACTGATTTTCGTCCATTTCATCGTTCTTCCCAATGCTGGGATTCCAATATAACCTCTCAAATTCAAGGTTTTAGAGTCAGAAAACCACATTTTGCATTTGTAATATTTCCCATGAATGGGATCGTAAATCTCACCATCAACCCATTCTTTTTTGTTGGCATCATATTTGAAATGAAACAACATCGTGATTTGGTTGGCAGGGGTGTTGCGCTTTTTGGGGTCCGGGTTCTTGATGTCGCGTTTGGGCGTCCCATCTTTGAAATTGGGGTTTTTCACCCAAATGGTTTTCCCAGCGTATGTTCCGGCCGTGGTCCGGTATATTTTGATTTTTGCCTCTTCCGGCGACTGATCGTCCTTGACATAATAAGTTCCCACAATTTTGTCGCCAGCCGCAGTGCTCTGTGCTTTCAGCGCCGGTGCCACGATGAACAGGGCCATCGTCAGTACCAAAGAAAACAAAGTGCTTCGTTTCATGGCTTATCGTTTGATGATTTTTATCGTTTCCACACTGTCGGCACCGACAATTCTGAAGAAATAGGTTCCGTTGGCGCAGTGACTGAGGTTGATGTCGGCGGTGCCGGCAAAAATATTCTCTGAAAGAACCCGTTTGCCAAAAACATCATAAACTTCCACCGTTGTCGCTCCGTTGTTTGCGGTTTCAATCGTTACTGCACCGCTCGTCGGGTTCGGATAAACGCGGCTGAAATTGCTGACCGCTTCATCGTCAATGCCCAAACCCGCTTCCATGGTGATGTCGTCGATAACCAAAGCGTAGGAGTCTTCGGTTTCGTTGGTGTTGGTGTGATGCACGAATGCGATATAGACATCCTGTCCGTTGAAATCAGAAATGTTCACGAAACGCTGACCGAACTCCTCGCTGGTGACGGTCTCACTGTAAACGGAAACGAAACTGTTGATGTCCAGCGTGTTGGAAATCATAACGTCATAACTGTTGTCGGGCCAGTCTTCGGTGTATGCGGCCGCCCACCAATTCAGGTGTGCGCCGTTGTCGGGAATGTGGATTTTTGGGGTGATGAACCAATCGAAGGGCATCAGGTCTTCCCAAGAATTTTCATCGTAGGAGTATGAAATGTAGTACCCGTCGCTCTCGTGTCCGTACCCGTCGTGCATCCACAACCAACGGTTTCCGTCACGGTCTTCGTCGATGTTGGTCCAACAGGGCGATACTTCTCTTTCAAAGTCTTCATGGAAAGGAAGTTGTAGGACTTCATCGCAAGAGATGGCTGTGCCGCTCACGGAGATGGTTGCCGTGGTGTTGCCGCTGGTCAGGGTGATGGCGCCGTTGGTATTGCCGACTGAGGTCGGAGCGTATCTTACGAAAAGTGCGGTGTTGGTGTTGCGCGTCAGGGTTTGAGTGTAGCCGAAACTGTTGTTATTGAGCGAGATTTCAAACGGCGCGCTACAGGTAACGGTGATGTTTTCTTCCAGCAAGCCGGAAAGAATGGACAACTGTGTGGCGGCGGAGGTGGTGTTGACAGCCAGCGTTCCGAAGTCGACGGCGGCGGGGGATGAGCTGATGCCGGCTTCTTCAAAATACATGACGCTGATATCATCCAACTTCATCATAAATTCGTCTTCGCTTTCCGTGTGGACGAAGGCAATGTATATGGTTTCGCCCGCATAACCCGTCAGGTCGACGGTGTGCTGTATCCACGCATTGCCGGAAAGTGTTTCTGCAAATAGGGGAGTTTCAACGAAGTCTTCCGCCGTGTTCCCGGTGGTAGAAACTACAACTTCGTAATAATCAGCTGCATATTCCGGATCTTGGGCGGCCACCCACCAAGAGAGCCGAATGCAATGGGCGGAAGTCAAACCCGCCGGAATGGCGATGGCCGGTGTGACCAAATAGTTGTTCGGAGTTAGCGACTCATCCTCATCGTTGTCGTATGAAAGCGAGGTGACACAGGCATTCCCGCCGTGCGCTTCAATTCCATCTTCACTGTAAGTCAGTGTGGTCCAGGAAAATCCATCGCCATCCTGGTCGATGTTTCCCCAAGTAGAGGGAATTCCGTTTTCAAAATTTTCATTCAACAAATAGGTTTGTGCATGAAGGGTAATCATTGCAGTGAAAACCAAAAGAAGAAGGGTAAAGATTTTTTTCATAAGTAAGATTTTGTTTCTTGAAATTTGAACGTGCAAAAGTACAAAACAATCAACAAAAAGGCAGCATTAGTTGTTGTTTTTTATGTACCTTTGCCGAGTTTTTTTGAATTTTATAATAAATATGTATACGAATAGCGAATTTATAGAACAGCAAAACAGGGAAGAACAGTCGTCCCAGTCTCCGAAGAAAAAAGTCACTCCATGGAAAGACAGATGGCAGAAGTATGTTTTTTTTCTGCGTAAACTTTTTCGCATTCATGAAGATACAGACGTCGAAGCCACTGTTTCTTCCATCCAAAAATCCGTGGAATTTCGCGGGGTGAATGTCTGGCTGCTCTGTTTCGCCATTGTTGTCGCTTCCATCGGCTTGAATGTCAATTCCACCGCCGTCATCATCGGAGCCATGTTGATTTCCCCCTTGATGGGCCCGATTAACGGAGTTGGATTGGCCGTCGGCATTTATGATCTTGAACTTCTCAAAAAGTCATTTCGTAATTTGTTGCTGATGGTGGCAGTCAGTTTGTTGGCTTCCACACTTTATTTTCTGCTTTCACCGCTCGGAGATGCCCAGTCGGAACTGTTAGCCCGCACACGTCCCACCATTTACGATGTGCTCATCGCCACCTTTGGCGGATTGGCGGGCATTGTGGCAACTTCCCGCAAAGATCTTCCCTTTACCGTCATTTCCGGTGTAGCCATCGCCACTGCCTTGATGCCGCCCCTCTGCACCGTCGGTTACGGACTGGCAACCTGGCAACTCCGCTATGCCTTCGGCGCCTTTTACCTCTTTTTCATAAACTCCTTCTTCATTGCACTGGCCACTTTCGTGATGGTTCGTTATCTCCGCTTCCCAAAACACAAATTTTTGGATAAGGCCCGTGAAAGAATGGTGAAACGGCTCGTTATCATTTTGGCCCTCATCGTCATTATTCCCAGCTTTTTCACCGCCATCAATGTTGTGCGGGAAAGCGTTTTTAATGCACAAGTCAATAAGTTTGCCGCCGCTTTGAACGATGGTAAATATCTGAAAAAATCACAACAACTGGTGAATGTGGAAAAGGAATTTGATAGAAAACTGCCCGTTGTCACCCTTTCCATCGTCGGCGACGAAGTCAGTCCCGTTCTCGTTGATTCCCTTCGCAGCATCATGCATCACGAATTCAACCTGAATACGACTGAGCTGAAGGTGAAACAGACGGGCTTCGCCTTCAATGCCGAAATGCAGGCTGGTCAGTTGGGGAAAATGATTGCCGATAAGGACTTGGAAATCAAAGAAAAAGATAAAGAAATAGCCGCCCTCTCTGTTGGAAGTGAAACCAATCGCAAAATCGCCAAGCAAATCGGCGACGAATTTTCCAACAGCATCGCCTCCGTTTCGGTGAACAGCATGAATTATTATCAAACCGAAGCCAAAAACAATGTCAATGTGACTACGGTGGTGATTACGTGGAAAACGGGCGCCGACAGGGAATCGGTTTCCACCGAACTTGAAAAAATGCTGCCCTTCATGTTACAGGTCCCGCAAATTAAAATTGTATCCGTCAACTAATTACTATGCCCACTTTCAACGATAAACCTGTCTATACGCTTACCCAAGTCGGCCAAAGCATCCAGTCGATGATAGAGCGTACTTACAAATATCCCTATTACATACAGGCAGAAATGGTGCGACTGAACCGTTATCCTCGCACGGGACATTGTTTCCCCGAACTGGTGGAAAAAGAGGGAAATCGAATCAAAGCACAGATGCGGGCGGTCATCTGGAACAATAATTTTGATAGAATTAATGATAATTTTGAAAGGATAACCGGCGAACCACTCAAGGACGGCATTACCATTCTTTGTCTGGCCACCATCCAATTCAGCCCGCAATACGGTCTGGCACTTTACATCCAGGACATCGAACCGAGTTACACCTTGGGCGAGATGGCACGCAACCGCCAAAAAACCATCGCACGGTTGAAAGCCGAGGGAATTTTTGATGCCAACAAAAGGTTGAAAATGCCCCTGCTGCCACAACGCATTGCTGTCATCTCCATCGAAACCAGCAAGGGATACAGCGACTTCATGGTGACACTTCAGGGCGATAAACACCATTACCTCTTTGAAACAGAGCTGTTTCCATCTCTTTTGCAGGGAGAAAAGGCCGTGACTACCATGACCGAGCAACTCAATCAGATTGAGAAGAGGGTAGGGGAGTTCGACTGTGTGGCCATCATCCGTGGGGGTGGCGGCGACGTGGGACTAAGTTGCTACGACGACTACACACTGGCGCGCCGAGTGGCGACCTTCCCACTACCCATACTCTCCGGCATCGGTCACTCCACCAATGAAACCATTACCGACAATGTCTCTTTCGCGAACAAAATCACCCCTACCGAAGCTGCTTGCTACCTCATCAACCGCTTTGTCGATTTCGAAAACCGTGTGAATGAACTCAAGGAAATGTTGCTGAAAGCTGCTCGACTGCTACTGGAACGCGAGAATCTCATCATCAACAAAAGCGAATCCGATTTGAAACTCACAACCCAAAAACTCATTTCTCGCGAATCACAACGTCTCGTAGAAATCAAAACAGATTTGAAAATCGCAGGCAAGAACATTATCGAAACGCACAAACGCAACTTGGACTCCTTCTCTGCTGCCTTGCAGCGGGAAACTTCCAACCGTTTGTCCACCGAAAAGTTCGCTCTCGACAAATTTCAATCGGACATATATATATATAGTAAGCAGCAACTGGCCCACGAAACGGCAGCCATCATGCATCTCGAAGAAAAACTGCAACTGCTCAATCCTTCGAATATCCTCCGCCGTGGCTTCAGCATCACCTATCACAATGGTGTCGCTGTCACCAACGCCGCTGCGCTCAAAACTGGCGATTCCCTCAAAACCGTTTTCTATGAGGGAGAAACGTTGAGCTCGGTGAATGCCGGTTAAACGTGAAAACGGTTAATTTTGGAGGAATGGGTGGAAATGGGTTAATGCCGGTTAAACGTGAAAACGGTTAATTTTGGAGGAATGGTGGAAATGGGTTAATGCCGGTTAAACGTGAAAACGGTTAATTTGGGAGGAATGGGTGGGAATGGGTTAATGCCGGTTAAACGTGAAAACGGTTGATTTTGGAGGAATGGTGGGAATGGGTTAATGCCGGAGCGGAATACTTCCCCTTCTTTTAGAAGGGGTGCCCGTAGGGCGGGGTAGTATAAATAAAAAAGTCCCCGGATCCCCGAGGACTTTCTTTCTGATATCTCAAGTTTGAAATTAGCGAACGATGCTGACCTTGCTGGTAGCAACTTCATTGCCGTTGACAACGCGAACAACGTAAACGCCTTCGGTGAGGTTGGCAATGTTGATGGTCTCGTTAGCATTGGCTGATTCGATAGCCATTACTTCTTGACCAGCGATGTTGAAAATGGAAATCTGAGCGCCAGCAGCGTTTTCAATGTTGATGAAACTGCAAGCCGGGTTCGGATATACATTCAGGTTGTTGGTGTTTTCGTTAATGCCCGGTTCAATGGGCTCAACATTGGTGTATTCTACGCAATAGCGGTTGTTGTCCAAATTCGGATCTGAGCTCGGATAACTTGCATCCGGTTCATAAGTGACTTCAAAGCACATGGTGAACGGGAAAGAAATACCGTAGTCAGCCATTTCTTCAACAGCGATGAAACCAATGGGGCCATAACGGAAGCCATAGTTCTGTTCGTGGCTGATAGCTTCGGTGGTCAGAGGTTCATGTTCCATGAAGTAGAACGGGGTTTCGCCATCAACATAAATGTCAATGTATTCAATACCGTAGGAAGAGTCAATACCATAGTTGAATGCGCCGCCATAGAAATAGACGGAGTCGGTGTATTGGTCAAGGTAAAGACTGGTAATGTCGTCCGGATAGGTCTGTGCATCGTTGGGATCGTAGATGTGGGATTTCCAGTCACAGACACTTTGGTAACCGTTGCCGTCATTGTAAAATACAGAAAGGGTCCACGGGTCATGTTCTTGTACTTCCGCATTTTCGTAAGCCCAAGCCGGATTGCCAGCCGTCCAATAATAGTGGTGGAAACCGTCACCATAGTCCGGCCAATTGGCAAAGTTCAAACCAGCGCAAGTCGGGTCGTCATCGCAAAGGCCCATGGCGCTTCTGTCAGCGCAGTAAATACCAATGGTGACATTGTCGTTCGGGTTCACGGTGAAAGGAGTGGTCAGAGTAACCACTTGGTCGCCGGCTTCAAGCGGATTGTACACCTGGGTGTATGCAAGCTGACCAGGGTTGAAATCGACACCGTTTACAGAAGAACCGCTATAGAGTCTTACGATAAAGTCAACATCCAAGGTAAAAGGATCTCCGGTGTAGTTGTTGATGTTCTCACTCGGAATGGCGTAGAAGCGTACCTGTTCCAGGGTGATAGTGGAATTGAAAGTGCCAGCCGGAATGAAAAGTTGATATTCACTTTCTGCAGCCTGTACGTGTACATAACTGCTGTGAGTGTACCAACCATACCAGTTGCTACGGGGCACATCGTTGTTCACTGGCATACCAGTAATTTCATACTTGCCAGTCTGGGCAAAGGCAGCGCAAACGAATACCAAAGCCATCAAAAGTGTAAAAGCTCTTTTCATAACTGTAAATTAAGTGAATAATATTTTTTTTACGTTGCAAAAGTACAACTTTTTCTTTTTGTTTTCATTCCTCAAAAATATTTTTTGGAATTAGTACTGTTGCGATATTTATTTTGAAGATAACAAATCAAGCGTCAGCAATGAATTCCCCTCCTTTTTAAGGAAGAAATAAAAGCGTCAGCAA
>JAKSME010000008.1 GCA_024400785.1 Bacteroidales bacterium
CTGCGATTTCGGGCATGCAGAGGCCGGAGCAGTAGTTGCAGAGGCGGATGTAGCGACCGACTTCTTCGCCGACTTCGTCGAGAGCCTTACGCATGATGCGGAAGTTTTCTTGGGTGGCGAAAGTGCCGCCGAAGCCTTCTGTGGTGGCGCCGTAAGGCACATAGTCGAGCAAGCTCTGGCCGGTGGTGCGGATCACGGCGATGATGTCGGCGCCTTGGCGGGCTGCCGCTTGGGCCTGGACGACGTCTTCATAAATGTTGCCGGTAGCGACGATGACATAGATGTATGGCTTCGGGCCTTCACCGATGGTGTTCAGATATTCGTTGCGGCGAGCGACGTTGCCCTTGATGCGGGTGATGCATTCGTCGATATAGGGCTGAACGGCCTTCTTGATGGCATCAGGAGTGTTGATTTTCAACTGGGTGATGTCGAGTTTGCCATCAGCGATGGCTTCGGCGATTTCCTGCGGTTTCTTGCCGGTTTCCAAAATGGCGTTGCCGAGGTAGAACAAAACGCCTTCTTTCAATACTCCCTTTTCTTGGAGGGAATTTACTACCACGTTGGGAAGCGGAACGTCGTTGTTGTCGATTCCGTCGATTCCGATGAGACGGCACAGAGTGCGTTCTACGGCAACCGTGGTGTAATCATTGACGAAGTTTTGAACATCGTCAGCGATATTGCCAGCCAATTGTTTTGCATATTTAACCTTCTGAAAATCAAGTCCTAATTTGCTCTTTTCCATTGTATTTTATGTTTATTTTATGATTAATTACCCATTTAAAAATGAAAGGGCAAAAGTACAAAACAATTTGCAATCCGCAATTTAAAATTTCTCAGTAAAAAATCGTAATTTTGCCGCATAAATTATATAAGTGTAAAAGAACATTATGTCAGAAGAAATGCACCTTGTTAGCGACCTTGCTTTGATCTTGATTTCTGCCGGGGTAATGACCATCATCTTTAAATTGTTAAAGCAGCCGTTGGTTTTGGGATACATTGTGGCTGGTTTTTTCGTCGGTCCGCATTTTAATCTGTTTCCGACTGTTGTGGAACAAGCCTCGGTCTCGCAATGGTCTGAAATCGGTATCATCTTCTTACTCTTCGCGTTAGGATTGGAATTCAGTTTCAAAAAATTGTTCAGGGTAGGAGGGGCGGCCATCATTGCGGCTATCGCGGAAATCGTCATTATGTTTTGTATTGGCTTTGTTTCTGGGTATTTGCTGCAGTGGACTACGATGGAAAGCGTCTTTCTTGGCGGTATGTTGGCAATGTCGTCAACCACCATCATCATCAAAGCCTTCGATGACTTGAATCTGAAAAGCGAAAAATTTGCTGACATCACCATGGTAATCCTTATCATTCAGGATATTATGGCAATTTTGATGATGGTATTGCTGTCGACGGTTGCGGTCAGTCAGTCGGTTAACGGCATGGACATGGTGATGTGCATTTTGAAGTTGGCCTTCTTTATGATTTTATGGTTTGTAGTGGGTATTTCCATTATTCCGACCTTCTTCAGAAAGTTGAAAAATTACATCAACCACGAGACACTTTTGATTTTCTCCATCGGACTCTGTTTCGGGATGGTAGTGTTTGCCACGGCAGTTGGATTTTCATCGGCTTTGGGCGCTTTCGTTATGGGCTCGATTTTGTCGGAAACTGTTGAAGCAGAGCATATTGAAAGGTTGCTAAAAAGTGTGAAAGACTTATTTGGCGCTATCTTTTTTGTGTCGGTGGGCATGATGGTCGACCCACAGATTTTGGCTGATTATTGGGGGACGATTTTGGTGTTGACCATCATCGTCTTGGTGGTTAAAGCGCTGATATCTTCCTTCAGTGTTTTGATTGCGGGCGAAGATTTGGACACGTCGGTGCGGGTCGGTTTCAGTTTGGCGCAAATTGGCGAATTTGCCTTCATCATCGCCGCCCTGGGTGTGTCGTTGAATGTGATGAACCCGGTGATTTACCCAATCATTGTCGCGGTGGCCGTAATCAGCACGTTTACAACACCTTATTGCATACGCGCAGCCAATCCTTTTCTCCGATTTCTGGAGCGGAAATTGTCGCCTAAAACGAAGAAAGTTTTGGATGCGTACCAGTTGATGGGAAACGGGAACAAGTTTGAACGTGGGTGGCAGAAAGTCATTACGACGTCGTTGGCGCGGACGATTATTTTTGGAGTTTGCAGCTTCTCCATCGTGCTGATATCTTTCAAATTTTTGTCTCCATTTACCATTGAAAAATTTTCGGACAATATTTCTATTCCTGTTATCAACCTGATAAACTGCGTGTTAACATTGATTGCCCTGTCGCCATTTCTCTTGGGTTTGATTCGCCATGGCGCACACACACAGGCGGTTTATTCCAAATTGTGGCGAGAAAATCGTTCCAATCGCATCGCCATCGTGGCATGGACTTTGTTGCGCATCTTCGGTGCCAGTATGTTCGTGATTGTAGTGCTTTCCAAATTCTTCAAATTCACCAACTGGGTATTGGTCATTATAGCTATTGCTTTGGTTTTGTTCCTATTCTTCTCCAAAAGTGTCCTCAATCGATATGTCCGGTTGGAAGAAAATTTCATTCATAATTTGAATGCGAAAGAGGCAAATACGGAGGAATAAATCTTAATTCCGTCGTTTTTTTTTTGTTAAAAACGGACATTCTCCAGCTCGTTGTTGGGCCACTGATTTTGTTGTGAATCAGTGGCTTGCTTTTTATTATATAATAATATTTAAAATTAATTTCACTTTACCGCTATTTTTTAGGCAACATTTTTTTCTAAAAAATGTAAATAAAAATTGCAAAAGCAAGGGGGATTTTTCTTAATTTTGCCTGCATTTTTGCAAAAATGGAAATTGAAAAAAAACAGTCTAATTAATAGATAGTTACTATGAATAAACTGGGATACAAACTTTGGTGCTTCGTAACCGTGTGCATGCTGTTGGGACAAGTGCATGCACAAAATACCAACAATTTGTGTACTAATGCGGATCCGTTCTGTACGGATGAAAATCCTTACGGCGTCACCTTCCCCGCGGGAACGGATGCAACAGCCACGCCTGACCTCCCTGATGGACAGCGTGGCTGTTTGTATTACACTCCAGCTCCGGCTTGGTATGTGATGCAAATCGACAATCCCGGTGACTTGTTGATATACATGGAACACTCCAACGGCCGAGACATCGACTTCGCCTGTTGGGGGCCTTTCAGAGGATATAACACTCGTGGCGACCTGCTGCAGGCTGTTTGTACATCCCAACTTACAGGCGGCTCCGGCACCCACAGACCCAGTAACGGCTATCACGATCCCAACAACCCTGGAACATGGGGTGGCTATCCCAGTGCCAACATGATTGACTGTAGTTACAGTGCTTCTTCTACCGAGTGGTGCTTTATTCCTCATGCACAAGCAGGTGATTGGTACGTCTTTTTGATTTGTAACTATTCACGTGCCCCCGGCGATATCTCCTTTAGTGTTCAGTCGGGCAATGCAACCACCAACTGCAACATTTTGGCCAATGTGAGTAACAATGGCCCGCTTTGCGAGGGTGAAGACCTGCAACTTTTCTGTAATGCCTATACGACCAATGGCTATCATTGGACCGGCCCGAACGGCTATACCTCAACCGACCAGAATCCCATCATCCACAATGTAACTGCGGCTGATTCTGGAGATTATATTGTCTCTTTCCGTCCCGGCGGTGCGAGTGAAGATGCGTCGGGTGTCACTCATGTGAGTATTTACCCCCGTCCCTCGGCCAGCATTTTGGCCAGCGACGATAATATCTGTAATGGTGGAAATGTCGACCTTTATGGGTCTTCCATCATGGAAGGTGTTCCCTGCGGCCAACCCGAGTGTACCTACCAGTGGAGCACTGGGGCCACCGTTCCCAACATTAACGTTCATCCCACCATTACCACAACTTACACGCTGACGGTTTCGAATGGAAACTGTAGCTCGGTGGCTTCGCAAACCATCAGTGTGGGGAGTGTGCCCACAGTGACGGTGGTTCCATCGATCATCACCCTCTGTTCCTCTATCGGCCATGTCGATTTGGAAGCGGTGTCAACTCAGTGTGGTTACGGCTGTACATACGAGTGGAGCCCGCTCCATGGCACGGGCAACGTACTTCAGGTCACGGATGCTGATGTCACCCCCGAAGTAGATAACGAATTTACGGTGACTTGTACCAATAGCTACGGCTGTACGGCGGTTGCATCTGCCATTGTCAGATACACCGAGAGTGTGGATATCGCCGACTGCAACGTGTTTTATGCCGACAATGCGGGTGATCCGTTGTCACAGGGACTCTCACCGTCGCAGCCGACCACAGTGCAACACGCCATTGAACAGGCCTCTTGTACCAATGCTATCATTCGTATGGATACCGGTACCTATGTGATAGACCAGCCGCTTCATCTTTCCAGCAATATTACTTTGGAAGGCGGTTTCCGTGATGAATTTAAAGAGAAGGTTTCATCTATTGGTGCAACAACAATTTATCGTTCAGCTAATTACGTTGAAGGAACTGCCGCTGCACCACGTTTGGTCGCTATCGAAGGTAGCAGTTTGAATGACTTCCGTTTGCAGGACCTTACCATCCAAACGGCAGATGCCCCGCAATTGGAGGAACTGGCCACTACTGTCAACCGTGCGGATGACAATGAGTGTTACAACTGGGTGGAACCTGGTGAATTGATTTGTGCGGCGTTGTCGTCCGCGGTTGCCGCCCAGCAGAATCAGGATTGGCTGCCCGGTAACAAGGTGGCCCACCGCTTTGCTTCCATCTATCTTGCCAACGAACTTCCTGATTTGCAGGCCGGTACAACACTTTCCGCCATTGGCTTCGAAGTTGTGTCCGCCAACGCCATCCCTTCAGATGGTAGAAAGCGTTATGCGAAGATTTATTTGAAGGAGGTTCCATTTGACCACGTTCAAGCGGGTGATACCTGGGCTGGTTTTATTAATGATGCCAGCCTTGTGTATGATGCCGAGTTCTGTGTGGACGGTCCCGGCGAACTAACCTTCCCCATCCATTATGACTATAACGGTGGCAACCTGATGGTGATGATGGAGGGCTATGGCTGCTATTCTTCTGGCAATAACGGTGGTTGTCCTATCTTGGTAAAACAATCCGTAAATACATCCACCCGCATGTCGTTTCGTACGACAGCGAATACCACTTCTCCTACTGCATCTACTTGGAATACAATTCCAACCAGCCTGAGTAATGCTCCTTTGTTCCGTCCTCAGGTTTATTTCTACACTTGTTCAAGCCGCGAGGTGGAAGGTTCTGCAATTGCCACGGTGGCAGCGGGAAGTACAACGGCATCATTTCCTTTGCCAGGTGACCATGTCCACCACAGAACGGCCGCGTTGTATACAGATACCGAATTGGGAATCGGCGCGAGAATGCTTACCGGCATAGCATTGGATGTGTCATCCGTGTCTCCCGCGCAAGATCGTTTCCGTACGGTACGCGTATATTTGAAGAACACTACGGATGCGACTTTGCCGGGCAATAATGTTTGGAATCACTATATTGCCAATGCCTCTTTGGTGTTTTCCGGTACATTGTGCGTGGATGAAAATGGATGGACGGTTATCCCTGTTAATTTTGCTTATGAAGGCAATAATCTTCAAGTGATGATTGAGGGTGAGGGCTGTGCGGAAGATGGAGGTTGTCCGATTTATGTCAACTGCACTAGTGTGGCGAATATGTGTGCGAGCATTACTACTGATGATGTGGCATATTATTCAATTAGCAATTTGGAATCCAGTGTTTTGCGTCCGAACTTACAGCTATGGTCAGCCAGCTCGGAAGATGATATTTTCTATGTGACACAATCCAATTATGGTGTTTCCACCTATGCCGTCCACTTGGCATCATGCGGTCGGTACGACATTGTCCGTTGCCGCATTATTGCCGGTAATGGTAGTCGTGGCCGTGATGGTCAGTTGGGTAAGGCTGGTGGAGACGGCGGAAATGGGGGTAATGGAGCGATGGGCGATTTCGGTGGCTTCCAAAACGGAGCGCCAGTCGGAGTTGTCTCTCCGGCCACGGTACCGGGGCCCGCGGGCGGTATCGGAGGTAGAGCCGGTATTTCAGCAGGTTCCAACACACCCGCAGGTAATGGCGGCAGGGGTGGCAGTGGCGGTCAATACATGGCCGAGCATCCTTATTCCATGTATGCCGGTGGCAATGGTACCGATGGCGAAAACAATCCCAACTCACGTACGATGGGACATAACGGCGATCAACAGTCAACGCAAAACAATGCTCCGGGTCAGGTGACAGCTCGTGGAGAGGCTTCTTCACAGGTTGTCGGTTCGCAAGGTGCCGGACTCGCCGGTGTCAACGGTGCAAATGGTGCAGACGGCATTGCGGCGAATCCGACGTATGCTGCATATTTCAATCCGTGTCTGCAGGTGAATGGAGAAGATGGAGAAGGCGGCAGCGGCGGTGGCGGCGGTGGCGGCGGCGGTAGTGCGGTCGCGAAGAATACCTATGGCGGTGAAACTCGTTGGGCATTTGCTGCCGGTGCCAGTGGTGGCGGCGGCGGCGGCGGCGGTGGCGGCGGCCAAGGTGGTGGCGGCGGCTTCGGCGGCGGCGGTTCCTTTGGCCTATACCTGTATAACGATGCCGGCTCTCGCACCCTTGTGGATTGTTATGTCACTGCAGGCCAGGCCGGTGCCGGTGGGCAAGGCAAACTAGGCGGCCAAGGCGGTGTCGGCGGCGCAGCCGGTACGGCCGACGTTAATGACCATGCAAACTTCAGAGCGAAAAATCCTCTCGATGTCAACAACCAAAACTATTGGGCATACGCAGACGCTGGTTTGGGTGATGCCGGCGGCCGAGGCGGTAATGGCGGCCGAGGCGGTAGAGGTGCCGACGGCGCCGCTGGCGTGAGCCATGCAACCGTTGATGTCTCCAGCAATGGCGTGCCAACTGCACCCGCCACGGGATTTACCAACTGGCAAACACTTATCAACCAAGATGTTATTGTGTCTGGCTCCCACGAAAAACCTTATTCAAGCTGTACCGATGTAGAGATGGATATGTGCGGCATCGGCTCCATGTGGTTCACTACTTTTGGCAGTGAGGCCAATCCCGCCAGTGGATCTTCTTGCACCACCATCGTTTATGAAGGTATAGATTCGGATTTGCCCAACCAAATCACCGGTACGGGGCGTAAAACTCCCATGTCCACCGGTGCTGGCGCCAACAATCGTTATAGCGGTTTCAACCTTGTGCTCTTTAGCCCAGTTGACCCCGGCCCAATCGATGGCCTGACCTCCGTTTGCCCGGGCGAATACAGCTATTGCGTCCCCGCAAATCCGCAAACCCTTGGTTATTTTTATTCATGGAGTGTCATTCAAGGAAATCAATTTGCAGAAATCATTTCTGATAGCACGCTCCGTTGTATCGCTGTGAATTTTACCAATACGACGAATCAAACGCAGAGCGTCGCACTTGAAGTTCAAATCAGTCCGCCGTGCTGTCCCAGCTTTATGCGCGACACCCTTTGGATAGATGTGGAGCCGATGGTCCATATCACAAGCAGAACGCCTGATTTGATTTTGTGTACGGGCGATGATGCCGTTTTGATGGTACACGCAACTCCGCCGGAAGCCACTTATCAGTGGTTGCTCAACGGCAACCCCATCAGTGGAGCCACTGAAGAAATTTACAACATCATTGATGCCGGCCCCACAAACACTGGAGAATATATCGTAGTCGTGTCTGGCGCTTGCAACACTGAATTCGATACGGTGGAGGTGAGCCTTTATACCATGCCGGAAGTTACCATGGAATTGGATGAACCTATCTGTGCTCCTGGTTACCCGGGTATCATCTTGTATTCAAACATGGACAATGTAGATATTACATTCACCATTGAAGGAAATACTTATTTTGCGACTTTGGAAGAAGGCGAAAACGTGATTGATACAATTTTGGTGAATGGAACGTGCATTGTTGAAATCGTATCCGCGATTTCGGAAGATGGCTGTGTCAATACAGACGTACAGCAGTTGCTGGTCTCCACACTGAATGTTGACGAAATCGTTTCCGCGGGTCGTGACCAAATATTCTGCGGACTCACTGGCGAAGTGGAAGCTGTAGAACCCGACAATGAAGGTGACCACGAAAGTTACGGACATTGGGAATTGGTTTCCGCCAACCCCATTTGGAATACCCTTACCTTTGATGACTTCCAGAATTATCACACTGCAATTACCGCCAGCGGAGTGGGAGTGTATGAAATAGCTTGGGTGCTTGAAGTGGTTAGTCCGTGTCCCGCCACGGCAGCTGATACAGCCGTGATAACCTTTACTGAGCCATTGAATCTGCAGTTGTCGCCGGGACTTACTTCCTGCTACGGCGAACCGGTTGACCTTTTGGCCATCGGTTTGGGTGGCACTGCTCCCTACGAATACTATTGGTTCGTAGACACAACTTCAACCCCTGAATGTATCAGTTATACTGACAGCGTATTGGGATTGGAACCCGGCGTTCCTTATTTTGTGGAAATTATGGATGCGAATGAATGTGTTTTCGATTCAGTCTTCACTATTACTCAATTAAATTCTCAAACTTTCACCATCCAAGAAATTGATACAATTTGTCCTTCTGCCAATACCTTCCCGTTGGACCTCGCGATTGAGCAGGGACAGAATCCGTTCTTCATTACCATCAATTATAACGGTACAACTCAAGAGGCTGTTATTGATGAGTTCAATCCCCATTTTGACATTCCGATAACTAGCCCATCATGCAACCGAACCGATACGGTTTATGTTACGGTGGAAGATGAAAATGGATGTTCCATCAGCGATTCCGCAAGTTTCGTGATCGGTGACGAACGTGCTCCCATGATTGTGGGGACATTGGAAAATGATACGTTGACCTGCTTTGGCGACACCCCCAATCCTTTTGCCAATTTGCAGCAATTGTCTGGTGCACTCGTCGGAGTTGGGGCCTCCATCACAGAAAATTGTACTCGAATGGATGAATTGAGAATGACCGTGACAGCAGATACTACCCGTGTCGGTTGCCACGTAACGATTGTCCGTACCTATTCGATTGTTGACGAATGCGACAATGCTTCTACCGTCACCCACACCATCATTATCGCTGATACAATTGCCCCCACAGTTGAAAGAGAACTGCCGGAAATGCGTGTGACATGCTTGGATGAGGTGACGCCGGAAATTGCGGACGTGCAAGAATTTTCCAGCCTCGTCGGTGGCATTCGAGACAATTGTTGCGATTTCGCGCATCTCACTCTGACAGCAACCACGCAGGAATTTTCCTCACTTTGCCACACAACTTATACGCGAACTTATACCATTTCTGATACATGCGGCAATTCTACCGAGATTATTCAAAACATTATTTTTAATGATAATGAAGCTCCCGTTGTCGACGGCATGTTGCCCGATACTATCATTTTTGCTTTGGCAGATTGTACCTACGGAAATGTGCCGGCTTATACCACAGTGGAGGAACTTATGGATGCCGGACTTGTCATAACGGATTGCAACCTTGTTTCAGAAATTACATACTCGGATGATAATGCCGATCCAATTGCCGAATGTGAAAAGAGAATACTGAGAACTTATACGATTTCTGACAGCTGTGGTAATACAGCTACTGCCAAACAACACATCGTTGTACGCGACACCATCGCCCCGGCTGTCTCGGATGTTTTGAACGACACTACGATTTATTATACCGATGCTCAATGTCATTATGACGAAGTGGCGGCGTTGAGCCAGGAAGAATTTGATATTGCTGACTGTAACAATGTCCGCATGGAGGTCTTCGAACGTGATGCCCAGGGAATGCCTGGCGATTGTGAATGGTCGTTTGTGCGTGTGTATTCATTTACCGATGATTGCGGCAATGGACCTACAGTCATCGAACAAACCATCACAATAAAAGATACTGCCAGACCTCAGGTGGTGGATGATTTGCGCGATACCATATTATATTATAGTGGAAATGATTGCACTTTGGAAGCATTCCCCAGATTGACTTTGGAAGATTTCAATGTGGCAGATTGTCGTTATGAACATTTGCAATTTTCTGTGGTAGAAAAAGATACGACAAATTTGGGTGAAGGTTGTGAATGGACCTATGTCCGTGAATATACCTTTGCAGATGATTGTAATAATACGGAAGTTTCTATTAGTCAATTAATTACAATTATAGATACAACTCGTCCGCATATTGATGGCATTTTGAATGACACCACAATTTATCGTTTGGCAGATTGTTCATACGAAATGCCGGAAGAACTTGCAATTGCCGATTTGCAGGCCGCAGGTTTGCGTATTACCGATTGCAATTTAGATGAAACGGTTTCTGTTGCCAATTCGGAATTGCAAGGTGATGAATGCCATGGCACAATAGTTCGTACCTACACCATTTCAGACCTTTGTGGAAACAGTAGTATTATTACGCAAAACATTTTCATCGAAGATACCGTCCGCCCGTATTTGACTCAGCTCATCGGAGACACTTTGTTGACGAGTACTGACTGTGAATTTGTGGTTCCGGATTTCGTCGCCCTCGCTCGCAATTTGGCATACGACAACTGCACCGCGGTTGAAAATCTGACCATTACCCAGTCGGTGGAAGCCGGCAGTCAGGTGTCGGAAGCCATGGATGTGGTTGTGACTTTGATGGACGCTTGTCAAAATGAGAATAGTTATGTCATCCAGCTCACTTTGCCTGAAGAACTGACGTTTACGCTGCATCAAGGAGATACGGCGATTTGCGAAGGCCAGAGTGTGACGTTGCCGACAACCTTCACCGGCGGAGTGGCTCCTTACGTTTACAGTTGGTTGCCCGCCGACGGTTTGAACAGCACCACTGCTGATACAGTGGTTGCAACCCCCGAAGGTGGAACATACAATTACGAGGTTACGCTTACCGATGGCAATGGCTGTAAGATTATCGCTTACGTTACAGTCACGGTTGACACCCTGCCTGCAGAACCTATCTTGAGCTCAGTTCCCGATGTGGCCTGCCAAGGCGGTTCCAATGGAGAAATCCATATCGAAAATCCTGTGGGTCCTGGTTATAGTTACTCTCTCAACGGTGCCGACTTCCAAGACACTACCAATGTGTATACGGGAATTTCGGCCGGCAACTACACCGTCACCGTCCAATCAAACACCGTTAACAATACCAACTGCCAGACCACTGCCACCATTGAGGTTGAAAGTTCACCTACCAATCCGCGCGTGAGCATCGACTCCCTTGATGTCAACCTGTTGCTCTGTCCGAATCAAGGCACGCAGGAGATTACAGCACAGATCATCAGCGGTACGGAACCGTATGTTGTGACTTGGACCGGTGCAACGATGAATGCAACCGACAGCCTGCGCGCTACAGTGGAGGTGTCTCCAGAAGACTGCGATTCCGTTTACACCGTCTCCATCACCATCCTTGATGGCAATGAGTGTGAGGCCAGCAGCGAGTATGCTTTCCATGTCGTTGACACCATCGCTCCGGTCATCACGGGCGTGCTCGTTAATGACACTGTTGCTTGTCCGACCGACGCACCTGCCGCTTTTGCAGATCTCAACGCGCTGGCTACCGCGCTTACGGGTGCGACAGCTTCCATTACGGATGATTGTACTCCGTTTGCAAGTTTGGTCTTTACGGCAGAAACAGCAGAGTATACGCAAAGTTGCGACTACCAGATAGTACGCACCTATACGGTTTCAGATAAATGTCAGAATAGCACTTCCATCACCCATACCATCATTGTGCGCGACACTGTCGCTCCGGTGATTGTTGGAACCCTGCCCGCAGAAATGGTGGGCTGTGCCGATGAAATCACCGATGCCGTAACTACGGTTCCAGAGCTGCTCGATTTGTTGCAGGGTGGGGGAGCGATAAGCGACAACTGTACCGACTACGCCGATTTAACCCTTACTTCAGAAACCGACCCGTTTACTGCTCTCTGCCATGTGTCTTACAATAGAACTTATACGATATCCGATACATGTGGCAATACCACTTCTATCATCCAAAATTTGGAAATTAAAGACAACTCCGCTCCCGAAATCGTGGGCGTGCTCGCTGATACCGTTATATTCTCCGACTCTACTTGCAATCATACGGCGCCGGCCGCTTGGACCACTGTGGAGCAATTGATAGAAGCTGGCCTCATGATTACGGATTGCAATCTTGATCCTGCTATCACTTATGAAGATGGCGACATGATTGTTGTTGATGATTGTAACACACAGATAGTCAGAACCTATACTGTTTCCGACTCATGTGGAAATTCCGCCCAGATTTCTCAGCGCATTATGATTAGGGATACCATTCGTCCGTGGTTGTCGCATCCCATCGCCGACAGCTTGCTGACGGGCGTCGAGTGTACGTTCGTTGTCCCCGACTTCGTTTCCATCGCCGCTGAGTTGGCCCAGGACAACTGTACAGCCGCAGATGCTATCACGGTTGAACAAAGTCCGTTGGCGGGTACGAGTGTTCCCGAAGCATCCGATGTGACCATCACGTTAACGGACGCTTGCGGTTTGCAAAGTACGTTTGTCGTCCATATCATTTTGCCGACAATTCCTGAAGTCTCCATCAATCAGGGAGATACCTCAATTTGCGAAGGTCAGAGTGTGACACTTGCCACAACCGTTGTTGACGGTACAGCGCCGTACGAATATGCTTGGCAGCCTACCACCGGTTTGGATGAACCGACCGCTTCCACAGTTGTGGCTACTCCGGAAGATGGCATCTATGAATACACCGTCACGTTGACAGACGCCAATGGCTGTACTTCCACTGCTTCAGTAACAGTGGAGGTGGATACGCTTCCCGCCGTTCCCACGCTTACGCAAGAACCCAATGTGGCTTGCCACGACGATGCCAACGGCCGTGTGATTGTAGAAGCTCCCACTGGAGAAGGTTATAGCTATTCTTTGAATAATGCCGCATTCCAAGATACTACGAATGCATATTCCGGATTGATTCAAGGTGACTATACAGTGACCGTGATGACGGGGGCTCCCGCCGCCTGTACGGCAAGCGCAACCATCACTGTTGAAAGCGCTCCGGGATTCCCACACATGACTATCGACAGCATCCTGGTCGATCTTTGCCCGAACCAAGGCACACAAGTGGTTACCGCCCGCGTTACTACGGGTGTTGAACCGTTTGTTATTACTTGGGATAATGCAGATATGGATCCAGAAGACAACTTGCAAGCCCTTGTCGTTTTCGATGAGGCGGTTTGCGACTCCAACTACAGCGTCACCGTCCATTTGACCGATGCTAACCAATGCGTGACCTTCGCCAACTATGTCTTCCGTGTGGCTGATGTCCAAGCTCCGGTAATGGAAGATTTTGTGGATACGGTTTGGATTGAAGGTTGTGATGTGTCTGCGGCGCCGGCCCAACTGATTACCGAAAATGAGTTGAACGACCAGGGAATGAATTTTACGGATGAATGTACGCGAGCCGGTCAGTTTGACGTCCATTGTGTGGCCGATACCGTTGGTACATGTCCGATTGTGATTACTCGCCTTTATACTGTGCTTGATGAATGCGGCAATGAAAGCAATCCCGCCATTCAAAGAATTTTGATTAATGATGAAACGGCACCCGTGGTCACTGTCAATGAGGTGGTAGACACTTTGAACAGTTGTAATGAAGCTGACGCTCCCACGGTTGTGACGACACCCGCAGAATTGGCCGCTCTCGGTTTCGCTTTCGAGGATGTCTGTACCCCCGTTGATGATTTGGTGGTGGCCAGCACGTCGGCGACGGAGACCAATGGCTGTACCGTTGAAATCACCCGCCGCTACACGGTTGCCGACGCTTGCGGAAACGTGAGCGCGGAAATGACGCATGTTATCCGCTACAACTGTGGCAGAACTCCTTGCCTTGGGTACGATCGACATCGCCGACATCTGTACCACAAATGAAAATCTCATCGTTCATCACACCTCCGATTCTACCGGTTTGTGCGAAATCGTTGTCACCAGAACTTATTGGGTGGAAGACGCTTGTGGAAATTTGAGTGACGAGATTAGTCAAGTCATCCACATTCTGGATACCGTTTCTCCCGTTGTGGATTATGTATTGAATGACACCACCCTTTATTACACCACGTCGCAATGCGATTATCCCGAAGTACCGCAGTTGACGCAGGAGGATTTCGCCGCACAAGATTGCCACAACGTCATAATGACGGTTGTTCAGCGTGACACTGTCGGAACTCCAGGCGACTGTCAGTGGAGTTTTGTCCGTGACTATCTGTTTACCGATGAATGTGGCAATGGCCCAGTGGTGATTTCTCAAAATATTATGGTGAAAGATACCACTCGTCCCCAGGTCGTCGACATGCTTTCGGATACTATATTATTTTATAGTGAAAATGATTGCACTTTGGATGCCCTACCGCGTTTGACTTTGGCCGACTTTGATGTGGAAGATTGTAGATATGAACATTTGCAATTTACTGTTGTTGAACAAGATACAACTAATAATGGCCTCGGTTGCGAATGGTCATATACCCGTGTTTATACCTTTGCTGATGATTGTAATAACACTTCTGTCTCCATCGATCAGCTAATCACGGTGAGAGACACCACCCGTCCACTTATCGATGGTGTGTTGAATAATTTGACCATCTACCGTACCGGTGATTGTGATTACATTCTTCCCGACACTCTTACCCTGAGTGCGATAGCAGAAACCATGGCCATCCATGATTGCAATTTGGATGAAAATAGTCTGACGGTCGAACATTCTGTATTGAGTGGGGATGATTGTAATGGAACCATCATCAGAACTTACACTGTTTCTGATCTTTGTGGAAATTCAAATTCCATTTCTCAAAACATTTATGTGAGAGACACCGCTCGTCCGTACCTGCTGATGCCCATCGCTGACACCTTGCTGACGGCCGAAGACTGTCACTTTGTTGTTCCCGACTTCGTGTCCATCGCGCGCGAACTCGCTCACGACAATTGTACTGCCGTTGAAGACCTCGTCATTGTTCAGTCGGAAGAAGTCGGCATGGAAGTTTCCACTGAAATGGAGGTTGTGTTGACTGTGGCAGATGCTTGCGACAACTCCAGCAATTACATCATCCACATCACTTTGCCTGAAGAACTGACTCTTGAGTTGCATCAAGGTGACACTGCCATTTGTGAAGGACAGAGTGTTGTTCTGCCGACCAGTTTCGCTGGCGGTACGGCGCCATTCAACTTTGAGTGGACTCCCGCCGATGGTCTGGATGACCCCTCTGCCGACACTGTGACTGCGACGCCGGAAAGCGGTGTGTACGTTTACCAAGTTTTGATTACCGATAACAACGGCTGTACTGCTTCAGCCACGGCTACTGTGACGGTTGACACCCTGCCCGCCGTTCCGACTTTGGCTGTTCACCCGAACGTGTCCTGCCATGGTGATGCCAATGGGTCAATCACTGTTGAAAATCCGCTGGGCGTTGGTTATACTTATGCTCTTGATGGCATTACATTCCAAGAAAGCAATGTCTTCTCAGAACTTACTGACAGCACTTACACGGTAACGGTTATGACCGCTGAAGGTTGTCAATCTGTTGGCACGGCAACCGTTGAACGTTCTCCGGAAATTCCTGCGGTGTCTGTTGATTCTCTCGCTGCTGACTTGTTGCTTTGTCCCAACCAGGGTAGCCAGGAGGTTACAGCGCAGATTTTGAACGGTCTGGCTCCGTATCAAATTACGTGGGGGGGCGCTGAACAAAGCAGTGCTGACAGTTTGAGCGCTATGGTCGCCATTGTTGCCGGAAGTTGTGACACTTCTTACACGGTAACGGTTACGATTTTGGATGCCAATAACTGCGAAGCGCACAGTACCTACAATTTCACCGTCACCGATACGGTGGCCCCGAACATCACGGGTGTTATTCCGAATGATACTGTGGCATGTCCGAATGACATTCCTGCTGCATTCACAACACTTGCTGATTTGCAGTCCGCATTGCAGGGCTCAAATGCTTCTATCGAAGATGCTTGTACCGCATTTGAAAATCTGAATTTCACAATGGAAACTTCAGAATATTTACAAAGTTGTGAATATCAAATTGTTAGAACTTATACTGTAGAGGATCAATGTGGAAATTCATCATCTATCACTCATACTATTTTCATCCATGATACCATTGCCCCTGTCATCACAGGTACGTTGGCAGACCAGACGATGGTGTGTGTGGCTGACGTTGAAGCAGCCGTGTCTACGGTGACGGAATTGCTGAACATGTTGCAAAATGGGGCTGACATCTCTGACAACTGCTGTGACTTTGAACATCTTACGTTGGATGTTGAAACGGAAGAATTTACAGCACTCTGCAACGCAACTTATGTTAGAACTTATACTGTGACCGACTCATGTGGAAATTCAACTTCCATTACTCAAAATTTGATTTTTAATGACAATGAATCTCCGGTCATTGAAGGAACTTTGACTGAACTCACCATCTTCTCCGATTCCACTTGCAGTTATGTTTTACCGATGGCTTTCACTACTGTGGAAGAATTGAACAACGAAGGCTTGACCATCACCGATTGTAACCTTGCATCTGAAGTCGCGTTTAGCGATGCTGACATGACGGCTGCTGACAACTGCAACAATTTAGTGGTTAGAACATATACAGTGACTGATTCTTGTGGAAATATTTCTGAAATCAGTCAGAACATTTTCATTCAAGATACGATTCATCCTTGGATGGAAAGAGAAATTCCCGATACGTTGTTGGTTTCAACGGATTGCCATTTCTTGATTCCTGATTTCGTGGCTTCTGCTTCAGCATTGACGCACGACAATTGTACGGCAGATGCCGACATTATGATTACGCAGTCTGTTGATGCGGGTACGGAAATCACTTCCGCTACCGATGTGATCCTGACTCTGTCAGACGCTTGTGGCTTGACTACCACTTATACGGTACAGGTTACGGTTCCTGAAGTCTTGGCATTGGCTGTTGAACAAGGAGACACCTCGTTCTGTGAAGGAGGCGAAGTGATGTTCCCGACCCACGTCTCCGGCGGTGTTGAACCCTACGAATATGTTTGGTCTCCAGCAGAAGAATTTACAGATATTCATGACAATGCACCTACAGTCTCACCACTGGAAGGAGCATACGATTTCGTTCTTAATGTAACAGATGGCAACGGTTGTTCGGAAACAGCCACCATCCATGTTGTAGTTTGGGAAATGCCCGATACAGCAACCACTTCCGTTGTCGCCAACACCCTTTGCGATGGAGGTTTCAATGGTTCTATTACTGTTGAAAGTCCGCTCGGTGACCAGTACCTCTATTCGTTGAATGGTGGCGAGTTCGGTACTCAGACGGTTTTCGAGAACTTGGCTCCCGACACCTATACATTGGCTGTTACCACGTTGAACGGATGTACTTCGCAAACCATTTCTGTCGTTGTTCCGAATGATGAAAGTATGCCGAATGTTACCATCCAGGTGGAAAATGCGACCATCTGCCCGAATGCGGGAACACAGACGGTGAGCGCCTCTGTGGCCGGTGGTGAAGGACCGTTTACTTACATTTGGCAAGGTGACGCCATTTTGAGCTCCAATGAAACTGAAGCGCAGATTGGCATTGATCCCACGGAATGCGATACAGTATATTCCTTCTCCATTGAAGTGATGGATGTGAACAACTGTGCTGCCACGGCACGTGCCACCATTACCTCACAGGATTTGGAAGCTCCCGTTGTAGTGGGCCCGATGGAAGCTGTGATTGTGGATGGCTGTTCGGCAGAAGATGTCCCGGCTCCGATAGACAATCCTATCGACCTCGCACTCCTGCTGACCGAACTCAGCGACAACTGCACGGCTGTGGAAGACCTGACAGTTACCTCCGTTGATGTTGCGGAAGGAAGTTGTCCGATAGTGGTAACTCGCACTTATACGGTTGCCGACCTGTGCGGCCGTCAGTCTACCATTGAACAAATTATTAATATCCAAGATGTTGTGGCCCCCGTTGCCGCTACTACGCTGCTCGAGTCCTCCGTGGCCGGATGTTCTGCTGCCGATGCACCCGAACAACCGACCAACGTGGCAGAATTGAGTCAGATGGGTTTCAATATCTCTGATAATTGTACGAACATTGACGAACTTTCCTTCACGGTTGAAGAAACTGTAACGGGAAATTGTCCGGTGGTTGTTGAACGCGCATACATTGTTGCAGATGCTTGTGAAAACTTGAGCGACACCCTGTGGCATCGTATCTCCATCAGTGATGATGAAGCTCCTGTGATTACGGGGACAATAGAAGAACGCACCATCGATGGCTGCGGTTTCGCTGCTTTAGCCGAAGATCCCATCGCCCAAACCGTTGCTGAATTGGAAGCACGGGGATTGCAAATCACTGAAAACTGTAATTATGAAACCTTGACAGTCATCTCCCAACAGACCGTTGACGGAATTTGCCCCATCGTGGTGACCCGTACGTATTCTGTAAAAGATGAATGTAATAATGTTAGCAACGAAGTCGTCGAAATCATCAATATCCAAGATACAACTGCTCCGCATTTTGACGGCCTGATTCAAGAAATGACGCTGTCGGCTTCTAACTGTGAATTCATTGTTCCAGACTTCACCGATTTGGTGATGAACCATCATGTCTCCGACAACTGTGCAAATGAATTGACGTACAACCAGTCCATCGAAGCAGGTACGGTTATTGAAGAGACGACGGACCTTGTGATTACGGTAACCGATATTTGTGAAAATGCAGGAACGGCAACCATTCGTTTGGTGGTTCCTCAGCCGGTGCAAGTTTCAATCAACCAGAACGATACATCTTTCTGTGAAGGTGGCTCTGTTGCGTTGAGCTGTACGGTTACTGGAGGCACTCCAGATTATTCCTACGCATGGACTCCGGCAGATGGAATGGATGTTACCGATGCCTCAACCGCTATTGCAGAACCGACACAGGGCATTTACAACTATGAAGTTACGGTTACTGACGCCAATGGCTGCCAAGCCACTGACGTTGTTGTTGTGACTGTGAATGAAACACCTGCCGCACCTAATCTCAGCGTTTCGAAAAACACCATTTGTGTGGGCGAACCGAACGGAACCATTACGATTCACTCTCCTGTGGGAGAACAGTACTACTATTCGCTCAATGGTGGGGAATATCAAACCGACCCGATGTTCGTTGGCTTGGATTCAGGAATCTATACAGTCATCGTTCAAACCGATGCCGGCTGTCTGTCTGAAGCGACAACAACTGAGATTGAAACCTTGTTGACTTGGCCCGAAGTTACTTTGTCGCGCCAATATGCTAACTTGGATGTTCTTTGTCCGAGCATTGGAACTGTCAGCTTTACGGCTGAAGCGTCTGAAGGAACTCCGGATTACACCTATATGTGGCAGGGTACGACCATGCAGAACAACAACACTGCAATTTTAATGGTCGATCCTATCGGTTGCGATACGGTATATACGGTTCATGTTACCGTTGAAGACAGCAATCACTGTACCGCTGACACTAGCTTGTCCTTCGCCGTTCGCGACACCGCAGGACCGAATGTGGTCGCCGGACTCCCGTTGGATACGATTACGCTGTACGGTTGTTCTTCCGATGTGGTTCCCGCTGCTTTCACTCACCCCAACCAGTTGAACATTATGTGGGGTGATGACTGCCATGACACGCAGGCCGCCAGCTTGATTCACCAAGATACTTCATTCGGTTATTGCCCAGTTACTTTGGTGCGCACCTATACCATCCTTGACCGTTGCGGTAATCCGAGCGCTCCCTTTGATCAGGTTTACGTCATCTATGATAATGTGAATCCGAGTGTTACTGCCACCACGCTCACCACTAACGTGAATGGCTGTACCGTCGCTGACGCTCCAGCCGTTATGACGGACGCAACGCAATTGGCCGATTTGGGATTCGTATTCAGTGATGACTGCACCACAATTGAAAATTTGACAGTTTCTTGTGTGGCCGACACCAATGATACCCATTGCCCGATTGTCATCATCCGCAATTATGCGGTTACAGATGAATGCGGTAATACGTCTGATGGCATGGTTAACATCATCCAGGTATTCGACAGTGTGGCTCCGGTTCTCAGCGGCACCATCGCGACTGTGAACATTGATGGCTGTGATATCAGCGCTTTGGATGTTTATCCCGCTGCAACAAACTCCGCAGAATTGAACTCACTCGGCATTGCCATTACCGAGGCTTGTTCCGAAGTAGAAATCTTCTCCGATTTTAACTTCTCGGGAGAATGTCCCATCGTGGTGAATAGAAATTATTGGGCTGTGGACGAATGTGGAAATATGAGTAATATTATTACCCAAACCATTAATATCCAAGATACTACGAATCCGACGTTCACGTCTGCAATTCCTGACAACTATTTGCAAGGTCAAGGCGGTCACTTCTATATTCCCGATTTGTCAGACTTTGCTTTGGCCATCGCCACCGATGATTGCACCCCCAATGCTGACATTACGGTGATGCAAGATCCTGTTGCTGGAACTCAGGTTACTTATGATCAAATGGTTACTGTGACAATTTATGATAATTGTAATAATTCTGCCAGCACCGATGTCCAGGTTATCTTGCCCGATGTCCTTCAAATCAATATTGTTCAAGATGATGCAAGATTCTGTTTCGGTGACAGTATCGCATTGACACCGGTCGTTGGCGGCGGTTCTGCTCCGTATGAATTTGCATGGACTCCCAATGATGGAGGTTTGAATGTTTATGATGAACAAGATGTGATGGCACAACCGAGTGTTGGTGTTCACACATATCGAGTCACTGTTACTGACTTCAACGGTAGCACTGCTTTCGATGAAGTGACCATCACGGTGGACTCAATTCCGGCAGCTCCGCAGCTTACTGCTGTTGGCAACACCGTTTGTGTCGGTGATCCGAACGGCGTTATCACTATCGTTTCTCCGCTGGATCCGGATTACACCTACTCGCTCAACGGCGGTGAATATCAGTCTGAACCGAACTTTAACACTTTGCCCGCCGGCACATACACTGTAACGGTACGAACTCCGGCTGGCTGTACTTCCGAGCCCGCTACCATCGAAGTTCCGGAAGAAAGTTCCGCTCCAACCATTACCATCGTTGCCACTCTCGACACCCTTTGCCCGAATGTCGGCACATTTACACTTACAGCCGAAATTTCCGGCGGCTCAGCACCATTTGTCTATTCTTGGTCTGGTGACGGCGTGGCTGATGCCGACGACCTTTCCACCACACTCACCGTGGATGCTGCAGCTTGCAACACCATGTATGTTTCCAACATCAGCGTGACTGACAATAACAACTGCACATCCACCGATGTGGACACCATTTACGTCCGTGACACTGATTTGCCGACGATTTCTGGAGACCTCGCTCTTGTTACCTACAACGGCTGCACCACCGATGACGCTCCCGCCGCCGTGACTACGGCCAATGAATTGCATGCCCTTGGCCTTACACTCGCTGACAACTGCACCGATGAGGACGCGCTTGTGGTTAATTCCCGTGATGAAGTCACCGGAAACTGTCCCATTGTTATCAATCGTTACTATACGGTAACCGATGCCTGTGGCAATGTGAGCGAAGAATACTTGCAGGTTTTGCAAGTGTTCGACAGTGTGGCTCCTCAAGTCATTGTGGATTTTGTTGAAACAAATATCAATGGATGTGATGAGACATCGGCTCCGGCTGCTGTTACCACCTCCGCGGATTTGCAAGCCCTGGGCTTCGACTTTAACGATGAATGCACCAGCTTCGAACAACTGACCGTTGCCAATGAGGAAGAAATTTCCGGCACTTGTCCGGCCGGCATCAGCCGTACTTCCACCATTAGTGATGCCTGCGGCAATGTTAGGGCTGAAATGACGCATGTTATCACCGTCTTCGACAGCATTGCTCCCATTATTAATGGTGCCATCGCCGATGTCACCGTCGATGGCTGTAGCTTGAACGATATCGCTGACCGTCCGATGGCCACTACTCCGGATGAATTGCTCGCTATCGGCGGCATTACGATTGATGAAAGTTGCTCTGCCACCGATATGACCTTGCAAGGTGAAGAAAATGTCACCTTCGGTTGCCCGATTGTAGTAGTTCGTACCTACACCGTTACCGATGCCTGCGGCAATGTAAGTAACGAGGTGACACAGACCATTACCATCCAAGATGTCGCAGCTCCGGTATTTGCTGGCCAAGTAGAAGAACATCTGTTGGCTTCCGAAAACTGTCAGTTCGTTGTGCCGAATTTGGTGGAAGAAGTCAGGGCGATGAGTTCCGACAACTGTGTGACTGATCCCGCTGAATTGGTGATTACCCAAAGTCCGGCAGAAGGTACGCCGGTTACGGCCGATATGACTGTGGATGTTACGGTAAGCGACACTTGTGATAATACATCTGTAATGACCATCCAACTCCGTTTGCCTGAAATCATCACACTTGACATTATACCTTCTACCACTGAATATTGTGAATGGGATATCGTTGAATTGACTGCCAATCCCGAAGGTGGAAATGGTGAATATTCCTATGCATGGACTCCCGCTCTCGGCTTGAATGTTACAGATGCAGCCACCGTTCAGGTGAATACAGCCGAACAGAATTATTCCTACAGCGTCCAGATAACGGATGGCAATGGTTGTACGGCTCAAGCTGAATTCACACTGCCAGAACCGAGCCATTTGACAGTTGAGGCAGTAGAACAAAGCGCCATCAACTGCTTCCAAGGTAGCGACGGTGTTGTTGTGGCAACTGCTTCCAACGGCGTTGAAACTTATACGTACGCTTGGAGTAACGGGGCGAATACCGCGGTCAACAGCAACTTGTCGGAAGGAACTTATACCGTTACCGCTACCGACAACTACGGCTGTACGGCTACGACTGAAATCACCATCAATCAGCCCGCCGAATTGACGGGAACCGTTTCCAATGAAACCGCAGTTCTCTGTTTCGGTGATGCCAATGGTAGCGGCATGATTACTCCGATGGGAGGTACGGCTCCTTACACCGTCAGCGTGGATGCCAATGTCACCGTTTACAATGTCGCCCAAGATGGCGATTATACCTTCACCGGTTTGACCGCCGGAGACTACACTGTTTTGGTAACCGATGCCAATAACTGTCAGTTCCAAACTCCGATGACCATTGCCACTCCTGATTTGTTGACCATAGCTGAAACCGCCAACACCATGCCTCTCTGTTTCCAAGGCGCGGATGGCACGGTCACAGTGAATGTTGTCGGCGGTACGCTGCCGTACACACTTTCTGTGGATGGCGTTGAAAATGCAACGATGGCGGCCGAAGGTGACCAATTGGTTGAAAACCTCGCTGCCGGTACCTACACTGTCGGTGTGATGGATGCCAATGGCTGTTCAACGCAAATGAATGTCACTATCAATCAACCCGACATGTTGCAACTGACCCAGGTCGATGCCGTAAACGTCAGCTGTTTCGGCTTGAGCGATGCTACCGCAACTGTTGCAATGGTCGGTGGTACAGCACCTTATACTTTGTGGATTGACAACAACGAACAGCAAACTACCGCGAACACAGTTCAGGATGTGACCTTCACTGGCCTGCCTGCGGGAACGCACACAGTTGCCATTCAGGATGTCAATGGTTGTACAACCACATTGCAGGTAACCATCACTGAGCCCAACGCTCTCGCCATCGCTACCAGCAATGAAACAGCAGTTCTCTGCTTCGGCGATGCCAACGGTTCGGTTACCGTAACACCGACGGAGGGTACGGCACCTTATACCGTCAGCGTTGACGGATTTGCCACTTCACAAACTGTTGCAGGCGGTGACACCTATACCTTTACCGGCTTGGCTGCCGGAACCTTCACCGCAACTGTTCGCGATGCTCACAACTGCGAAGCCACAGCCGAATTTACCATCGCTACTCCGGATGAGCTTGTCTTGGCCGAAGTTTCAACCACCGACCCGCTCTGCTTCCAAGGAACGGATGGCCAGGTGGAGGTGTCAATGGCTGGCGGTGTCGCACCGTATGCCATGAGCGTTGACGGAAACGCATATACCGACAACCTCTCCGCAGGCAACCAAACCGTTACTGATCTGGCAGCTGGCAGCCACGTTATTGTGATTACTGATGCCAACGGTTGTACGGCTACTGTGACTTCTACGCTCGGCGAACCCGACTTGCTGGTTCTGACGCAGGCCGCTATCACACCGATTACCTGTCACGGCGGTGGCGACGGTACGGTGACTATTAACGTCGCCGGCGGTACTGCCAACTACAGCCTCTGGATTGATGCAAGCGAACAGCAACAAACACTTACTTCCGTAGCCGAATCAGCCCTCTTTGAAAACATGAATGGCGGATTGCATACGGTTACCGTGGTCGACGACCATCAGTGTACCGCTACATTGGATGTCAGCTTCATCGATCCTGAATCTATGGGAACCGAAGTGAACGCAACTTCCGATGTGCTCTGCTTCGGTCAAAGCAATGGTGAAGCAACCTTCACCATCACCGGTGGTACGTTGCCATATATTGTCACCCTCGACCCGAATATTCCGGACATCACACTCAATAATGAAGATCCTTATTCCGTCAACACATTGTGGGCTGCCACCTACAATGTCAATATCGTGGATGCTCACGGTTGTACGGCAAACATGGAAATCATTATCAATGAACCTGATACATTGGTGGTTGAAACCAGTGTTTTGAACAATGTGCTTTGTTTCGGTTCTTCTGACGGCCACGCCGAGGCAACCGCTACCGGTGGCGTTCTGCCTTATCAATTTGAATGGGACAATGGCCGCTTGGATGCTGACTTGGATAGCGTTGCAACAGGAACTTATATGGTTACAGTTGTCGACCAGAACGGATGTGTCGCCACCGACAGCGTTGTCATTACGGAACCGGAGTTGCTCACTGTTGAGTTGATTTCTGTAACGGAAAGCTGTAATGGTGAAGAAACCGCCGTTATCGATGTTGATGCCCAAGGCGGTACTCCCGACTACAATTTCATCTGGAGCAATGGCGCTACCGAAGATTCCATCTTTAACTTGGCTGTCGGTTTCTATACCGTCACTGTGACAGATGCTAATGGCTGTGTTGACACGATGACCGTGGAAGTTCCTTTCCACGCATTGCCCGACTTTACCATCACCACCACCAACGCATACTGTGACCGCCCGGACGGAACTGCTACGGTGGTCGGCGAAAACACGCAGAACTACACTTACAACTGGCACGCCGACAATAATCCGGATGCCCCGTTCAATGACGCATTGCCCGGTGGCGATTACGTACTTACGGTTGACGACGGCGTTTGCACGCTCGATCTCCCGTTCTCCATCAACAACATTCCCGGACCGACTGCCGCTTTCACCGCCGACCCGACAACCTTCCTCGAAGGCAACACTGTCCGCTACCACGATGAGTCTTCCGGCACTATCGTATCTTGGGAATATGACTTCGGCGACGGTCTCACCAGCAGCATCCAAAGCCCGCTGCACCTCTATCAAGAAGCCGGTGAATACCAAACCGTTCTCACTGTTACCGATGAACACAACTGCTTCGACAGTGCTTCCGTCATCATCACCGTCATCCCCGATGTCATCATTTATGCGCCCAATGCTTTCACCCCGAATAATAACGGACTTAACGACGTTTGGCTCCCCGTCATGGATAACTATGGCACCGACGTTTACGAACTCGTCATCTACAACCGTTGGGGCCAGCTCATCTTCAAATCCAACGAACCGAAAGTGGGTTGGGACGGCACTGTCAACGGAAAGGATGCTCCCCCCGCCGTTTATGTCTATTCTATCACTTACCAAAATCTGATGGGTAAGTTGGGTAAGAAAGAAGGAACTATTACACTTATTCGTTAAAAATGAAAAAATCATACCTGACACTGCTCATACTGACTTCCCTCCTCGTTTCGTGTGATAAATTTGAAGACGGCGGTTATCTTTATCAATCTTCAAAAAATCTCCGCGGTGCGTGGGATTATGAACAAGTGACCGTCAATGGACAGGAATTAAGCGATAGCGCGTTTTATGCGCGCTATCGCAATTCTTATATCGTTTTTGACGAAGGAAGCCAGGTGCATTTCTTTTGGCACGATGTCGATACAGCCATCAATGAACAAATCGGTACCTATGTTTTCAATTACAATAAAAAGAAGATGAATATCGTTTTTGACGCCTATCCTTTGGATGACCAAGTATGGCTGATGGACAAATTGACCAAAGAGGAATTGTGGTACACCTTTCAGCCATCTGACGACGAAACCTGCCATGTTCATCTATTAAAAAGAAAAAAAGAAAAATGAAAAAAGTCGCTGTTTATGTGATTTTGGCCGTGATGGCCCTCTGTACGGTTGCTTGTCGTTATGACGAAGGACCGTTTCTCAGTTTTAGGAAACCGGAAGACAGAATCGTGGGCTATTGGAAACTGAAAGAAGTTTACAAAAATGGCGAGCAGGTAACCACCGGAGTTCCGCTCCCGCATCAACCGGGTAGCTTTTATGCCTTTTTTACAGAAAGAATGATGTCGGTGAGCGCCTTGAAAGATTCAACCGTCTGGAAAGAGTCGGATAATGGCGCTTGGGATTTCGACAATAATTGTAAAGATGTTTGGATCTGGTTCATCATGAATAATAGAACCTATGAGTATCAGGCCAATATCAAGAAATTGACGCGTGACGTGTTGATTTACGAATTTAATGACGACTCGGAAGACCGTTGGCGTTTCGTGTTTGAAAGTCGTTCCACCATGTATTACTAATGGCTAATCATTAATCTTTTTTATATGAAAAAAACTTTATTCCTTATCTCAATTGTTTTATGCAGATTTATTGCTTTGGCCGATGAAGGCATGTGGATTCCGCTGTTCCTCGGCTACAATGAAGCGGAAATGCAAAAAATGGGCTTCCATCTCACCGCTGACGATGTTTACAGCGTCAACCACCACAGCATGAAAGATGCTGTCGTCCTTTTCGGCAGCGGGTGTACCGGCGAACTGATTTCTCCCGACGGACTTCTCATCACCAACCATCATTGCGGCTACAGCTTCGTGCAACGCCACAGCTCCATGGAACATAACTATCTCCATAACGGTTTTTGGTCTAAAAGCCGCGATGAAGAACTTGTTACCCAGGGACTTACGGTTACATTTTTGGTCTATATGAAGGATGTGAGCGAAGAAGTGCTGAATGGCGTAACAGCAAATATGGATGAATCCAAACGCAATGAGATTATTAAAGCTAATATTGAAAAGGTTGAAGCCAAGGCCGTGGAAGGCACTCACTACAAAGCCAAAATCAAACCTTTCTACTATGGCAACCAATATTTCCTCTTTGTGAATGAGGTTTTTGAAGATGTACGTCTGGTCGGCGTTCCGCCCGAAAGCATCGGTAAGTTCGGCGGCGATACCGACAACTGGATGTGGCCCCGCCACACCGGCGACTTCTCCCTCTGGCGCATATACGCCGACAAAGACGGCAACCCCGCCCCTTATTCCCCCGACAATGTCCCGCTCAAACCCAAACAGTATTTCCCCATCTCCATCCAGGGTGTTGACGAAGGCGACTTTACGCTCGTTTTCGGCTACCCCGGTTCTACCCAGCAGTTCCTCATCTCCGATGCCGTCGACTTCAAAGCCAACGTGCAGAATCCCATCGCCATCCACTCCCGCGATCTGCGCCTCGCTGCCATGAAACGCCAGATGGAAAAATCTACCGAAATCCGCTTGATGTATTCCGCTAAATCCAACTCCATCAGCAATGGGTGGAAAAAATGGATCGGAGAAACCAAAGGTATCAACGAATGTGACGTTGTCGCTAAGAAAATTGCTGAAGAACAGGAATTTACTAAATGGGTGAATGCCAACCCCGAACGCAAGAAAGCCTACGGCACACGCCTTTCCGATATGAAAAAAGTCTATTCAACCTACAATAATCAGGAAAAATCACTCACCTTCTTGAGCGAAACTTTTCTGAGTATTGAAATGAATCTGTTTATGTATAGCAAGTTATATCGTTTTACCGCCTCTTGGGCTGATGGCAATTGGACGGTTGAAGAACTTGCCAAAAATCGTGAAAAATTGGCACAAGAAATAGAAAGTTATTTCAAAAGCTATAATCAAGATATTGATGCTGAGTGCTTTGTGGAATTGATGTATTACTATTTCTCAGAAAATGATCCCCAACTCATCCCGCAGAATCTGCACAAATACATCAATATGCCCAAAAGTGAATGGCAGGCCATGTGGAATCGCGTGAAAGCCAAAAATCCGGCTCTGTTTGATGAACAACGTCTTGTCTCGCTCGCCCGTAACGGAAAACTCAAAGATTGGCAGAAAC
The DNA here is from genome assembly GCA_024400785.1 of Bacteroidales bacterium. Classification (GTDB taxonomy): domain Bacteria; phylum Bacteroidota; class Bacteroidia; order Bacteroidales; family WCHB1-69; genus UBA1756. The sequence continues at coordinate 28,382 of JAKSME010000008.1, forward strand.
TGATGAACAATGAACTTTTCAATCTGCTCTACCCGGCGGCAATCGATACCTACTTCGAAACCCGCGCCCAGGCTTCAACCAATGAGACACAGCTCGACTTATACTATCGCACCTATGTGAAGGCACTGATGGAAAAAGATACCGACAAAACCTTCTATCCCGATGCCAACCTCACACTTCGTGTTACTTACGGTAATGTCAAGGGCTTCGAACCCTCCGACGGAGTTAAATACTCTCATTATACCACCCTCGCCGGCGTTATCGCCAAGGATAATCCCGACATCTTCGATTACAAAGTCGATCCCAAACTGAAGGAACTTTTCGCCAACCACGACTTCGGCCGTTATGCCAATGACAAAGGCGAACTTCCCGTTTGCTTCATCGCCAGCAACCATACCACCGGCGGCAATTCCGGCAGCCCGGTCATCGATGCCGACGGCAACCTCATCGGCATCAACTTCGACTGCGTTTGGGAAGGCACTATGAGCGACCTCAACTACGACGTCAACCGCTGCCGCAACATCTCTCTCGATATGCGCTACTTCCTCTTCATCGTAGATAAGTTCGCCGGTGCCCAAAACATTATCGACGAATTGGACATCAGATAATTGCAGCATAATGCAGTGTGACAGGTTTTTTTAATTGAACGAAAGGCATTATCAATGATTAGTTTCGAAAACGTAAACAAATTTGATCCCGTATACCAATTTTTCAACTGGTTTTTTAGATTAGAACATAATTATATTTATTATAGTAAAATCCAAGTCATTGGGTATGAACATGTTCCCCCGAAAGGATACCCGATTTTCGCCATATCCAATCACCAAAATGCTGTGATGGACCCGCTGGCGCTGCTGTATATGTATAAAGACCATCGCCAGCCAGTCTATATCGCCCGCGGCGACGTTTTCAAAAAAAACGACTTCATCGCCCGTCTGTTGCGGTTCCTTAAAATCCTTCCCACCTTCCGCTCCCGCGATGGGGGAGTGCAGGACGTGAAAAGCAACCTCGACACTTTCGACCTGGCAGCGCGCTTCCTTAACGAGGGCGCCACTTTAACCATGTACCCGGAAGCCGGTCACCAGGCCGGGAAATTCTTCAACACCTTCAAGAAAGGTTTCCCCCGTGTTGCTTTCCGCGCCGCTGAACGCTCTGATTATCAGCTGGATTTTATGATCCTCCCCATCTATATCTATTATACCGACTACTTCAACATGCAGGCTAAACAGGTCATTGTCATCGGCGAACCCTTCCATATCGACGAATTTTACGACCTTTACCGCCACGAACCCAACAAGGCCTTTATCGCCATGAACGAAAAATGCCGCGAGGCCGTCCGCCGCATGGGAGTCGATGTCACCGACCACGAACATTATGCGCAGTATGACATGATTTTCACCGCCTGCCGCTCTAAGGTTTTGGCCACCCCACACGCCTTCGATGATATGGGTGTCGCTGGTACACCCGAAGAAAAATCCCCCCGTAACCCCTATGCTAACCTTCTGTCTGATAAAAAGTTAGTGGATATTATTGACGGCATAAAGGAAAATAATCCGGGACGCTTCGCCAAACTGATGGAAGCCGCCACCGAGTATCGCGAAGGTCTCCAGAAGTTGCGCCTCCGCGACTGGGAATTCGACCGCAAAATCTCCCTCCCACGACTCGTCTGCCAATTCCTTGTCCTCTGTCTCACAGCTCCTTTCGCCCTCTTTGGAATGATTTGTAACATCGTCCCCTTCAAAGCGGTGGAACTGCTGAAAAAAGACCTCAAAGACTCAATGTTTAAGTCTACCTTGAATTTCGTCCCCGGAATCGTTTTCTTCCCACTTTGGTACATCATTATGTATGTCATCGTCTGCATCTTCACCAACTGGTGGTTCGCTCTCATCTTCCTCGTTGTCGCTTTAGCCATGTTCCTGCCCTTCTTCCATTGGAAAAAAAGTTTTATCAAATGGGCCAGCATGTGCCGCTTCCATCGTTACGAAACAAGCCATAACTCACTGTTTATCAGAGTAAAAGAACTCCGTTCCGTGCTGCGTTCCGCTGTTGATTAGTGCGTGTTTTTTTCTTCTTAATATTTGGGCGGTCCGGCGCTGCGCGCCGTCGGGCTGTCCGCTTTACTCCGCTTCGCTCCGTGCTCGCTCCCATCCCTACCGCATCCCCCCTCCTCGGGGTATGTAAGTCTTTTTATAAAATTATTGGTAAAATTAACAAAAATATACGGCATTTAACATTTGTTTTTGGAATATTTTTTGTAAATCATTGTAAATCAACAAAAAAATATTTTTAATACAACCTGCATTTCTCCTTATTTCATAGTATATTCGCAGTGAAAAAACTCTCGAAAACTATGAATGAACTGCTCCTGCATTACTTTTGGAAGAATAGGTTGTTTCCCACCCAACACTTGCATACCACCGATGGCCGCGCATTGAAACTGCTCAAAACTGGCTTCCCGCACCAAGACGCAGGCCCTGATTTCAAACAAGCTGTCATCCGCTTGGATGACGTGACCTGGGTGGGTGACGTCGAAATCCATTCCCGTAGCTCCGACTGGCTTCGCCACGGTCATCAGCACGACAGTAAGTACCAAAGTGTCATCTTGCACGTTGTGTATCAGAATGATATAGAGCTGAATGGCAACTTCCCGACTTTGGAACTCAAAAACTATGTTCCCCCGTCGATGATTGCGGAATATGAGCAAATGTCCTGCAGTACGGAGTTGCTGCCATGTCGCAACACGCTCTCGGAAGTATCACCGCTGCAATTCGCCAGTTGGCTCAGCCGTCTGGCCGTCGACCGATTGTCGCGAAAACAACTTGCTGTCGCTGAAATCGTTCGCAACTGCAACGACAATTGGCAGGAAGGCGCTTTCCGCACTTTTGTCACCAATTTCGGTTTCCGAACCAATGGCCCCGCCTTCGAATTGCTTTCCAAAAGTCTGCCCTACAGGTATTTGCTGAAACATAAAGACTCTCGTTTGCAGGTGTACGCTCTCGTTTTCGGTCAGGCTGGAATGCTCGAAGAACCGCTCGAAGATGATGAGTACTACCGGATTCTTCAAGCGGAATACTCCTATCTTCGCTACAAGTATCGCCTGATGCCCATCCCGGTGAAAGTCTGGAATTTGCTTCGACTGCGCCCTCAGAATTTTCCGTGCGTCCGACTGGCACAACTGAGTGAGTGCCTCTACCGAATCCCGGACATCATCGAACAAATCCTTTCCAACAGCGACGTCAGTCAACTTAGGGCCATCTCGCATTTCGAACCACATCCTTATTGGAAAACCCACCTCCATTTCGGCCGCGACAGTCCCGAACATCAATGCAAAATTGGAAAACAAACCATAAACTTGCTGGCTATCAATGTTATTGCACCTATCCGTTTGGCTTTCTCCGACTTCCGCGGCGATAGCGTTGGCCGTGAAAACGCACTGGCTCTTTTGGAACGCTGTGACTTCGAAAACAACAACACCACCCGCCAATATCTCGAGGCCGGAATCCCGGCCAACCATGCCCTGTATTCACAAGCCCTTCTGGAACTTCACCATAACTACTGCTCGAAAAAGCGATGTGCAGAATGCGACATCGGATGCCTCATCCTTCGTAAACACTGCAAGTGGCTGAAATAAAGGCTTTAGCGTGATTCCTTCCCTTCGATTGCGGTCCGCCCGTTCTCTTCCGTTTGACAGTTCAATACCACAATCAACGCAAACAGCCCCCAGAAAGGAAGCGACAACTTGTCGGTATCCAGAAAGTTGTTCATCGTGCCATGAATGTAGTAGGTGATAAGCGACAGTGTCGCCACCAAGCTGAGCCGGCGGACGGTTGTGTCGGTACTACGCCTATAGGTGGCCAAACCGTAATAAATGACCAGTATCATCATCGCAAGGACTGTGGCGAGACCTACAAATCCGGTTTCTGCCGTCGGACCGATGAACTCGCTGTGGGCATTGCCCCCATCACCAAAGTCGGTGGAAATAATGGTGTGGAAACGATAGTCCTGGTATGGCGCATAGCAAAACTGGTAACACCCAGGCCCCCAACCTGCAATCGGACGCTCCTCTATCATTCTAAATGCCGAATTCCAACGATTCAGACGCTCTACATTGGAAGCATCGGTGCTGATGTTGGAAATGGATTGCAAATGGTCTGCAAAGCTCTTGGTGGACGAGTCCTGGCTGTTTCGTGACATACTGTAGATGATGTCATCGGAAAAGGTGAAAAAGATGGCGGCGAGCAATGCAATGCCGCCCAGCAGCCAGGTGAATTTTATGCGTAATTTCACAACGCACCATACACCGATGGCTCCGACCAAACTGAGCCAGGCAGCACGGCTGAAAGACAGGTAGAAACCGACAATGAAAATGGCCAACAACACACCGCTCACAACCTTCACGACCTTCTTCTCCTGCGGAAGAAAGATGAAACCGGCAACAATGGGGATGAACAATGCAAGAATGGCACCGTAGGCCGTGTGGTCGTTGTAAAACGGCTCCATCACCCAGTGCGCAATGTGATCCCCAAAACCAGCCGCAGCGTGTTTGATGGTCGTGATTACTACAACACAAGCCAAAGATAAGGCATAGCACTTATAGTAGGTGATCCACTTGTCGGTGCCTTTGTCCATGAGATGTATGACCATGAAGAAGGAGGAACAGATGAACCATATTTTGGCTGCCCAGAACTTGAAGGAAACCAACGGATATTCGCTGGTGATGCAGCAAATAAACATCCAAGTGAGATAGGCCAGTATGGCAATGGTGACTGGATGCTTGAGTATGTTCCGTTTGAATCTCAAATCGTAGCAAATGCGGACCAGGAATAGCGCGGTGAGGGAAATCATGAGGATCTCTGCCGGCAGGGAAATGCTGAAAGGGAGTTTATCATCTTCCAACACAATCGAAAACGGTGTGCAGAGGGCCATGAGGTACATGGCAATGTCAACGCGGAAAATAAGCAGATATACGAGAATGACACCGACAGACAAAAGGGGAATGAACAAATATTCGTGGAATATCGCCCAAGAATTGAGCAATATCACCAAGGCAGCGATGCCGATGATCCACCACTTACTGTTCTTCTTCCAATCCATTGGCGGGCTAACTATTCTGCGGTGGCGCTTTCGGAAGTTTCTCCCTCCTTGCTCAAGGACGGAGTGCCTTTGAGGTTTTCAATCACTAACAGAATGATGATGGTGACGATGAGCGCGGAAAGGCCACCGATGATGGCAATGATGGATTTCTTGGGATAGCACTTCTTATCCGCTACGATGGCACGCTGAATCACAAAGCGAGTGGGAATGTCGTTTTCCAAATCGACTTTGGCATCCATCATTTTCTGCTTCACAAGCGACTGATACTCGCGGAAACTGTACTGCAGGTCATGTAACGCTTCTGCCCGCGGTCCCCAGATGGCCATCGTGTCCAATATGGCCTGCAAACGCTGTTGAGCCGCCGCATTGCCCTGCGCAACGGCAACCGCCCACTGCTGCATTACACGTTCCGACTGACTTTCGAAATCAAAAACCCCATGTTCCATAATGATGCGGATGGAGTCGTCAACACGGTCGATTTCGGCGGTGACATCTTCCAACTGTTTCTGCATCACTGCGTACGATGCCGCAGCACGCTCATTGTCTATGCGGTGCTTCATCGTATCCAATAAGTCAACTATGTCGTTGGCAATGGCGCAGGCAGTTTTCGGGTCCCAATCTTCATACGTGATGGAAATGGCTCCGTATTTGGTCCTTTTGATAACCAGATTTTTGTCAATATATTCGTAAAGCTTTGTTTGCCAATGTTTTGCTGTGGAATCTAAATCATAATGCTCGCGCAAATTGTATTTGCGGATAAGTATGTCTTTTAACTCGCGTGAACCGAGAATCTCCATCATCTGTTCGGTTTCTTCTTCATAAGCATAGGCCTTCATGTCCAAACGCTCATTGCTGGTCTCGTCGGCCAACAGGATTTTAGAAACAGAATTGGTCCTTGGAGCAAAAACAATGGCCTCGGATTTGAAATGAGGACGGATGAAGCAGGCGCAGATAAAAGATGCCACGGCTGCAAC
>JAKSME010000080.1 GCA_024400785.1 Bacteroidales bacterium
GTCGATATAGACGAGGTCGTCGCGCTCGATGCGATAGTCGAAGCGGCGCTTAACGCCGCAGAAAGCTGACATATGCGTTGCTAGTTCAGATTCGGAAAGGTGGCAAAGGTGCCCCACGGCGCACGCGGCAGCGGCATTCAAAACATTGTGCGCCCCCGACACACCGATGGCGATGTCGCGGTAAACACCGCCGTTGAAATTCAAAGAGAAAAAAGCACGGTTGGCTTCCAAACGCACATCGAAGATGCGGAAATCACAGCTATTTCCGTAACCGTATGTCAACTTGTGCGGATGGGTGATTTGTTCGGCAACCGTCTCGTGAATGAGCAAAGTGCCGTCGTTATCTATTTGGTTGGCAAAGAGTTGGAAAGATTCTACCAAGCTTTCACGGCTTCCATAAACGTCCAAGTGGTCGGCATCCATGGAGGTGATGACGGCGATGGTGGGGAAGAGGGTGAGAAAGGAGCGGTCGAACTCGTCGGCTTCTACCACAACGGTATCGAAATCTTTGTCAATCAGAAAGTTGCTGTCGAAGTTTTTGGCCATGCCGCCGATGAAGGAGAGCAGCTTGCGGTAGGGAAAGAGCAACTGGGTGAGCATGGCGGTGGTGGTGGTTTTTCCGTGTGTTCCGGCAACGGCAAGGGTGGGATGGCCTTTCGCCAAGTCTCCCAGCACGCGAGAGCGTTTGTAAATTGGAATGTCGTTTTCTTGGAAGTAGATGTATTCCAGATGATTATGCGGAATAGCGGGCGTGTATACCACAAAGTCCACCTGGGGTGGAATCTGTTGGATGTCTTCATCAAAATGGATGATGGCACCTTCCTGCTGCAATTGTTGCGTGATGACGGATTCTACGTGGTCGTAGCCGTAAACGGAATCTCCGCGTTGCAAAAAATAACGAGCGAGGGCGCTCATCCCAATTCCACCGATTCCCAAAAAATATATCGTTTTTGCCATTTTATTCTTCTAAAAAATTAGATTACTTCCAGATTTTCAATATTTTATGAGGTATATCCGTATTTTCCATCACTCCTTCGAACAAAGCGGAATAGGGTCCGTAAGCATAAACCGGAACATTGGCCGCAGTATGCCCGCCGGTGCTCCAATGAATGTATTTCAGCACTTTTTTCTGTTGTTTTTTGGGAGAAAGTCTGTCGATTTTTTTGTCGAAAGTCAGCCCGCCGGTTTCGTGGTCGGCGGTGACGATGACGAGCGTTTCTGGGTGATTCTGAGCGAATCTGTAAGCGAGGGTGACGGCATTGTTGAAGTCGGCCATTTCGTTAGCCAAGTGGTTGAAGTCATTGTTATGGCAGCCCCAGTCGATTTGCGAACCCTCAATCATTAGGAAGAAGCCGTTGGTGTCGGTGCTGAGCAGGTCGAGGGCTTTGGTTACAGCGATGGTGGTCCAGTCACCGCGTTCTTCCACTTTGGGCGGGTCGTTTTCGGTAAGCAGTGCAACGACAGGAAGTTGCTGTATTTTAGCAAGTTCGTTGGTGTTGAAAACTACTTGGTAGTTGCGTGCCTTCAGACTGTCAATCAGATTTTTGCTGTCGGTGCGTTTCTCCGGGCGGAAGAAGCACCAATTGCCGCCGACGGCGAAGTCAACACCGCTATATACCAATTGGTTGGCAATTTCCTGGTTCATTTTTCTGCTGGGGGCGTGGGCGTAAAAGGCCGCCGGTGTGGCATGCGTGATGGGCACGGTAACAACGATGCCGGTGGATTTCCCGTGTTTCTCTGCCCACTCGAGCAGCGTCTCATTGGGTGTCCCATCTTCGTTGTCGGCAATACGGCCATTGATTGTTTTTTTACCGGTGGAAAGCGCAGAACCACCTGCTGCAGAGTCTGTTACACTGTCACGGAGACTGTGTGTCATCGACCAGCCTTGATGGGGGAATTGCGTCATGATGGCGGCTTCTCCGGCCGTGTATTTCATGGAACGTACTTGCTCTGCCCCCATCCCGTCGCCGATGAGCAGTATGACATTCTTGGCTTGCTCTTGGCCAACAGCGGCCCAAACCGTCATCAAAATCAAAAAAAGTGCAACAATTTTCTTCATGTTTTTTATTGAAAATGTCGGATTATTCGTCTTCTCCGTAAAGGTTTTTGATGAAGTCGATCTGTCGTCGGTCGCGCTTGGTGGGGCGTCCTTCGCCTCGGTCTCGTTTTTCAAAACGCATATTGAGCATCTTTACGCGGTCATATTCTTCTTGCGGAGTGAGGTCTTCACAATACTGCGGAACCAGCGGTGCTCCGACACGGCTTTTCGGTGCGTCGAGTGCCTTAACGGTTTTTACCAGCTGCCCGATGTGCACTTCGAAAACCTCATCTGTTTTAATGTTCTTTGAGGGTTTTACGTTGGTCCCGTTCAGCTTCACCTTGCCGGCGTTGCACGCGTCGGTGGCCATGGAGCGTGTTTTGAACAGCCGCACCATCCACAACCATTTGTCTATTCGCACATTTTCCATCAGTGTTTTCTTTCGTATGCGTGCATCGTATTCAGCATCAGGCAGGTCATGGTCATCGGACCAACGCCGCCGGGGACGGGCGTGATAGCTTCGCACTTCTGGGCCACTTCGTCGTATTTCACGTCGCCGCAGATGCGATAACCTTTTTCCTTGCTGTTGTCGGGAATGCGGTGGATGCCGATGTCGATAACGGTGGCTCCCTCTTTAACATATTCAGCAGTAATCATTTCCGGCTGCCCGATGGCTACCAGGAGGATGTCGGCGGAAGCACAAACTTCTTTCAGATTTTTGGTTCTGCTGTGGCAAATGGTAACGGTGGCGTTGCCCTGCGGCGATTTTTCCGCCAACAGCATCGCCAGCGGTTTGCCTACGATGTTGCTGCGGCCCACCACTACGCAATGTTTGCCGTTGGCTTCGATGCCGGCACGCTTCATCAACTCAATGGTGCCGTATGGCGTGGCCGGCAGAAATTCCGCCTCACCCAAAAACAATTTCCCGTTGTTGATGGGATGAAAACAGTCAACATCCTTTTTCGGATCTACGTGCGCAATTACTTTTTCAGTGCTAATATGCTTGGGCAAAGGAAGTTGAATGATGTAACCGTCCACTTCATCATCTCTGTTTAAAAAATCTATCGCATCCAAAAACTCTTTTTCTGTAATCGTTTCCGGATACTGATAAATGGAGGAGGTGAATCCCACTTCGCGGCAGGAACGTTCAATACTTCCAATGTAAGTTTTCGATGCCCCGTCTTCGCCCACAATCATGGCCGCCAAATGTGGCACGGGTTTTTCTTCTTTTATCCATTGCTGGACCTTTTTCGCAATTTCGTTCTTTACTTCTTCTGCGATTTTTTTACCGTCTATTATTTTCATATCGTAAAAAATTTTTTTCAAATAAGTTATAAAGAATAACCGAACTTCTTCATAATCAAGTCGTTATTTCTCCAATCTTTCAAAACTTTTACAGAAAGGTCGAGATAGACATGCTGTTCGATAAATTCCTCGATGGCCGCTCTCGACTCAATGCCGAGTTGCTTGATGGCCTGGCCGCCTTTGCCGATGATGATGGATTTTTGCGTTTCGCGTTCCACATAAAGTGTCGCCATGATGCGCACCATGCCATCGATTTCTTTGTATTCGTCAATCACAACTTCCACACTATAAGGGATTTCCTTTTTATAATTCAAAAGGATTTTTTCTCGAATGATTTCAGAAATGAAGAAGCGGGTGGGGCGGTCGGTGAGCTGGTCTTTTGGAAAATAGGGTGGACAGATGGGGAGTCTTTCAATGATTTTTTGAAGAAGTACATCGATGTTGAGGCCCTGTAGCGCGGAAATCTGAACGGTTTCTGCGTGGGGGAGCAATGCTTGCCAATGGGCGAGGGATGCTGCGGCCTGCTCGGGAGTTGATTTGTCTATTTTGTTGATAACCAAAATGATGGGAGTTTCCATCTTTTGGAGTTTTTCAATGATTTGTTCGTCGTATTTGGTTTCTCCGCACTCCACCAAGTACAGGATGAGGTCGGCGTCCTGTAGCGATTCGGTCACAAAACGCATCATCATTTCTTGCATCTTGTAAGCAGGGGTGAGAATGCCCGGAAGGGCGGAATAGATGATTTGGAAGTTGTCGCCATCAACGATGCCGCGGATGCGGTGCCGGGTGGTTTGGGCTTTGGCGGTGATGATGGAAAGCCGTTCTCCAACCAGTTGGTTCATCAGTGTGCTTTTGCCCACATTGGGATTGCCAATCAGGTTTACGAACCCCGCGTGATGTTGCTGTTCAGTGTTCATGTTCTGTCCTATAATGTTTTATTGTTGAATTCTGCGTTGGCGTTTCAGTGAGAATTGGTGTAATTCATCCAAAAGATGGTGCAAAAATTCCAGATATTCGTCATCGGGAAGTGCGTATTGTTCGTAGTTTTTAACCACTGAATTCCATTGGCCCGGTTGGACGAGCGGAATGTTGTGGTCTCGCTTTATGCGGGCAATTTCCTCCACCGTGGTGATGCGTTTGGCAAGCAGTTGGCTGATCTGCGTGTCAATGTGGTGAATGAGGGTTCGCTGTTGGCGAAGGAAATCGTCGGGGTTGTTGGAGGAAACTTTGTAAATGAGCGATTGGAGCGTTTCAGTGAGGCCGGCAATCGTAAGTTGTTGCTGGGCATCACTGAGCGCGCATTCGGGGTTGCAGTGCGTTTCCAACATCAGGCCGTTGCAGCCATAGTCAATGGCGATTTGTGCTATTTGCTTGATATATTGTCTGTTACCAGCTATGTGCGAGGGGTCGCAGAGGAGCGGAATGTCAGGTCTGTTCACTTTGAAGGCGATGGGGATTTCCCATAGGGGGGCGTTGCGCAAAACATTTTCGTGCTGTTCGGCGAAGCCGCGGTGAACGGCGAAAACTTGCTTTACGCCCACTTTTTCAAAGCGTTCCACATCTCCCAACCATAAACGCAGGTCGGGAATGGCGGGATTTTTCACCAAAACCGTGCAGTCGGCATCTTGCACCGCATCTGCAATTTCTTGTACCGCAAAGGGATTTACGGCCGTGCGTGCTCCGATCCAAAAACATTTGATGCCATGAAGCAGGCAGGCCACCACATGCTGCGGTTTGCCGACTTCCACACAGATGGGAAATCCGAAGTCGCGGCTGACACGCTGTAGCCAGGGGAGTGCTTTCTTGCCCGCTCCGCAAAAGTCGGAACTGCTGCTGCGCGGCTTCCAAACCCCGGCACGGAAAAAAGAAACAGGGTAGGGAAGTTGGGCGCTTACTGCGTGCAATTGGCGGGCGGTTTCGTAAACCTGCTCCTCGGTTTCGGCAGCGCAAGGCCCCGCTATCAAATACTTAAATAGCTGTGAATCACTATTCTCCATACATTTTTCTGTAATAATCCTGGTAACTCCCCGAGGTAACATTGTCCAGCCATTTTTCATTTGCCAAGTACCAGTCTACCGTTTTTTCAAAGCCTTCTGCAAACTTGATGGTTGGCTCCCAGCCCAGTTCGGTGCGCAATTTCGTGGCATCGATGGCATAGCGCAGGTCGTGGCCGGCGCGGTCGGTAACATAGGTTATCAATTGTAATGATGTCCCTTCGGGACGGCCCAGCTTGCGGTCCAAAATCTCAATCAGCTTCTTGATGAGGTCGATGTTTTTCCATTCGTTGTTGCCGCCAATGTTGTAAGTGCTGCCGGTGGCTCCTTTGTGGAAAATCAGGTCGATGGCGCGGGCATGGTCCTCAACGTATAACCAGTCTCGCACATTGATGCCCTTGCCATAAACGGGCAACGACTTGTTGTGCTTGATGTTGTTGATGAACAGCGGGATGAGTTTTTCCGGGAATTGGTTCGGACCGTAGTTGTTGGAGCAGTTGGAAATCACGGTCGGCAGCCCGTAAGTGTCGTGGTAGGCGCGGACAAAGTGGTCGGAGCTGGCTTTTGAAGCGGAGTAGGGACTGTGAGGGGAGTAGGGAGTGGTTTCCTTGAAAGAGCCGGTGTCACCCAGTGCGCCATAAACTTCGTCGGTGGAAATGTGGTAAAAACGCTTGCCTTCGTAGTTGTCTTTCCAGATGTTTTTGGCTGCATTCAGCAAATTCACAGTGCCCACAACATTGGTGAAAATGAACTCCATCGGATTGGTGATGGAGCGGTCGACGTGCGATTCCGCCGCCAGGTGGACGACACCGTCGAAACGCTCTGTCTCAAACAACTGGTTGATGAACTCCGCATCCACAATGTCGCCCTTGACAAAATGATAGTTGCTGTTTTTGTCAATGTCGGACAAATTTTCCAAATTGCCTGCGTAGGTTAATTTGTCTAAATTATAAATTTGATAGTCTGGGTATTTGGTTGCAAAAAGTCTCACAACATGAGAACCAATGAAGCCAGCGCCACCAGTAATGAGGATTTTTTTCATATAAAATATTGTATTTTAATTAATTACAAGTAAAATGGAAAAATTTCCCAAGAGGTTGCAAATATACGTAAAACCAACGGAAATATTGCAAAGATAAAAATTTAAAAATCCCTCGCCAATTCTAAAAAATGTAGTATTTTTGCCGCCGTAAATAACCAAAAAAAAATTTAACTATGGCTTACAAAATTTCTGATTCATGCGTTGCTTGCGGTACTTGCGCTGGCGAATGCCCTGTTGGAGCTATCTCCGAAGGCGACATCTACAAAATCAATCCTGATGAATGCATCGAATGCGGTGCTTGCGCTGGCGCTTGCCCGACGGGTGCGATTGCTTTGGATGAATAGTCCGTTTGCATGAAAAACAAAAAAAGGCACTCATTTGAGTGCCTTTTTTGTTTCCTATCGGAATCGTTAGTCGTGCTCTTCCGTCAAGTTGTCGGCCTCGTCCAAATAGGCCTCCGTCACTTCTTCATTTTCGGCCGCCGCCACATCGGTGGGCTCAACGGCATCTTCTATCACGTTGACAATATCTTTTACTCGCACTTTGCCATCTACTTGGATGACTTTGAAAATGACGGTTTTAACGATGATTTGGCCACCGTTGGCTGCGCTTACACGAATTTCTGCCGTTACCTGGTTCCCCTCTATCTTCATAATCTTGAACTCTTTACCAGCAAACGCGTCCTGAAATTTCTGCTTCTGACTGTCACTCATCTTGTCGTAGCCATCGGCAAAGGTTGTCAACGCTTTGTCAATCCCGTCCGACTTCAAACTTTTGAACATTTCTGTAACGCCCTTTTCAATGTCGTCTTTTTTCAATTCTTGTTTGCAACCGGCAAAAATGATGGCGATAACCGCCAAAATCACTAACCCTATTTTTTTCATTTTCATATAGTTTAAAAGATTGTTTTCCGTTCAATCGAGCGCGGCAAATGTACAATTATTTTTTTCGATTCAACGTTTGACTCCTATTTTTTTATGAACTAATTTAATGACAAAGCAATCTTCACTTGTTGGATTTTTTCATCCAATTTCTGATTTGTTTTTTCAAAAAGACTAATGTCGCTAAGTTGTTCTTTCACACCAAAATAGAATTTTATTTTCGGTTCGGTTCCTGAAGGGCGAACGGTGACTTTCGTGCCATCGGCGGTGAAAAACTGCAACACGTTTGACTTGGGAAGCTCAATGGCGAAGGTGCTTCCGTCTTGCAAATTTGTACCGATGCCGGACTTGTAATCCATCATTTTCACCACTGGGGAACCATTGATTTCCTTGGGCGGATTGCTGCGGAAATCGGCCATCATTTGCTGGATTTCTGCGGCTCCCGACTGCCCTTTGCGGGTGATGGAGAGCAGTTCTTCTTTGTAAAAACCGTATTTCATGTAAAGTTCCTGCAACTGTTGGTACAGCGTTTTCCCCTCGTCGGTCAGAGCGGCCGCCATTTCGGCAATCATGCAGCAGGCGGAAACCGCGTCCTTGTCGCGCACAAAGTCGCTTACCAAGTATCCATAACTCTCTTCGCCACCGACGATGAACCGTTGGCCGGGTGTGTTCTCGATCTGTTCCGCAATGTACTTGAATCCCGTCAGAACGTCGGGACAGGAAACTCCGTAGGCGTTGGAAATATCGCGGATCAACTCGGTGGTGACGATGGTTTTCACTGTAAACTCGTTGCCGGTGAGTTTGCCGCACTTTTGCCATTGCGACAGAACGTAATTCACTAATAATGAACCAGTCATGTTCCCGTTGAGCAGCACCATTTTTCCATTGTTGTTGCGGACTGCGATGCCTACGCGGTCGGCATCCGGGTCGGTGGCCAACACCAGGTCGGCTCCGATTTCGTCGGCTTTGCGGATGGCCAGCTCCATCGCGGTGCGCTCCTCCGGATTCGGTGAGGCAACCGTTGGAAAGTTGCCGTCCGGCGTGCGCTGCGACTCCAACACTGTAACGTTGGTGAAACCGAACATCTCCAGCGCCTTGGGCACCATCGTGATGCCGGTGCCGTGCAGCGGAGTATAAACAATGTTCAGATTATGGCAGCGATGAATTGCCTCTGGACTGAGTGTCAGCGCTTTAATGCGAGAAAGATAGGCATCGTCGACCTCACTGCTGATGATTTGCACCAAGTTTTCGTTGCCATGCCAATGGATTTGTTCTATCGAAGTCACGGCGTTCACTTCATCGATGATGCCTTTGTCGTGCGGTGGCACAATCTGTCCGCCGTCACCCCAATAAACTTTGTAGCCGTTGTATTCCTTCGGGTTGTGCGAGGCTGTCACCATCACACCGGCGTGGCAGTGAAGGTGGCGCACGGCGAATGACAGTTCCGGCGTGGGGCGTAGGTCTTCAAACAGATAACAATGAATGCCGTTGGCAGCCATCACCTGCGCTGTCACTTCGGCAAAAAAACGGCTGTTGTTGCGGCTGTCGTGCGAAACCACAACTTTCAGGCCGGTGTCAGGATAATTCTTTCTCAAATAATTGGCCAGCCCTTGTGTGGCTGGCCCAACCGTAGATGTGTTCGTGCGGTTCGAAGCGACGCCCATAATGCCACGAAGTCCGCCCGTGCCGAACTCCAACGTCCGATAAAAAGATTCGGTCAGCTCCGCCGGATCTTCTTCCATCAGCCGGCGAACTTCTTTACGTGTTTCTTTATCATATTGCTCTGAAAGCCAAATATTTGCGTTGTTCAAAATATTCTTATCCATATTTTTCAATTTTAATTTTCAATTTACTTGATGTCTTCGAAATTCTTTCCGAACACACTCTGAACCTTCGATACCGATATAAACGCACTGCTCTCCACCTC
>JAKSME010000081.1 GCA_024400785.1 Bacteroidales bacterium
GCTCCTGCACTTCCGCCGACACTTCCGAATGGTCTTTGGTTCGCACCTTCACCACACCTTCCCGCGTTACACTTTCCAGCCCGAGCAGCGGCATAATGCTTTCATCATTATCCACTTCATTGCAATGGAACAGCATTAGTGGCAGCACTCGCTATATCTATCAGTACGATGTTAGTCCAACCTTTAACACCACACACTTAATTAGCAATACTACAAGTTCTTACTACACCAGTATCAGTGGTTTGAACTACAATACGACGTACTATTGGCGTGTTTGCGCGTACAATTCCGTAGATACTTCTGACTGGTCGTTGGTTCGCACCTTCAGGACTGGAACCCTGAATATGACTGCCACGCCCACGCTCGTCTCGCCGGCCGATGGCAGTATGGCAATTCCTGCAGACGGACAGACATTTACTTGGGATGCTTATCCGAATGCTCAAAGCTATGAAATTGAATATTCAACTTATAATGATTTTTCCGACAATGTTGGTTTCCAGACGGTTACAGCAACTAATACTCAGCTTTTCGGTTTGGATGCGCATACCACTTATTATTGGCGTGTTCGTGCTGCCAATGGCGTTGATTTTTCTCCATGGTCTAATGCGTGGAGCTTTACTACCGAAAATTGTTCTACGGAAATATATGATATAGAAGATGTTACGATTTGTGAAAGTGAGCTTCCATATCCCTATCGCGATACTATTTTTGGTATTGGTACGGGTTCTTCCACTTTCCAATTTGCTGAAGTTTTTGCCGGAGTTTGCGACACCATTCACCATGTCACTCTCAATTTGACCGTCAACCCCACTTATACCATGGATGTATATCGGGAGATTTGTGTGGGACAACTTCCTTATTCATACGAAAATACGACCTTCCCGCAAGGAACTGCCACGGGAATTTATCCGCTTTCATACACCACAGTCAACGGTTGCGATTCCACGGTCAACTTGCATCTTACGGTGGTCGATGCCATTAATACGGCCTTTTCTGCCGTCGCTTGCGGAAACTATACTTGGAATGATGTAACTTACACACAATCAGGTATCTATACGCAAAACTTTGTTTCTTCAGTTGGGTGTGATAGCATTGTTTCACTTGATTTGACCATTACCTCTATTCTCTACACCAATATTAGCGTAACCGCATGCGAAACTTACACGTGGAACGGCGAAACATACTCACAGTCTGGTACTTATACCCAAACACTCACGAGTGCCAACAACTGTGACAGTATTGTGACTTTGGACCTGACCATCACTCATCCGGTAACGGAAACCATCAGTGTGGCCTCCTGTGGCTCTTATTTGTGGAATAACCAGTTATACACCGTTTCAGGGACTTATCAGCAGAGTTTCCCGCGTCCTAACGACTGTGACAGCATTGTTACCTTGCAACTCACCATCAATCAGCCTGTTACTTCGCAAGAAGACTTCAGCGTTTGCGAGAGCGACCTGCCGTACACATGGAATGGTATCGTTTTCAATGAAGCGGGCACGGAAACGGTAACGCTCACGGCCGCCAATGGCTGCGACAGCATTGTAACGCTCGTTCTCTCTGTGACCGAGGTCAACACGGATATTTACAGTTTGGTAATGACAACTTCTGTTCAGGGATTTGCTGATATGCTTGTAGAACAACAAGATGCTCAATATCAATGGATTAATTGCGAAACGATGGCACCTGTTGCGAGCGCTGTCAGTAGTGTTTTCACTCCGACCGAAGCCGGCCATTATGCTTGCATCATCACTTACAACAATTGCACCGATACCACCGAATGTATCGAAGCAACTCTACAGGGTAGAGTGAATGACATTGACGCTCAAAACTTGCGCATTTATCCCAACCCCGCCAGCGATTTCGTGATGGTGGAAGGCGATGCGCTTCAGCAAATCCAACTCTTCAATATGGCAGGCCAGATGCTCAACTGCATCGTACTTGAAAATGCTGCACAGTATCAACTTTCCACCGCGCAACTTCCCGCGGGAGCCTACCTCTTGCGTATCGCTACCGTTGATGGTGAGGTGGCGAAGATGTTGATTGTTGAGTAATTACTAATTAATAATCGGGACATCCCCTTTGATTTTGTAAAAAATACAGAATCATCCCTTATCGTCTTGCTGGTTTATGGCGTGACAGTTTTTGTGACCTTCGGGAATGGATGAATGGTGGAAAGTTGAAAGAGTGAGGTACATAATTAATCCCTTAACCCATTCAACCCTTTCACCATTCATCTACCTTCTCTTCAAGACTATATTTTCTTGCCAAGCGCCGCTGATGTGATATGGAAAATAGTAGAATAGCAGGCCGTTGCGGACCAGCGCGCAACCATCGGCCTCGCCGACATAGTCGAAAACATCATGCGGATTTTCGGACGCCCCAGTGTGCTGTTTGCCAATCCTCAGATTTAATTCTTCCTTATCAAATTCTTTTATAAGATTTTGAATGTCAATAATTTCACCGGTATTTTTGTCGAAAGTATAGAAAAACATTCTGTATGTGCAGCCGCAAGTCCCGTGATAGTTGGCATCCATGAAGATAGCGTATGTGACATACTCCTTCGTCTCATAAATCTTGTTCACCGCCATGCTTGCATAGCCGTCGAAAGTGGGTGCAAAATCCGCTAAGTCATCAGGCAACTTTTCTGCGATTTTTTTTGCCAATAGTTCAGGCCAACAGGCAATGCATGTAAAGGATTCCATTTCTGCAAAAGCGGATTCCATAGCAGTAGAATCCAACCAAAATTCACAGTAATTTATCCACAACTTCTTTATAATGTCACCATATAATTTATTGGCAATCACAAAATTGCCACGATCTTTTCCTACAACCATAGTGAAAGTGATTTTGGCATAAGTGCTGTCGGACGGATTGACGTAGATGGCTTCACTCATGCGCTTTGCCATTTTTTGGGGCGTGCCTTTTTCAAAAATTTTGAAATAATAGGCCGGATTCGCGTATTTCGGAGCGGTTTTCGGAAATGGGGGCGCTGTTTCTGCCGAAAATGTGTGCGGAATCCATAGCATCAGACCGAGGGTGAGGAATAAGATTTTCTGCAAAAAGTTTCTCGTTTTCATATTGTTCCAAAGGGGGGATATTCTTTTACAGGGTGTTCTTCTGGATCTTGCGTATCTCGTTAAACGAAATCCAAAGGGGAGGGCGGCAAAGATATGAATTTTCTAAGAATTTCTGATAAAAAAACGCTGCAACCATTCGATTGCAGCGTTTTGATTTCCGTTATCGGTGAATTATTTGTTGAATCTTTCTTTCAAAACTTTCAGCATGTCAACGGTCATGCTTTCGAGGTTGTAGGTGGGTTTCCAATCCCATTCGTTGCGGGCGGCGCTATCATCCATGTAGTTCGGCCAGCTGTCGGCGATGCCTTGTTTCAACGGGTCAACGTTGTAGTCCATAACGAAGTCGGGCATGTGTTTCTTGATTTCTGCGTAAATGGTTTCGGGACCGAAACTCATGGCCGTAACATTGAAGGAGTTGCGGTGGATGAGGCGGCTCGGATCAGCTTCCATCAATTGGCAGATGGCGTTGATGGCATCGGGCATGTACATCATATCCATGAGGGTGCCTTCTTTCAACGGACAAGTGAATTTGCCCTCTTTGATGGCTGCATAGTAGATTTCCACTGCGTAGTCGGTGGTGCCGCCGCCGGGGAGGGTGACATTGGAGATGATGCCGGGGAAACGTACCGAGCGGGTGTCCACGCCGAAACGTTTGTGATAATAGTCGCTCAACAATTCGCCCGTGACTTTGGTCACACCATAAATGGTCTTCGGACGCTGGATGGTGTCCTGCGGAGTGCCATCATGCGGGGTTTCCGGGCCGAAGGCACCGATGGAACTCGGAGTGAAAACGGCAGTGTTCAATTCACGTGCTACTTCCAAGCAGTTGAGCAATGCACCTATGCCAATGTTCCAACCCAACATCGGGTTGAGCTCCGCCTTGGCAGACAAGATGGCAGCCAGGTTGAAAATGGTGTCAATGTTGAATTTCTTGACGGCGTCGGCAATGTCTTGCTTGTTGGTGGCGTCAATCTTCACAGACGGACCGGCTTCTGCAAGTTCGGGGCGAAGAGGGTAAATCAAGTCGCTGGCAACAACGTTGTCGCTGCCGTAAATCTTACGGAATGCGGGAGTTAATTCGGAACCAATTTGGCCGGATGCTCCAACGATCAAAATTCTTTTCATTGTGTTTGTATTTTGGATTGTTTTTGATTTTTCGGGCCGCAAAAATACAAAAAAGTTGTAAGCCAATCATTAGGGTAGGGGAGTTTTTTTGTATAGAATTGTATTATTTTTGCCGCAGGATTTTTTTACCAAGAAATGAAAAGGAATTATAGCGGCTCATTATTTGTAACCACTTGTTTATTAGTGTTTTGCTTTTTCGTTTCTTGTCATCGAAATGAGGTTGCCGTTCTTGCTCCCGCTTCACCTGCTCCGAAAAATGATTCAATTCTCCCGCCTCAAGATTTGCTCACCATCGTGGGGTGCGGTGATATCCTCTTGGGTATGAACTGGCCCGACGATTCTCCCGTCCTTCCCGTAGACGATGGTATACATCTATTTGATAGTGTGAGATTTATCATCGAAAATGCAGATATTGCTTTCGGAAACTTGGAAGGGGTTTTGCTCGATACCGGCGGTATTCCCAAACCGACACCTCCGCCGCCAACTCCCTGTTACCGCTTTCGCATGCCAGAACGCTATGTGGCTCACTTGCTTAATGCGGGATTCGACGTCGTCAGCGTCGCTAACAATCACGTCTCCGACTTCGGTCCCGAAGCCCGTCAGCGCACCATCGACATCCTCGATTCCGTGGGATTGGCTCATGCAGGCTCATTTGTGCAAAAATATTGCATAGTTGAGCGCGGCGGTATCAAGTACGGCGTATGCGCATTTTCGGCCAATGCTGCCTGCGTGAGTCTGCTCGATGAGGTTGGAGCACAGAAACTTATCCGCGAGGTGAAACCGCAGTGCGATGTGCTTATCGTCTCTATTCACGCTGGCAATGAGGGTGTTAATTACCGACATGTTCCCTTCGAAAGCGAGTATGGCTCCCCTGAACCCATCGGGAATGTCCATCACTTCTGTCATGCCTGTGTCGATGCTGGCGCTGACATCATATTCGGCCACGGCCCCCATGTGGCTCGGGCTGTCGAGCTTTATAAAGATCGCCTGATTGCCTATAGTTTGGGAAATTTCTGCACACCTTACGGTATGAGTTTGAAAAGCTCCTGCGGTGTCGCTCCGCTCTTGGAGGTTTCTGTGGCTCGGGATGGAAGCTTCGTAAAAGGCCAAATCCATCCCATTTACCAACAGTGGGGCAAGGGGCCTCGCTTGGATCCACAACGTCGCGTAATAACTGAAATTCAAGAACTTATAACCGAAGATTTTCCAAAAACTCCGCTTCAAATCTTTGATGACGGGAAAATTGTGAAGAAGAAATGATGGATCTGAATACCTTGTTCATTTTTAATCCTGATCATGATTTGGCTCTCGCTCATGGCACCAAACACTACATGTCGCCGACGTCCGCACTCCAGTTCTCTCATGACGCGCAGACTTTGCCCATTTGGCTTTTCTCTCAAGCAAAAGTGCCGTTTTTGCCTACAGTTCTGCCAGAAAATTTCCTTGATTTATTGAAGCGTTGCGACATGACATCCGTTTTACTTCCTGATTCCCAGAATCTTGACGATTTTTCGACAATTCAGGCCTGGGGGTGGAATCACAATTTGGTACAGCAACTGCTGAAAAGGGGCATTTCTGCTGAAAAGTTGCCGAGTGCGGCGCAGTTGGAATGCATCCGTCAAGTCTCGCACCGTCGCCTGACCCTTCGTGCCGCTGATTTTTTCCGAAACCGTGTCTGCCATCCCGAATTGTTGCCGATGTCTGCATCTGAATTGACGGATATGGATGAAGTAGAGAGATTTATCGCGGACAATGGGGAAGTGATACTGAAGATGCCGTGGTCGGGGAGTGGACGCGGACTGCGGAAAATCATCGGGAAGATGTCTACCCACCAAAAGGGTTGGGTGGCACAGTCCATTCGAAAATATGGCTGCGTGATGGGCGAATCGCATTATACTGTAATACAGGATTTTGCGATGGAGTTTGAAGTCAACACTCTGCCAAATTTTTGCGGATATTCGCTCTTTTCCACGCATAATGGAGTTTATCAGGAAAATTTGCTTCTTTCTGATGTGACCATTGAAAATACGCTATGTCGGTTTGTTTCTCGCGCGACTTTGAAAGAATATCGTGAGATTTTGTTGGACTTTCTAAAGGAAGAAGTCGCTCCGCACTATCGTGGTTTTGTGGGAGTAGACATGTTTGTATATCAGAAAGATGGTGTATATTACGTGAATCCGTTTGTGGAATTCAACATCCGCATGACGATGGGACTGGCATCGCGTCTGTTTTTCAATCGATGGTTGCGAGAGGATGCGCGGGGCTGCTGGAGATTGCGGTATCTTCCTACGCAAAATGCTTTGTTTGAGGAAGATAAGGAATTTTCGCTTCAGTACCCGTTACAAATATCGGAGGGTAAAATCGTCTCGGGTTATCTGTCTTTGACCCCAATATCGTCTCAAACGCAATATGCTGTGCAGGTTTCCGTTAATAATCGGACTTTTAGCGAAAAATAATCGTATCTTTGCAACCCAATTTTGAATATGAAGTGCAAAATCGTTAATAAATCGAAGAATCCGCTGCCGTCTTACGCCACACCGCTTTCTGCCGGCATGGATTTGCGTGCAGACCTTCCCTCATCACTGACGTTGGCCCCCTTGGAGCGCGTTTTGATTCCAACGGGCCCTACTATGGACCTGCCCGCCAGCTATGAGGGCCAGGTGCGCCCGCGCAGCGGTATGGCCATCAAACACGGCATTACCGTCGTGAACAGTCCCGGCACTATCGATGCCGATTACCGTGGTGAAGTCAAAGTCGCCCTCATCAACCTTTCCCATGAACCTTTTACCATCCAGCCTGGCGACCGAATCGCTCAGCTGGTTATCGCCCACCACGAAACTATCGAGTGGCAATTAACTGATAATCTTGAAATTACTGATAGGGGCGCCGGCGGCTTTGGCAGCACCGGAACTCATTAACCGCTTATCCGTTTCCCCCCCCCTTAACCTCTTAACCGTTTAACCGTTTAACCTAAAATATCATGAAAATCCATTTCATTGCCATCGGCGGTAGTGCCATGCATAATCTGGCCATCGCCCTCCATCTGAAAGGATACGAAATCACCGGATCAGATGACGAAATCTTCAATCCCGCAAAGGGAAGACTTGAAAAATATGGTCTCCTGCCCGATGCTATCGGCTGGAATCCTGATAAAATCACCCCCTCCCTTGACGCGGTCATTCTCGGTATGCACGCTCGCGAAGATAATCCGGAATTGTTGAAAGCTAAGGAGTTGGGACTGAAAGTGTATTCTTATCCCGAATTTTTGTACGAACAAAGCAAAGACAAGCTCCGTATTGTTGTCGGTGGCAGTCACGGCAAAACGACCATTACCGCTATGATTTTGCATGTGCTTCAGTATCATCATATTGACTGTGATTACATGGTAGGTGCGCAGCTGGCCGGTTTCGAAGTCATGGTGAAGTTGTCCCACGAAGCCAAAATTATGGTGATGGAAGGGGATGAATATCTCACTTCTCCTATCGACCGCCGTTCAAAATTCCATCTTTACCACCCCAATGTTGGAATTGTTAGCGGTATCGCGTGGGATCATATCAATGTTTTCCCCACTTTTGACATGTATGTCGATCAATTTAGAATCTTTGCAGAAATGATAGATAAAACATTTATCTATTGTGATGATGATGAAAATGTTAGAAAGATTGGTGAAAGTATTGCTTTAAGTAAAAAGGAAGTAAAAACGGAACCTTATTCAGTTCATCCGTACGAAATTTCCGACGGCAATACATCTTTGAAAACCGCCCAAGGCGCTTTGCCGATGCAAATCTTCGGTCGGCATAATATGGCCAATCTCAATGCCGCTCGTCTGGCCTGTCGCGAAGTAGGTGTCACTGATGAACAATTTTATGAGGCCATCCAATCTTTCAAAGGGGCCTCCAAACGCCTCGAATTGGTGCTGAAAAATGATAACGGTTTCGTTTTCAAGGATTTCGCTCATTCCCCCTCGAAATTGAAGGCAACCATTGGCGCGGTTCGCGAGCAATTTCCCGACCACAATTTGGTGGCTTGTATGGAGCTTCATACTTTTAGCAGCTTGTCTGAAAAATTCTTGTGTCAGTATAAAAATGTGATGGATGAAGCCAATACAGCCATTATATTTTTTGAACATAAAGCAGTAGAACACAAAAAATTACCACCAATTACTAAAGAAATGGTTTATGATGCTTTTGCTCGCACCGACTTGGAAGTTTTCAACGAAACCTCTGCTTTGCGCGACTACCTCCTCTCTATCCAAAAACCGAATACGGTTTTCTTGTTGATGAGCTCTGGCAACTTTGGCGGTATCGTTTTTGAAGATTTGGCCGCCGAATTATTGAACAAATAATTATTGACGAATTTGTTTTTTTGCCTTATCAATAAGTGAAATTATTGTATTTTTGCCGCCCCAATTAAAACATAAGACTATGAGCAAGAAATTATTAATCCTCGTGTGTGCATGCTGTATGTGTTTTTGCACCACGACCAAAGCACAAAAAGAAATGACGAATGAACAAAAAGCCAGTTACGCACTGGGTGCCAATTATGGCGAACAATTCAGAAATTTAGGTCTTACCGTCGACGTTGAAACGCTGCTGCAGGGCTTGAAAGATGCCATGGCAGGCGAAAACATGTTCTCTCCGGAACAAATGCAGGAGGCTTTTGGCTATGTTGACGAAATGGTGAAGGCTTCTCAAGACAAAATCTTAAAGGAAGAAAAGGCTGCCGGCGCTGAATTTTTGGCTAAAAACAAAAAAGAAGCCGGAGTCATGGAA
>JAKSME010000082.1 GCA_024400785.1 Bacteroidales bacterium
GCCACACGACGTTGCCTCCGCCGGTCGGGATGTCGTTCAGGGTGCTGAAACCGCTGAAGCAAACATCAACGCAGCAAAAGCAGCTGCTAACCAGATTGTCAGCTTCTTCAAAACTGGTGATAAAAAATTCCAGGTTAACAAATAGTAGCGCGTTTATTGCCACTACAAAGCATTAAAAAATGGCCGTTTTCGATGAGAAGACGGCCATTTTTGCATATATCGATGATTATTCGGGTTTGCAGGCAGAACCGAACTCCTCAATGCGGGCCTTATTCAGCAATTCGGTATCGACATACGTACTCGCTCCAGCCCCCAGGGCGATGGTAGTGGTACGGGTGTCTTTTGTCCCGTTGACATATTCAACCAAATACCAACACTCAACCACAACCGCAGTGTCGCACGGATTTTTGACATACAAAGTCCAACGTCCGTTGGCTTCATCCACCCACATTTCACATTCACAAGTGTCTTCGGCAACATAGCACATCGAGGTTGGTTTCTCTCCTGCCATTACCGGAAGTGAGTGAGTGCAGAAAAAAGCAATTCCGACACAAAGGAATCCAAAAACTGAAATCAGCACTTTCATAAAGCGAATGCCCGTTATCAACCATCGGCTCATCGGCTTAAAAAGATTACTCTTCACTATTTTCTTCTTCCTCCTCAGGAACGTGATAGAATTTCTTGATAAATTTGTTCTTTTGTGAGCGGTTACCCAATTTATAGGTGCAAGCGGGCAGCCCGTTGCTGGGCGGCAACATACGTTTTTTAGCTTTGGTTTGTACGATGGCATCCGTAAACTTTGTGTCGGAGGAGTAACCATAGATGCTGTTGTTTTCCATTTGGAAGAAGAAGAAAGCTTCATCAATTTCAAAATAGAGATAGAGACGGTTTCGGGAACCGCGTTTTTCAACAACAATTTCGCCGGGGATTTCCTTGTTCAATTCTTTCCCATTAAAGATGGCGATGGGCAGATTGTGCTGTGAAATGAAGGCCTTGGCATCTTTGTCCCACGTAAAACTAATGTCGGCGAAAAGGAATTTGACACGAAGTTTTTCTGGGAGTTTCTGCATTTGGCCGTAGGTATTGATTTCGTATGTATAATCATCATACTCTTTTTCGGTCAAAATGGTCTTCATCGCCAAATCGTAATCATCATTTTCCCACGGGTCGATGAAATCGAGGTCGGCTTCATCTATGTGCTTGGCCATCACCTTCATAGAGTTTTCATTAAAGAAATAATTGATGGTGGTGGTAAGACTCATTTCAGCGGAATCGGCCTTCATATAGTTGACAACGGTACCAAGGGTGCTGAACTCAACTCGCCCCAACTTGGCCCCCATGTCAATTTCACCGCTACCTCGGGATATACATTCTGTTTTGCTGAGGGTGATGATGTTTTCCGGAAGCTCTGGGTCTTCCAATTTTTCCAACGAAGCGGCGCGGAACTGTTGCGTTTCTTCGTCAAAGTCAATGTAGCCCTGTGCGGAAATGTACTCAGCATCGTTAAACTGGTCCTTTGCTGCGCCGAAACAGGTGTAGATTCGGCCCGTGGTGTTCGTGGAAGCAATGGCAACCACCACTTTACGGTCGTTGACATCCTTGGTTTTACTGTCGATTTTAATCAACACATGGTCAGGATTTACCTGGTCCATGATGCGCATTCGGGCATATTTCACGGTGTCGCAGTCGTGAATCAGTTCCACGCCGCCGACAAAGGTGAGAAATTCATCCGCGCTGTTCAGCTCGGCCCGCCCATCGAAACCAAAATGCGGACTGAGCTTGAAGTCACGGGCGAAAGGAATTTGCGCGATGCCCTTAGTGGATTCGTAATACCAAACCGTGTCAAAATGAAGCACCTGAATTTCTTTGTTCATATCAACATAGTCGTAATCACCGCTTGCGCGGAAGTCGTCGGCGTGAACGATATTGACAATACAGTTGTAAAGTTCGTAATATTTGCGTTCACGGTCGGCTACAATTCTGGCATCGTTAAGTGTCTTAATTACAGCTTGTTCCAGAATGGTGACATCGCCATCTTTAGGTACAACTGCACCATCGCCGACATTGATGTAGCGGACACCATGCGTATTGATGACGTTTGTCTTGAAGTTGAATTCGGCTGAAGTAGCTGTAAATTGGACAGCATGGCGTTCGGAATTGGTGGCGGTAAGCTCGTTTCCATGACTTTCCATGTCAATCAAGTCGCGGGCAGGCGTATTATTGATGTCTGTGCTTGCATACGGGTCATTCCATTTGAAAGTCAGGACATCTTCATCAATCGGATCCCAATCGAACATGGCGGCGTTGGTTTTGAACTGGTTGCGTTGGAAAAGGACTTCAGAAGTTTCATCATTGGAGACGAAGTGGCCCTTACGTGTTTGGAAGTCGATGTGAGAGTTGTAATTATCGGTTGAGAAAACAAATTCGTTTTGCTGATAGAGGTCGTAGATGCGGAGGTCGGCGGCATCAGACAGGAGTTCATGATGTTTGAAACTGAACCACTTAGAGGTGATATCCGCGCGTTTGAAGTTGACGACACCGGTGCCGTACATTCCGTCCGGAGTAAGTACTGAATTTCCAGTTAATTCCGTTTCATGGAAAATGTTCATCGGTGTTTTGTCGGTGAAGATGAACATTTTGTCGTTGTAAGCATCCCAACGGATTGAGCCATTTTCCATATCGGCGGGCGGAAATTCCACTCCGGCCAGCTGCTCCTGAACATCATGACGTTTCACACTACCAGTCGTTTTGTCTAAGAAGAATACCAAACTATCAGAGGTGGTTGTAGAAGTCAAATACGAAATGGTTCCTTTTCGTCCACGCAATCCCCTATTACTCAAGTCGATAATACCATCATAATTGCCTTTGCCGGTGTAAGTGGACAAGGCGGTGCCATTGGTGTTGTGAATGAAACCGAGAGAATAGTCGGGGCGTACATGAAGGTCATGGCGAATGTCGGGGAAAATGCCGCCGGAAATCAGCGAACCGGCAAAACTGATGGAGTCTGTATTGAAGTTATCCAAGTTGGTGATGGTAAACTGGTCTAAAGCGAAAAAGAACTTTGTTCTGTCATAATGGCGATTGAAGGTAAAGGGATGGTCGTAATAAACGCGTCCACCTTCGAAGCTGGTGAAATAGGGCCATTTCGGATTGTCGATTTTTCCCGACTTGTTCTTTGGATGATCAACAAACAACGTGCCCCCCAAATCTTCGATGGGACTCTGGACCTTGGTGAGCCTGTACTCACCATACATGTTTTGCGGACCGTTTTTATCTTCCACATACATGATGAGGGAGTCGATGTCGGCCATGTGGACTTTGAACTCTTCATAATTGAATTCGCAATCATGAACCACGAAATCGAACAAACCGGCTACCACGCGGCCAGAGAAACGCATATCACGATTCTTTTTGATGGTAACTTTCTCATTTTCAGGATAAACATTTACAATTTGAGCTTCACTGATTACAAACCAATCGCAACCGGAAACCGTTAATTCATTATTGGAAAGGTTCAAAGCGGCGTAATGATTTTTCGATTCCAAGGCGATATTGTCATAATCTTTTTTGCCCACATCGTTATTCAGATATTGTGCGATTTTGGAGCGGTAGTAGATTTTATCGTTATTCACGTCGTACTCAACAAAGCCGTTAGCGGCGAATTCGATAAGCAAAGCGCGAACATCTTCCGGAGAGTGACGGATGGCTCGGCCGACCTGTTCAAAAGTAACAGGTTGGTAGTCAAAACCTTTGAATAATTTCCACAATGTAAACAGCGGATTTTCCTGGTTGACGCCCTGCAATTCGCGCATGGTGGCGTTGTTGAAAAAGTTTTGCGACTCAAATGTGGCGACACTGGGGCTTGTCATACTGGCCAACGGTTTGAATTCCATTTTATTGGTGGAAACATCCCACGACAGCATTTCCACCTTGATATCCATTTTGTGGTATGTGTCGAAGAACGGGCTACGGCCGATGCCGTATTTGGGGCGGGTGATTTGCAAAAGCGTTTTTTCATCGTTGTAATAAAAGTTGGCCGCGGGATGATAGATGGAGTCCTCTTCGATGTAAATGCTGATGATGGCATCGTTGGACCAAATGGAATTTTCTTTGAAAAGGTAATGCATGGCGCGGACGGAAACGCGGGTGGTATCTCCTCTGCGGATGTTGAGGCGTGCCAAATTTTGGGCAGAGGAATAACCTTGGATGGACGCGCCACGCAGTTCGAAACCGCCGATGTAGTCAATATTCTTATATATGTCATGCACCAACACTTCCTCATCGTAGCTGCGGAAACGCGGATAAGAAACCTTGTCCTCTTCGCTTTCCAAACCCGCTTTGTCTTCCAATACACCCAAAAGCGGTTGCCCAAAATAGTCAGGATAATAAAGCAGTGCATTTTCCACTTTCATTTTGGGCTGGCGGGTGTCTACTTCATAATCGTTGAAAGTGGCTTTGACCTGACTGCTCAATCCTGCGCGATACCAGTAAACCGTGCCGTGAGTGCCTTTCCATTTGTTGGATCCCGGGTAATATTTGCCCGTCGTTCCGATGATTTCAACGCTGTCGCGAGAACCGGCGCCAACCAAATCGATATCTTCATAAACAAAATAGGGCTCTTTGTCTATGCCTAACGCTTGGGCATAACCGTAGGCCGTCCAACGGGAATTGGGGGATTCGTATAGGATGTCATTGGTGAAAATGGCGGTGTAATTGTGCATGATTTTGTGGAAATCTGCCAGGTCGTTATCCAAATGATATTTGATGGCTTTCATCCAAACACGCTCATTTTCAACCAAATCGCTATTGATAAAGGCATCAAAAGCGCCTTCAAAGGCCTCAAATTGAGGGAAAAAGCGCAAGTTTTTACGGAGCAACAGATTGGCACTTTCGATAAATGTTTCCTGTAGTTCTTCCGTCATTTCGGGGCTGTCCCAAAGGGCATCGAACTTAGCCACGACGGATTCTGCCTCTTTTTGTCTTTCCTTGGGAACAGTGGCGGCGAACATGCGGACCTCTTCTTTGGTGAGCGACGCATCGCTGGAAAAAGCGGTGAAACGCTGTGCCGAGAGCGGCAAAGTGCTTAAAATGACGAGTGAGAGCAAAAGAATGATTTTGAGAGTATGTTTCATGCTAAAATACTTATTTCTAATTAGTTAAAGTTAATTGAACAGCGGTACGGGCGGGCAGATAAACCTGCAAAACACCTTCGCGGCTGAAATATTCGGTGGCTTCATCAATGTGGCCAAAGCCACCGAAACAGGGATTATCGGTACTTAATACCATTTTGTATTTCCCTGATTTACAATGGATAGGTAAATTTGTAAAGGATTTGTCCGGGTTGAAATTAAAGATGAAAACAGCTTGTCCGCGTGAAAATGCGAGGATTTGCTGCGAAATATCACGCACAATCGGAACGGCGGGAAATGAGAGTAGGTCTGTAGCAGTGAGCGCGGCGATTAAATTTTGATTGAAATTATTCAAACAATTGAATTTCAATGACTTATCATCCACAAGGGACCATTGTCGACGGGCGTAATGGTAAGACCACTGGTTCCCTTCGCGGGGAAAGTCAATCCATTCGGGATGTCCAAATTCATTACCCATGAAATTCAAAAAGCCATCATCGCAAAGTGCTGCTGTACAAAAGGTTATCATTTTATGAAGTGCCACTCCCCTATCCACTTCCCAATCGGGGGTGAAGAGCGACATACTGTCGTACATCTTCGGACCTATCAGTCTGAAAATCAGCGTTTTATCTCCAACCATGGCTTGGTCGTGACTCTCAACATAACTGATGACTTTTTCTTCGTTTCGATGGTCGGTGAGACGGTAAAAGATGTCGCCGACATGCCAATGTTCATCAGGAACTTCTTTGACGGTTTTGGTCCAAAAGTCAGCCACGCCCATCGACATTCGGTAGTCGAAACCGATGCCGCCAAGTGTTGCGGGGTAGGCCAAAGCTGGCATCCCACTGACATCCTCTGCTATTGTAATCGCTTCATTATCAATTTGATGTGTAAGTCTATTCGCCAAATAGAGATAGGTCAGCGCATCCTCATCCACATTTGAATCAAAGTACTGGGAATATTCCAGGAAATCAACACCGATGCCATGGTTGTGGTAGCACATGCTGGTAACTCCGTCGAAGCGGAAGCCATCGAAACGGAACTCTTCCAACCAATATTTAAGGTTGGAAAGGAGGGACATCAGGGTGTCATTTTTTGCGTAATTAAAGCAGCGCGATTTCCAAACGGGATGCGTACCGCGCTCGCCGTCATGAAAATAGAGGTCGTAACTGCCGTCAAAACGACTGAGTCCTTCATGTTCGTTAAGCACGGAATGAGAGTGGACGACATCGAGAATCACGCGGATACCGAGTCCGTGAGCGCTATCAATCAGCGACTTGAGTTCTTCGGGAGTTCCAAAACGGGAAGAAGGTGCATAAAAGTTGGAAACTTGGTAGCCGAAAGAGCCGTAATAGGGGTGCTCTTGTATGGCCATTAACTGTAAAGTGTTGTATCCCAGTAATTTGATGCGATGAAGCACCGAAGTCTCAAATTCCTTATAGGTTCCGACTTTCCCTTCTTCGGTAGCCATACCCACATGGGCTTCATAGACGAGCGGATGGGTAGGGCGAACTGGGGCGGCATTTTTCCACAGGTAGGGTTGGTCGGGCTGCCACACCTGAGCGGCGAAAATCTTAGTGGTATCATCCTGTACCACGCGGCGCACATACGATGGAAGTCGTTCATCTGCACCACTTTGCCACACCATCCACAGTTTGTAGAGCATGCCATGGCGGAGAAATTCGCGTGGAAGTTCTATTTCCCAATCACCGTTGCCGAGAGGATGCAGGGCAAAACGCTCCTCAACCTTCCAATAGGAGAAATCTCCGTAAATATAGACGCGACTGGCATTTGGCGCCTTTTCCCTCATTACCCAGCCGGTTTCTGTGGCATGCAAGCCATAGTACAGATGATTGTTGCAACGATCCGACAGATGTTGTTGACCATCAGTGAGTTCCAACTCTTTGAGCACGCACCGGCGATGCCTTTTTTCCAGCTGCGACTGGTAAGGTTTGAGCCAAGAATCAACGGAAACGATGGGAATATTTTTCTTCACAAATTTTGATTTTTCAAGGCGCAAAGTTACAAAATCGAGGGCAAATTTTCACGAAAAATTCTAATAATTTCATCAAATTTTGCGTGTAAAACGTGGATGTTTTCCGCTGTTCATTCCGACCAACCTCTGGAACAATTTCCCACTTTTTAGGCCATTATTTCAAAATTCAAAATTGTTTACAATAGTATATTTTACAAAAGTAAAACATCAATATTTAATACAGTAAATAATTGTTTCAACCTTTATTTTTACATTAATAAAGTATTGTAAAATTTTAATAACTATATAATTAAATTCATATAAATAATATGATGATTTTAGTATAATATTACTATGTAATTACTTATAATTTAATAAATTGCTTTGGTTTATTAAATTAATAAATGAAATAAAGACAATTATAATGTTTTTACAATTGTAATCATAATTTTTTTAAGGTTTTACAATTCTTAAACAAGGTAATTATTGTAAAATGCGCCTTGTAACATTTACTATTTACAATCGTAAAAAAATATTTGGAAAATTTAATATTGAAATTTCATTCAAAACAAGAACGAAAATGGACGAACAAATCAGCAATAGAATTCGGGCAATCATGGAGCAAACAGAGATGAAGGCGGCAGACTTTTGCGCTTCCATCGGCATCACGCGTTCCAATTTGGCACACATTTTGTCGGGGCGCAACCAACCCAGTTTTGCCATGTTGGAAAAGATTCTGAAAGCCTACCCGCAGATCAAGGCAGAATGGCTGATAACAGGCATCGGGGAAATGCTGCGAGACGAAGCGGATTTGGCCGAAACGGTTGAAAATCTGCAATCCACGCCTCTCCAATACACACAATTTGAAATGCAGTTTGATGATTTGGAAGAGCCCTCCCCTACTTCCGTCCCAGTTCCTTCCGATGAGGAATTTGCTTCGAAATCAGACCTGCATTCCGAATTGGCAGCCACGTCGGAATTTGTGGAGTCGGAAATTCCCACCGAGCCGGCCGCTACGGAAAATGAAATTCCAGAGATCGAAACGGGAATGCGGGAAAAGTCCGAAATGTCTAATGTTTCTGGGGCTTTGCGACCGGTTTTGCGCCCAAAATCAGGGCCAAAAACGAGGGTGCAGCGGAATGAACCGCGAGCGGCGGTCAAAAAAGTGAAAAAAATCGTCTATTTTTACGATGACCACAGCTTCGAAGAATTCTATCCCGAAGACGAAATCAGTCATTAAGTTGCAAATACTCGTATGCGTAATGGAAATTTAGGTTTCCGGTAATTTCCCCGTGAACCAATTCATCCTGCGATGGGGTGGTGAGCCCGTGCCAGCATACGGCGCAGCAGCGGGAACCGAAAATGCCTGCTGTACGGCCATCTTCGCAAAAGATATTCGTGTAAGTCAATCTGTCGAGCACAACGCTGCCGGAAATGGAATTATTGGCGACATAATAGCTGATGGGTGCGTTGACAGCCCAAACCTCGTACATAAGGCAGGAATCAACAGAAATGTAGCGGTCGACCTGCTCACTGGGTTGAACACGCCCGGCGATGATTTCATAAAGAAGGGGGGCCTGGTATTTCATTGAGGGCTGAGTGAGAGGAGCCTGATTCAATTTTCTGCGAATGGTTTTCTTAACTTCCTGATGGGTGGTTCTAT
>JAKSME010000083.1 GCA_024400785.1 Bacteroidales bacterium
TGTACCGCTACGCCAACCTTAAGACCGACAGTTATTCGGTTCGCTGCGTTCGCGATTGATTTAGGGCTCAGTGATTAGAGCCACATTCAATTCTTTTACAGATAATAGAATATTATAAAAAGGCTTCGCGCGTTTTTCGTGCGAGGCCTTTTCAGGATTTAGGGAATAGGACAAGGTCAGAGTTTACAG
Source organism: Bacteroidales bacterium (assembly GCA_024400785.1). Lineage (GTDB taxonomy): Bacteria > Bacteroidota > Bacteroidia > Bacteroidales > WCHB1-69 > UBA1756. The sequence goes on from JAKSME010000083.1 coordinate 190, forward strand.
CTTCGTCGCCAGTTTCGGTACCACCTGGTTCTTCCATTCGGTGAAGACGCCCTCCTCGATTTTCTGACGGGCGGTGGTCACCAACTCGAGATAGAAGTGGAGGTTGTGCATCGAACCAATCATGGGTCCGAGGATTTCGTTGGCGGCGTACAAATGGCGCAAGTACGCGCGGCTGTAGATGCGGTCGGCGGCGAGGTCGCTGTGGGCGTCAATCGGCGTGAAGTCGAATTTCCACTTTTCATTGCGCATGTTCATCATGCCGTCCCACGTGAATATCATGCCGTTGCGGCCATTGCGGGTGGGCATCACGCAATCGAACATATCAATACCTAACGCAATGTTTTCCAATATGTTAACGGGCGTTCCGACACCCATCAGGTAACGCGGTTTGTCTTTCGGCAACTGCTCGCAACAGTAACCCGCCATCTCATAAATCTTGTCGGTCGGCTCACCCACCGCGATGCCGCCGATGGCGATGCCGTCGCTGTCGTATTTCACGATTTCCTCCATCGAACGACTGCGCAAATCCTTGAAAACACTGCCCTGCACAATCGGGAACAACGACTGGTAATGTCCGTATTTCGGCTCGGTTTCTTTGTAACGTGTCCAGCAGCGCTTAAGCCAACCCAACGTGATGTCGAGCGACTTGCGGGCATACTCGTAATCACACGGATAAGGCGGGCACTCATCGAACGCCATCATGATATCGGAACCGATAGAGCGTTCAATATCAATCACTTTCTCAGGGCTGAAGAGGTGGCGGGAGCCGTCGATGTGCGACTGGAACCAAACGCCCTCGTCGGCCTTGATTTTACGGCAGCCGGCAAGCGAAAACACCTGAAATCCACCGCTGTCGGTCAGTATGGGGCGGTCCCAGCCGTTGAATTTGTGGAGCCCGCCGGCGGCCTCAATCACTTCCATACCGGGACGAAGGTAGAGATGATAGGTGTTTCCCAAGATGATTTGCGCCTTCACCTGGTCACGCAAGTCATTGATATGAAGAGCCTTCACGGAACCGACGGTTCCCACAGGCATAAAAATCGGAGTTTTAATCAGTCCGTGGTCGGTAGAGATGACGCCCGAGCGAGCGGAACTATGGGCATCAGTGTGTTCAATTGTAAACTGCATTTTGTTAGTATTTTTTGGCAAAAATAAACTAAATCTTGTAATCTTTAAAATAACTTTGCAAAATCTTATTAACCGATACCATGTTGTTGCAAAACCTACCCATATTTGCACTTATCTTCTTGATTATCTTTGCGTTCATCGTTGTCAGCCTTTTACTTTATTATTTGGCTTTTTACGGTCGTTTTGTTTTTCGTAATGAAAAGAAGAACCTTTTGTCGGAAGATTTTCCTCCGATTTCCATCATCATCGTTGCACACGACGAGGCGCACCACCTCATCAAATCGCTGCCGGAGCTGCTCACACAGGACTATCCGAACTACGAAGTGGTACTGGTGAACGACAATTCGACGGATGAGACGCCGCAGTTGGCATTGGAGATGAAGAACAAATACAACAACCTTCACTACGTCAACATGACCTCGTCGGTATCGACGATTGAGGGGCAGAAATTCCCATTGGCCATTGGCATTCAAGCGGCGCGGCACAACGTAGTGGTTTTGACCGGTTCCAGTTGCATGCCGTCGAGTCCGTATTGGTTGCGCCAAGTGGCTGGGCGTTTTGTACGCCGTACCCGCGTCGCTCTCGGGCACGATACCTACGAAAAAAAACCGGGATTTTTCAACAAACTGCTTCATTACGACGCACTTGAAACATCAACGCGTGCCTTTGCCTACACCATCTGCAAAATGCCCGTGATGGCCAACGGCAAAAACCTGGCTTACAACAAAGAGATTTTCTTTCAAAACAAAGAAAAATATTTCCGCCACTCACAACTTCCCTTTGGCGAAGACTGCATCTTCATCAATGAAGCGGTAAAACACGACGTTTGCAACGTGGTCGCTTCGCCCGAGGCGGTGATGGCCCAATATCCGATTTCGTTCTCTAAGTGGTTTCACCTCAAGAAGTTTGCTGTTATCAGTCGGAGCTATTACAAAGTCATTCCCCGCTTTTTGATGAAGTGGTTCAATTGGCTCAACTTTTTCTTCCACGTTTCCGCCATGGCCAGCATAATCATCACCATCATGCTGCATCAGTGGATACTGTTAGGCATTGTGGCGGGCTGCATTCTGCTAAAAATCGGCATGCAGTACTTGGTTTTCACCAAAAGTGCGACGAAATTGGATGAAAAAGAGGTGCTTCCCGGCCTTCTGTTATACGATTTGCTAATCACGCTCTTGCGTCCGTGGATATATTTAGGATCAAAATTTGAAAAGTCAAAATGGAAATAACAAACTGCACCACCGACAAGGCGAAACGCGATGCGCTGCTTGTTAAAGATGCATTGGAAAACGGAAACCAAAAAGCCTACTCCGACCTGATGCGTTACTATCGGGATCCATTGTATTTCACGCTGTTAAAGATGATGAAAAATCCGTACGATGCGGAAGACCTGACCATCGAAGCGTTTGGCAAAGCCTTCAAAAACCTTGAAAAATATACGACGGAATACGCTTTTTCCACTTGGCTTTTCAAAATTGCCATCAACAACTGTATCGACTACATGCGGCGGAAAAACACCTCTCCGCAGTGCGTGGATGAAGACTTTTGCATGTTTGAAAACAGTTGTGAGGGAACCCCGATGCAGTCGCAAGAGGAGACCTTCATGCAGAAGGAACGCGCACAGATGATGCATTGGGCAGTTGACCAACTCCGGCCCAAATACCGCACCCTCATCGAACTTCGCTATTTCCAAGAACTTTCATACGAAGAAATTTCCAAAGAGTTGAATATCAGCATGAACAATGTCAAGATTCAACTTTTTAGGGCCAAGTACATGCTGTCGGCCATCATGGAAAAAATGAAATTCGCGATATGATTTATCCGTGGGGCGACGAGCGTCGCTTTAATTCCTACAAACGATTTTTACAGGAAAGATTTGGCACCCGCGTGCAAAAGCTGACGCTGGATGCTGGTTTTACCTGTCCCAACCGCGACGGCAGTGTCGGAGTTGGCGGCTGTTCCTACTGCCTCAACGATGCCTTCAATCCATCGTACTGCACCCCGCGAAAGAGCGTGCAGCAACAGTTGGAAGAAGGGATGGAATTTCATCGAAACCGTTACCGCCGCGCAGATGGATATCTCGCTTATTTCCAAGCCTTTTCTAACACATACGCTCCATTGGAGCAATTGAAGGAAATCTATCGTCCCGCCATCGAGAACCCGCAAGTGAAAGGCATCGTGGTGGGAACCCGCCCCGACTGCATCGACGAAGCAAAGCTGGACTTTTTTGCAGAACTGCAGCAAAAAATCTTCGTTTCCGTCGAATATGGTGTGGAGGCCTGCAACGACACCACCCTTCGCCGCATCAACCGCGGACACGATTTCGCCACCGCCCAACGCACCATCGAACAGACTGCACAACGCGGAATCCACTGCGCCGCCCATTTCATCTACGGCCTGCCCGGCGAAACTCCCGACCAATGGCTGAATGAGGTTGACACCATCAACAAACTACCCATCAACGGAATAAAATTCCACCAACTGCAAATCATCAACGGCACATCCATGCAGCGCGAGTTTATTGAAAAACCATCTGATTTTCACATATTTACACAAGATACCTACGTCGATTTCATCGTTTCCCTCACCGAACGCCTCAACCCGAAATTCGTCATTGAGCGCTTCGCCGGCGAAGTTCCTCCCCGCTACCTGTTCGTCAACCATTGGGGGCTCACGCGCTATGACATTGTTTTACAAAAGATTGAAAACCGAATGGCAGAATTGGACACATGGCAGGGAAAAAAACTAACTGACAACAACTGATAATTTCCAATTTAATCGTATTTTTGCCCACGTTTTTTTTAAGATAAAATGAAGAGAAGTTTCATCCTTATCATCGCTGCCATCGCGCTGCTCACGGCCTGCAAAGATAAAAAGCAAACCGAAGAGGTAAAGCAAGTGAAATCGGCTGCCGAACGCACCAGCTTGCAAGAGAATCACCTCTTGGGAGCAGTCAAAGAGGTGATTGATTCCAAATACATGGTTTATCCGACACCCGACGGCACCGACTCGCTGGTGTTTTTTGCCACCAGCCACGACTTCTACAACGAAAAAGGATGGCTTTGCGGAAACGTCGTTACTGACGCCCAAAATGACACCATTTCTTATACCCATATCTCCTTCGATGAGAAAGGACATGTTACGCTTCGCGAACTATTTGATAAAAAGGGAGTTAGAAGAGAACATTCCGAATACAAATACGATAAGAAAGGTTACCGCGTTCAAGAACGTACTTACATCATGGATTCTTTAGTGCGTGAACAAACCTGCACCAACGACCCGCAAGGCAATGTTGAACAGGTGGCTGTAACCGAAGGAAAAGAACATTATTACCTCAAAAACACCAATAACAACAATGGACTGCCTGTTAGAATTGATTGGTTTACAAACTCTTCTTGCACAACACCTTACATGCAGTCCGACTTAGAATATGACAACAAGGGGAATGTCATCAACCGCTCCGTCACATTAAACAACCGCAGTGTTGAATACTATCACGCCCAGTACAATGAAAAAGGGCATCTGCTAAAAGAAGTCTACCAACGCTCCGTTCCTGAAAACCTGGTTGAAATTTCCACCAATTACTCCAAACACGACTCCCACGGAAATTGGACCTACCAGGAAAATTCCAGAAACGACATTCATCATTTCGTCATCAAAAGAGAAATCATTTATTTCAAATAGAAACTATCATTAACCAAAACGAACACAATGGATTTAAGTAAAATTTTATCAATCACCGGAAAAAGCGGACTTTTCAAATTGATTTCCAAAGGAAATAACAGCTTTATCGTTGAATCACTGACCGATGGCAAGCGTTTCCCCGCATTTTCCTCCGACGGTGTAGCCAATTTAGAGAACATTTCCATATTTACCGAAGGCGACGACGTGACACTCGAATCAGTTTTTGTTTCCATGTTCAAAAAAGAAAACGGAGAAAAATGCAACGTCAGCTTGAGCGATGGCGCCGCGCTGAAGGCCTATTTCGCAGAAGTTCTCCCAGAATACGACCGCGAACGCGTTTACGTTTCCAACATCAAGAAAGTTGTGGCTTGGTACAACCAACTTATTGACCACAAATTGATTGACTTGGAAGAAAAGAAGACCGAAGAAACCGCTGAATAATTATCATGCAACTCAGCGAACATGCCATCCGATATACGTTAAGCCACCTCCTACAGGTGGCTTTTCCTCATATAATGCCTTCTATTTATATTGATAATCAGAACATTATTGCGGAAATCGGCGATGTTTCCATTCATTTTTCTATCATGGATGAAAAATCCAGAGACGCACTCGTCGCAGGCAACCTGGCATGTGAAAAATGGAAAATGGCACCCGGACTCATCGTCCCGCTCCATCTTCCAAACGCAGAAAAAAAACTTTATAAAACTGAAAATCAATCAATTACAATACTCTGTGACCTCATAACGCTGCCATTCATCTTCCTTTCTCGTTGGGAAGAGGTGCAACCGAATGCCAACCGCGACGCGCACGGCCGCTTCCGTTTTGAAGGCAGTTTGACACAGAAGTACGACGTCGCCGACATCCCTCTCGCCGACGCCTACGCCATGCTGTTGCGACAATGGGTGTGCCAGCTGTTTCCCCGTCTGCAAATTCCTCCCCGCCAATCACAAATTATCAGTACGCACGACGTTGACATTCTCACCCGCTTCGGGAATCTCAAAAAGTCGGTGCGCACCTTGGCCGCCGACCTGCTGAAATACCGCTCGCCGCAACTGTGCAAGCAGTCGGTGCAACAGTTCTTTGCCTTCCACAACAACTTTCGCTTAGACCCGTACCTGCAGGCTTGCGACATGCTTTTCAAACAAGATGAGGCGGCAGCGCGTGAAAGCATCTTTTTCATCAAGGCGCAAAAGGCGGGCGAACACGACTGCACATTCGACATCGCGGGAAAGGAAGCGGCCTATTTGGTGAAATATCTGCATGAAAACAACGTGCGCGTGGGACTGCACGGCAGCTATAAAGCAGCAAGCGACAGCAAACTTTTCTCGTTGGAAAAGAGACGTTTAGAAAGTTTGTACGGGGATAAAATCGAGTTGCATCGGCAGCACTACCTGCGTTTTCTTCCAACACAGACACAAAGTTGCTGGGAGTCGGCGGGCATTCGAGAAGACTACACACTCGGTTTTGCCGAGCGCGAAGGTTTCCGCTGCGGCACCTGCCACCCTTACCCGCTTTACGACCTCGCCAACGACCGCCCCACTGCCATCATCGAACACCCGCTGATTGCGATGGACATGACCTTCATCCAATATAGAAAGATGAAAGTTGAAAAAACATTATTGAAAATCAAGGAATTACGAAATATTTGCCAACAAATGGAAGGTGACTTTGTGCTGTTGTGGCACAATACAACCGTTTGGCGCGAATATACAACTTGGTATGAATCAGTATTTTGCAAATTATAATCCCAAACCATGAACGACATTCGTCAGATTTCAGCACAAGAGTTAACGGATTTTTTACTACAGAACGGCGAAAAGAAGTTTCGACAGAAACAGATTGAGGAGTGGTTGTGGAAAAAGGGTGTTGGCAGTTTCGATGAGATGACGAATGTACCGGCGGCATTGAGGCAGAAGTTGCAAGAGAATTTCACCTTTCTTCATGCGGAGATTGCGATGAAGGTGCAGAGCAGCGATGGAACGGCGAAGTTTCTGTTTGCATTGCACGACGGGAAGCAAGTGGAAGGGGTGTTGATTCCGTCTGGGCAGCGGGTAACGGCTTGTATTTCATCGCAGGTGGGGTGCGCGCTGAAGTGTGCTTTCTGCGCCACCGGCACGATGGGATTCATTCGAAATCTTCATTTTACCGAAATCTTCGATCAATTCATCCTGATGAACAATCAGGCGGAAAAGCTTTATAATCAAAATATTACAAACATCGTTTACATGGGTATGGGCGAGCCGTTGATGAATTATGATAACGTGATGGAATCCATCCGTCTCATCACCTCCCCTTCCGGGCCGGGACTGTCGCCCAGCCGAATCACGCTCTCAACGGTCGGCATCACCCACGGAATCAAGCGGCTGGCCGACGACGGTTTCAAACCAGATGTTGCGCTTTCGCTACACTGCGCCGATGAATTGAAACGGACGCTCCGCATGCCTGTGACCAAGCACCACAACTTCGCCCAATTGCAGGAGGCACTTGCCTATCTGCATGAAAAAACGGGCAAGCGCATCACCATTGAATACCTGATGTTGAAAGATTGGAACGACAGCGTGGAAGATGCCCGCAAACTTTTCCGTTTCTGCCTCCCCTTCCCTGTCAAAATCAACCTCATCGAATACAATGCCACTGAAAGCGGTTATGAAAAAAGTCCGGAAGAAAACGTCAAGCGCTTTGTCGATTTTTTGGAATCGAAAAACATGGTGGTAAACATCCGGCACAGTCGCGGCAAGGACATCGATGCGGCGTGCGGGCAACTGGTGAGAAAGAAATAACCACAAAAAAGGGGAATCGAACTTCAGCGATTCCCCTTTCTATCATTGTAAGTAAAAGTCCATTAGAGTTTTCCGATCACGGTTTCAAGCTCGGCCACGGTTTTCGGGATGGGTTTGCCAAGGACGCGGTGACCGTTTTCAGTAACGAGGACGTCATCTTCGATACGGATGCCGCCGAAGTCGAGATAGCTGTTAAGTTTGTCGTAGTTGATGAAGTCAGCGAGATGGCCTTCTTTACCCCACATTTCTATCAATTTGGGGATGAAATAGATACCGGGTTCTACGGTCATTACCATGCCCGGTTCCAGGTGGCGGGCCATACGGAGATTGCAGGTTCCGAAGATGTCGCTGCGACGGAATTCGTCGTTGTAGCCGACATAGTCTTCACCCAATCCTTCCATATCGTGAACATCCAGACCGAGCTGGTGACCGAGGCCGTGGGGGAAGAAAAGGGCATGAGCACCGAGACGAACGCCTTCCTTCACATCTCCCTTCATCAAACCAAGATCCTTCATTCCTTGCATAACTATTTCTGCAGCAGCGAAATGAATGTCGCGGTAGGGTGTTCCGGCTTTCACGAGATTGATACCTTCCATATTGGCTTTCAGCACAATTTCGTAAATATCTTTCTGTTTCTGACTAAACTTGCCATTTACCGGATAGGTGCGGGTTTTGTCGGAGCAATAATTCATCAAACCTTCGACGCCGGCATCCATGAGGAGGAGTTTTCCGTCTTGCAAAGCGACATTGTGGTCGGTATTGTGGAAAATCTCGCCATGTTGGGTAAGGATGATGGGGAAAGAGACGCCGTTGCCTTCTCCGTTGGCGATGCCGTCGGCGATACCCACCAGGTGATGCTCGGTAGAACCGACTTTGCAGTTGCGCATCACGGTGGTGTGCATCAAATAAGCCATGTCGGCAGCTTTTTCGATTTCTGGAATTT
>JAKSME010000084.1 GCA_024400785.1 Bacteroidales bacterium
AAGCTACTTATATCGCATCGCTACAACCAATGTACCCTTGCTGCATTCCTGCCCTGGGGGAGTTGAAAGGGAGCAGATCGTATAAGACTTACCCGCTGCAAAAGTACAACTTTTTTCTTTCCTATCAATGACTATTTGCAAAAAAAAATTTTTCACCTAAAATGTTCTTTCTATTGAAATTTATTGTAATTTTGCAAAGGTTATAAAATTGAAATTATTACAAATTTTATGGACGCATTATCTATGTCAAACCGATTGGAAACTAAAGGGATACGTCCCTCAGTGCAGCGTTTGGAGATTTATGAATATTTGCTCCAGCACCGCACGCATCCGACCGTTGATGAGATTTTTGAGGCCCTTCACTCCAAAATTCCTACCCTTTCAAAGACCACTATTTACAATACTTTGTCGCTTTTTGTTGAAAAGGGGCTGGCGATGATTGTCAGTATTGACGAAAAAAATCAGCGTTATGATGCTTGCACGGAGCCGCATACGCACTTTCGTTGCCACTGTTGCGGACGTGTTTTTGATTTCCCTTTCCCGCGCGCGCTCAATGTCGAACTTCCTGCCAACTTTGTTGTTAAGCAATCGGATGTGTTTTTACACGGTATTTGCGAAAATTGTCATTAAATTCATTTAATATTTACCATTTAAAATCAAAACATTATGAAAAAGAAATTTATCTGCACCGTTTGCGGTTATGTTCACGAAGGTGACGAAGCTCCCGAATTCTGTCCTCAGTGCAAGGTCCCGAGAAGCAAATTCAAAGAATTGAAAGAAGAAGACAATTTGTCTTTTGTTACGGAACATGTGATTGGTATTGCTAAGGAAGGTACTGATGCTGAGATGATTAAAGATCTCAATGCTCATTTCAACGGTGAATGTACCGAAGTTGGCATGTATTTGGCCATGAGCCGTCAAGCCGATCGCGAAGGTTATCCGGAAATCGCTGAAGCTTTCAAACGTTATGCTTGGGAAGAAGCAGAGCACGCTGCCAAGTTTGCCGAACTTCTCGGCGATGTGGTTTGGGATACCAAAACCAACTTGGAAAAGAGAATGAATGCAGAAGCCGGTGCTTGCGAAGATAAGATGCGCATTGCCCGCAACGCTAAGAATCAGAATCTTGACGCCATCCACGACACAGTTCATGAAATGGCGAAAGACGAAGCTCGCCATGGTAAGGGTTTCGAAGGCCTTTACAATCGCTACTTCAAAAAATAATCATCTTTTATGGTGAAATAGGAGGTCGGCCCAGCCGGCCTTTTTTTATTCCCACTCAGCCAGCCACTTCATTTCCGTGATGTCCTCGCCTTTTGGGAGAAGGTAGGTGTTGAGGCCGACAGTTTTTGCTCCTTCGATGTGTCGGTGGGTATCGTCGATGAAAAGGGTTTCGCTGGGATTCAGTTTTTCGTTGTCGAGAACGAATTGGAATGCTTCGGGCAGGGGTTTCCGCATGTGCATTTCGTGGGAAAAGTAAGCGGAGATGAAAAGTTCGTCGAAGATGTCATAACCGAATTTTTCCCGCAGTTTCACTTTGAATTTGTCGCAATTCAGTTGGTTCGTGTTGCTGAAAAGGTAGATGTTGAAGCGTTTTTTGAGTTCTTTGAGCATGTCGACGCGGGCATGGGGCACATCAATGAGGATGGCATTCCAAGCGTCGTCGATTTGCTGGTCGGTGAGTGGCGTCGGCGCGATGGAGCGGATGTAGGAACGAAATTCCGGCACAGTGATTTTTCCTTCCTCAAAAAGGTCAATGGCATCGCTTTGAGCTGCCTGTGTGTAATGTTCGGTGAAGTGAGGGAAGCCGAAGGATGCAAAGGTGTCGGCGATGTTTTCGTAACGGATGTCGTAGATGACACCACCCAAGTCGAAAATGATGTTTTTCAGCATGTTATGCGTTTCGTTTGTTGTTGAATGCTTGATAGACAAGGACTTTCCCCGCGTCGCAAAATTCAATGGTGAATTGGTCTGTCAGGGCCTCATTGAGCGAGCCCTCCCAAAGTTCGGTGAATGCGCGTTGGTGAACGGGGTAGCGCAGGCCGTGGAAGGTGAGACGGGTGTCGGGGGTGAAGGAGAAGACGGAAATTTGCTGCCCCGGTGTGGAATCGAAAGTGGTGGTGGCGAAAATCGGGGTGAAGATGCCGTAGTTGGTAATCATGCGCGTGCGAAACTCTTGGGCATGGCGGAGCAGCAACCCGATGTTGGCTAAGGTGTGGTCTTCCCGCAGTCCGCAGCCGCCAAGCACGGAAATGTCATCCATTCCTTGCTGACCACAATAGTTGAACGCTTTTGTAAGGTCATTATACTCAACACTTTGGTCGGGTGTGTAGAGATGACCGTATTTTTCGCGTTGCGTTTCTGTGAGCGAGTCGCCGTCTCCCACGATGACGGTAGGGGAGAGCTTGAGTGCTTCCAAATGCCGCACAGCCCCGTCGCAGCAAACAATGGTTTCCGCTTCGTTTAAAAGTTGTAATGCATAGGGGTGGGAAGGACATTCCCCGTTGGCAATGATGACGGTCATTAGGGTTCGTTTTTTGAGGTTGCAAAAGTACGGAATTTTGTGGTTTTTTGCAGCAGGATAATTATCATGAAACTTCGTTTTTATATTGAAAAAAAACGTATTTTTGCACCGCGAAAAAGTGGAAAGATTTGTCATGATTGCAACCACATTAAAAAATGCTAAACCATCGGTTTTCCCCCTTTTTCGTTATAACTAATTTATTAACCTCTAATATTTTTATTATGAGCAACTATCTGTTTACATCAGAATCAGTCTCTGAAGGGCATCCTGACAAAGTCAGTGACCAAATTTCAGACGCTCTGTTGGATTCATTTCTCGTTCAGGATCCGAAATCCAGAGTGGCTTGCGAAACATTAGTTACTACGGGCCAGGTGGTTTGCGCTGGCGAAGTTACCACCGAAGGGTATGTTCCCGTTGATGAAGTCGTAAGAAAAGTTATTTCCAGAATCGGTTACACCAAGAGCGAGTATCAGTTCGACGCCAAATCCTGCGGCGTTCTCTCTGCCATCCATCGTCAGTCGCCCGACATTAACCGCGGTGTCGATCGCGAGAGCGCAAAGAATCAAGGCGCTGGCGACCAAGGCCTTATGTTTGGTTATGCTTGCGATGAAACCGATGACTTCATGCCACTTACTTTGGAATTGGCCCAGCGTTTCATGCTCGAATTGTCACGCATTCGCAAAGAGGGAAAGAAGATGACTTATCTCCGTCCCGATTCCAAATCTCAGGTCACCATCGAGTATTCCGACGACCACCTGCCGATGAGAATCGATACCATCGTTATTTCTACCCAACATGATGATTTTGAGAAGGATGAAGAAAAAATGTTGGCCAAGATCGAAAGCGATGTGCGCACCATTTTGATTCCGCGTGTGAAGAAGCAGCTGCCAGCTCGCGTGCAAAAACTTTTCCACGACGATTTCAAATTGTATGTCAATCCTACCGGAAAGTTCGTCATCGGCGGCCCCCACGGTGATACCGGTCTCACCGGTCGCAAAATCATCGTTGATACCTACGGCGGCCATGGCGCTCACGGCGGCGGTGCCTTCTCTGGCAAAGATCCTTCTAAGGTCGACCGCTCAGCTGCCTATGCCGCCCGTCACATCGCTAAAAACCTGGTGGCCGCCGGCCTCTGCAAAAAAGCCCTCGTTCAGGTCGCATACGCTATTGGTGTGGCTGAACCCGTAAGCATCAATGTCAATACGTACGGCACTGCCAACGTGAAACTTACCGACGGTGAAATCGCACAGAAGGTTCAGAAAATCTTCCCGATGACTCCCTATGAAATCATCCGCCGTCTCAAACTTACCGAACCCATCTACTTGCCTACGGCGGCTTACGGCCACCTCGGGCGTACGTATCAGCCCAATACCGAAGTCGAGGTCTTCTGCCCCGGAAAAGGTACTCGTAAAGAGGAAGTTACTCTCGCTGATGGAACGAAGGAAGTCCGCTATTTCAAAACGGTCGACCTTTTCACTTGGGAAAATTTGGACTATGTGGATAAGGTGAAACGTGCTTTCGCACTCTAAACCTTTTCTCAGAATAAACAAAAAAAGGCACCATCTCGGGTGCCTTTTTTATTGTAGGGAAAGAAATTTATATGTCCCAATCTTCGTCATTCCCCGTCTCTTCTGAATTCTCATCTTTGATTTCATCCACAGAATCATAGCTGCCGTCCAATTCGCCAGCGGCGATTTCTTCTTTGAGAGATCGTAATTCTTCTTCAAAAATTTCTTTATCGAAATAGGCAGCCATTTGAATGCTTCCATAGAAACCCACAATGATGAAATTGAAGTTTTCGCTGGGGATGGAGACAATATATATAGATCTGTTTTGGTGGTGTTTTTGAATTTTACCTCCATAAATGGCTGAAATTTTCTTCGCTAACGATGCGGCAATGCTGGTTTCTCGTTCCGAAACTTTAAAACCATATTGAACTGAGGCAATTGGAAGAGAATTGTCGTATTTTCTATCAAAAGACCAATCCGTGTCAGAAAATCCGTAGGTTTCGTCATCGAATTCAAATTCAACGCTTTGCAAGGAAATATCGGGCGTGAGTTGGTGGTTTGGATAAGCGTAGGCGGAAAATTGGGTGATGGTAACGGGATATTGGAATTTTTCCAAATCACCGAGTGTGGCTTTTGCACGCAAACCACTTACCCTGTCGCGAGCGAAATTCTGTAAAAATTCAGCCAGAAACTTTGAGCAATCGTAGTAATCGCTTCTGATTAGCCCAAGGTTTCTAATGGGAACCAGCATGTTGTCAAATTGTGGTGTGACAATCATTTCCCCTTTTTTATTGATGATTCCCCATTTCCCATTTTGGGAAACCATGGCGATTCCGTCAACCATTGGAAATGCGCCATCGAATTGGGGAACAATGGAATATTTCCCTTTTTTATCGATAAAACCGTGTTTGTCGTTCGAAATCACGCTGCTGAGGTTGCTGAAAAGAAATCCCTCGGCGTTGGCAAATTGCGGGGAAATAACGAATTGTCCTTTGGAGTTGATGAATCCCCATTTCCCACCATTTTCCACTTGGGCTAAGCCGTTGGAAAAAATAAAGGCTTTGTCAAATTGTGACGCGATGACCATGTTCCCCGTTTTGTCGATGTACCCGTATTTTTGTCCGATTCTGACCGGGGCCAAACCTTCGTTGAAAAAGAGAACTTCGTCGAATTGCGGTGGAATGCTCCAACGTCCTTTTTTGTCTATAAATCCCCATTTCCCATCGCTGTTCATAACGGGTGCCAAACCTTCGCAGAAGTAATATCCGGTGGAAAATTGGGGTTGTATGACGATTTTCCCCTTTTTATTGACATAACCGAGCCGAAACTCCCCTTTCCCGTCCTTGGTGACCATGGGAGCGAGGCCGTCAATAAAGCAACCTACCAATTCGGCTTGGGGTAATTTGAAAATGATTTTGCCTTTTTTGTTTATGCAAACAGGTGATTCACAATCTTTTACTACAAAAGCAAGGCCATCGGAAAAAATGGTTGCTGATTTGTATTGGGAAGGAATGATGTATTTCCCATGTTTGTTGATGAACCCCACGCTGCCTGTGGCATCGGTGACGCGTGCCAACCCTTCTGTAAAGTAGTCAGCGCTGCTGAATTGCGGTTGGATGACAAATTCCCCTTTTTTGTTGATGTATCCCCATTTCCCATCTTGTTGGACGGGAATGAGCCTGACATTCACCTCGTAAATGTTGCTTGGACTTGATAATAATTTGATAATCAGTATGATACAAGAAGCAAATACCAAAATGGCCATGCTGAAAATTCCCCATTTTATTCCCCTTTTCCCCATTCTTTTGGGGCTGGATGGAGTTTTGCTTTCTGTAAATGTTTCTTCCGGTGTATTCATATTAAAACTAATATCTATTTGGTGTGGGAATGGATTTCTTCGCGTCGTTGGTATGGAGCATTACTTTTCCATTCTTTCTCCGTGATTGTGAGATGTCTAATTCGGAATTAATGAAAAACGGCTGCAAAATTACTAAATTGCGGCCGTTTTTTTCAAAAAGATACAACTTTTTTATATTTATCTCATGATTGTAATTGTGCCGTTGCGTGTTTGCATGATGCCGTTGAATGTATAGGAAAATTGGTAGTAGTAGGTTCCGTCTGGAACGTTATCAGCATTCCAATTGTTTTGATAATTGGCAGTTTGGAAGATGACGGCGCCGGTGCGGTTTTTTATGAGAAGTCGACTTTTTGCGCAATTTTCTATGCCTTTGATGACGAAGATGTCGTTATAGCCATCGCCGTTAGGGGTGAATACGTTGGGAATTTCGATGCTGACAGGTTGGACGTATTCGATTTCGTCATGGTTGGCAAGAACTGGGTCTTCGATATGGGATGTCGAGGCAGTAGGGGCGCTGTGAGTTTGGGAGGAGGATGCGGTGCTCGGTTTCGGTGTGTTGTTAGTGGGAGAAGTGACTTTTTGAGGGTTGCTGGGGGTGGGAGATTGTTGTGGTGCAGAGGAAGGAATGCTGGACGGTTGTGGATGGGTGGCAGTTTGTATTATGGGAGCATCTTGAGAGAGTAGTGACGCGTCATCAGTGAAAGATTGCGATGTTTTGTGTTGATTAACAGTGGTTTGTATGTTTGTTTGAAGATTGGTCTCAGTGGCAGGAATGACTTCGGGCGTATTATCCGCCGGCCGTTCGCTAACCTGTTCGGTGGCAGCGACGACTTTTTCGCTCGGTTGGGTGTCTTGCTTGTTCGCCAGCAGTACTGCTGTGGTGATGGCTCCTGCGGCAACCACACCGATGATGCTGCCTATAATGGTTTTCGTGGCTGTGGAGGTGAGTCCTGCCGCAGCTTTGCCCGCCGCAGTCGCACCCGCTGCTAAGTTGCCTTCAATGGCTTCCCAGCACCGTGCAGAAGGTTTAACTTCCACATTCTCTAATAGTTGCCTTAAATCGTTGTCATTCATAGACTTATCCTTTCTTTTAACCAGTTTTTCGCTCGCACCAACTGTGAACGCGAGGTGCATTCCTGGATTCCTAATGTTGTTCCGATTTCTTGGTGTGAAAGTCCTTCTACAACAAATAGGTTGAAAATCACGCGGTAGGTCTCGGGCATTTGTTGAATGAGTTTCAGCAAGTCGTTTTCCATCATGGCGTCTGCCGGTGAACCTTGTGCTATGGTGAAATCTTCCTCAAACGCTTCATCCAATGAAAATTGGTTGTGATGTTTGTGGTGCATTCTGAAGAAGCTGATGGCTGTGTTCACCATGATTTTCCGAATCCAGGTTGATAAAGAACATTCAAAGTGAAAATCTTCAAGATGAACAAAAACTTTGGAAAATCCTTCGATGAGGATGTCTTCGCCTTCTTCCTTCGAATTGGCATAACGACAACACACACCGAGCATGATCGGTGCAAAATGATCATACAATTCTTTTTGCGCCTTGCGGTCGTTTTTCAAACACGCCCTCACCAATTCTTGTTCGTCTATTGGTTTCACAGTTGGCAAGACGCAAGTCTTAAAAATATGTTGCAAATTATTTTACCGATTTTGCAATCGCTTCAACCTGACGCATGTAAACCACCTTGGGTTCCTTCGGCGCATACACAAATCCATCAATGGTAACACATTCACCATTGGTATTGATGAATGAAAATTGGTAGAAAGGTCCGCCCATGTAGTCGTTGACGGTTTCCCACAGTCCACGAAGTTGAGCTCCTTCTTTAGACCAAAGCGTAAGTTCTTGATGCAAAGGTAAATCGTCCTTTTCTACAATTTGCGGGTAAACGTCCTTGGTTTCTCCTTCGATGTATTTCCGAGTGGTATAATTTCTTTTAATCATCATTGCTTCCCGTGTGAGTTTTTTGTTCGGGGAGGTGTAAATCATGATGAAACGGTCGTTTTTCACGGTACGATAGGCCAACCAGAGAAAGTCGTCGGTTTCGCGGGCGATTTCATATTCTTGCGGAATGGTCATCACGATGCCGAATTTTTTCTGTACATGGTTTTGCAGTTGCACATTGGGTTTGGATTCAAAAATCGCTTGCAGTTTGGCAATGTCGTTGGCAAACATGTTTTGCAGTATCTCATCGCGGTGTGCGGCTATGCAAGCGATACACTCTTCAGCACTTTGGGCTTTGATGTGGACATAAACTTGGGGCTTGCTCCACGGATTGTCTTCCGTAATAAATTCGGTTTTGGCGTAATTCTCATTGACATCCAGCTGCAAGATATTGGTCCGTTTAGTGAATTCTCCGCTAAATAGCGATGGATCAATTTGGTACAAGTTGAACATGGGTTCGGGTTGTGGCAGGCCGGATTGGGGTTTTTTGAGTAGGGCGCAGATGGTATCTTGAATTTCAACAGGCCAGCTTTTATCCATGACCAAAAGCATTTCCGCTGCGCGTCCCGTGGAAAGGTTGTCGTTATTCAGAGTCACTGAATGTTTGATGAGCCCTTTGGAAATTTCAGAAGCATCGTTGCAACTGAAAAGCAGAATAGCTAATGCAAGGCAGAAAAGCAGTTGTTTTTTCATGGAAGGAAGAATGTATTACTTGATAAAGCGGGCACATGCCCAGTTGTTACGTTCTTTGTTAGAGTGGAAGGTTAGTCCGAGCGAGGTGGCTTTTTCCTTGATGGTTTCGAGATCATGTCCGACGTAGAATCCACTGAAATAGATGCAACCTCCTGGGTTTAATGATTTTACGTAGTAAT
>JAKSME010000085.1 GCA_024400785.1 Bacteroidales bacterium
CTTATCATGTGGGGGTTAAACATGAAATTAGTTATAAGGCTAAGTTCGAAGTGCAGTTGCAAATGTAAAAAATAGTTTACAAAATTCCACATGGCATCTTGATTTTTTTGAAAGATATAATTCATTAATTGTCAACTACTTACAAAACCCAACGAACCTCAACCGATTCAACTTTTAACCATTGAACCGATTTTTTCGTAATTTTGCGTCCCCAAAAACAAAAATCATGATTTCATTCACGTCCAACGACATTGAGTTCCTTCGTCAGCGCGGAAGTGACGAAGAGCGTGTAAAAAAGCAATTTGGCTACTTTGAAACCGGCTTTCCCTTTGCCGACCTACAATGCGCCGCCACCCTCGGCAACGGCATCACACAGCTGGCAGATACCGAGCGTAAGCAACTGATAGATAATTATCCACGCCTTACCGAAGGCAAGCAGTTGCTAAAGTTCGTACCCGCATCTGGCGCGGCCTCGCGCATGTTCAAGGATGCCTACTCCTACCTCTCCGCCACCGATGACGCCACCCGTGCCAGCGCCATCCGCCAGCTGCACCTCCTCCCCTCCCTCGCCCTCTACAACGACCTCAAAGCGGTAATGGCCCGCGACGGACTCGCCCTCGACGACAAAATTCGCGAAGATGATTTCAAAACCGTTTTCACATACATTCTTACCGAAAAAGGTCTCGACTACGGCAACAAGCCCAAAGGTGTGCTCCAATTTCACCGTTGTGCCGACGGTTGCCGCACCGCTTTCGAAGAGCACCTCGTGGAAGCGGCGCTCTATGCCCGACAGGACGATGGCACCTGCCACATCCATTTCACCGTTTCGCCACAACACCAACCTCTGTTCAACGCACTGCTGCAACAAGTGCGCGAGAAATATGAAAGCCGCTTCGGGGTGAAATACGTCATCGACTTTTCCACCCAGTCGCCCGACACCGACACATTGGCGGCAACAAGCGACAACCATCCCTTCCGCAACAACGACGGAGACCTGTTGTTCCGTCCGGGCGGACATGGCGCGCTCATCCAAAATCTCGACAAGCTGCGGGCGGATGTGATTTTCGTGAAAAACATCGACAATGTCTTCGATGACGAACATGTGGCCGACACCGTAACCCACAAAAAGCTGTTGGCCGCCTACCTGCTCACTCTTCAGCAACAAGTTTTCCGTTATGTGGCACTGCTCAAATCCGGGCGAGCGACACCTCTACAACTTACTGAAATAAAGAAATTTGCAGAAGGAACATTGTTCATAAGATTTGAAACTGAAACCGTAAGCGCCTCCCTGTTGCTGAACAAACTCGACCGGCCGCTGCGTGTTTGCGGCATGGTGAAAAACGAAGGAGAACCCGGCGGCGGGCCATATCTCGTGAGAAACAGCAAAGGCGAATGCTCATGGCAAATCGTAGAAAGTTCGCAAATAAACCCGCAAGACTGCGGACAAAAAGCCATCATGATGAACTCCACCCATTTCAATCCGGTGGACTTGGTGTGCAGTTTCCGCAAAAACGATGGCGGATATTTCTCACTTCCTGACTTTTTAGATCCGGAAACCGGTTTCATTTCCTCCAAGTCGCATGAAGGCCGTCCGCTGAAGGCGATGGAACTGCCTGGATTATGGAACGGCGCTATGGCTCATTGGATTACCGTGTTTGTGGAAGTTCCTCTCAGCACCTTTCACCCTGTAAAAACGATGAAAGACCTATAGCCCCAACTCCGCGTGACGCGAGTTGATATAATGATAGGTATCGATATAGCAATGGAAAAAGCCGGTTGTTGCATCTGTAATGAACGGCTTTTCTATTTCCAACTGTTTGATTTTCTCAAAGTTGTAAGGTCCGTTCACCTTCCAGCCCTGCAAAATTCCGATGTCGATGGCCGCCGTGGGGCAACAGAAGGAACAGCGCATACACATCAGGCAGTTGTGGTGGAAAACGATTTTTCCGTCATCGTTGCGCGTGATATTTTGCGTAGGGCACTGACGGATGCAAAGGTCACAGTTGATACATTTTTGCGCATCCACCTTGTAGAAGAAGGAGTTGACATCGCCGCCGATGAACTGGATGGAGACCACACGCGTAACAATTTTGTGCCAGAGTTTGTAGCGCTTGATGTTGGGAATATGGTGAGTGATTTCGTAAATCAGAATGTCATACAGTTTTTCATCCATCATCAAAATCTCCTTCACCAAACGTTCATCGAAGCGGAAATGGATGTTGTAGGGCATCAAAAAGTGATACTCATTTTCGATGACGGCACCGCTGCGTTTGAGCTTGCGCCACACAAACAGCGATGACGCGTCATTCACCTTTTCCGTTTCTCCAGAGTTCTTATAAATGAAAGTACGAATGCCTTTCGGGAATTTCTGGTGGCGGATGAATTTCAAAAATGGCCACGGCGCATTATAACCGTAAATCGGATAGCCCAAACCGATGATATCGTATTTCCCCAAGTCAAGGCGTTCCGTGTTCAGAGGGTCAATTTCGTATAAATCAACATCATAGTCCGCCTGTTCCAGACGTTCTTTCAGCCTTTTGGAAACATAACGCGTATTAAAAGTACCAGTAAAATATATAAGTAAGCAACGCATCTTATTTCTTTCTTGCGGCCTTCAATTTATCAAGGAAGGTTGTTTTTTTAAGTGTGAAAATATTGAGCAGTCCTCGGAATTCCATGTATTCATAACAACGTTCATAGCCGATGGAGCGGATAGTCCATTTTTCGTTATCTTTTTGATATTGAACGGAATAAATGGCAGCTCCGTGCAGTTTTGCCTGAAAACGGCGGTGGATGAGGTAGTCTTCGAGGTACCATTTGGCAGTGGCGTGTTGCGGGGCGATGATATCGATTTCGCCGCCGTGGATGAGATGTGTCGAGGGCATGTCGAGCGTCATGACGCGCTTCAAGAAAGCGAGAACGGCGGTTTTACCGTGATAGGTCATGGAGCCGTTTCCGTACGAAGATTCCACATCTTCATGAAAGCATTCCGCAAGGCCGTCGAAGTCGCGGGTGTCCAGGCACCGTTGATATTTCGACTGTAAATAACGGATGGCTTCAATATCTTCCAAACGGGTGATTCTTTCTTCTAAAGTCATCATTTTCAATATTTTACCAAAAAAAGAGACTACCTTTTTGAGATAGATTTTCGGAGCGCAAAAATAGTTATTTTTTAATAAAAAATGTTCAACACGCGTTTTCCAATTTTCATAGAAAAATCCTAATTTTGCAAAAAATTTCAGAAACACATGTCCAACCCTTCCCTTCCCTATGCGCTCGTTACGGGCGCAAGTTCTGGTATCGGCTACCAATATGCGCGGCAACTGGCCAAACGCGGTTATAACTTATTGATTGTCAGTAATGAAGCAGAAGCCATTGTAGAAAAGGCCGACTGCATAAAAACGGATTTCCCTGTCGACGTGGTTCCGTTGATGCGCGATTTGGGACAGCCGGACGCTGCGAAAGAATTGTACAACTTCTGCAAAAAAAACGGGTGGACAGTCGAAGTGCTAATCAATAATGCAGGAGTTTATCACGACCGCGACTTCATCGCCGACAGCGAGGGCTTCAACCAGCTGATACTCAACCTGCACGTCAACACACCGGCGATGCTCATATACTACTTCAGTCAAGACATGGTGGCGCGCCACAAGGGGTATATTTTGAATATGAGCTCCATCACTTCCGAAATTGCGGTGCAACGTCTGGCAACTTACAGCGCCACCAAGGCCTTCCTGAAGAATTTCAACCGGAGTGTCCATGTTGAGTTGTACCACAAAGGCGTTTATGTTACGGCAGTCCGCCCCGGTGCCGTTGACACGGGGCTCTACAACATCAGCAGCACAGCAACGAAAATCGGGAAAGCGGTGGGCTACATCACCACACCGGAACGATTGGCGCGGCAGGGACTGCGAGCGATGTTTCGCGGCAAAGCACAACGCACACCCGGATTCCTCAACCATGTACTTATATTTTTGGTGGCACTGCTGCCAACCGGCGCACTGCGACTTATCCGCCGCTGGAATTGGTTTTAACAAATAAAGTTTCATCATTTTTTTTAAAAAATTGTGAAATAAGTAAAAAAAACGTGTATTTTTGCGCTCGCAAGTCAACCTCATTAAGAAAAAAATAATTTCTTTATTCATAAAAATCAGCCAGACATGAACAAGATTAACGAACATCCCATTCTGGATATTCCGAAAGCGGAAGAAGTCGTTTTCGAGTACAACGGACAAAAAGTCACCGGTTATAAAGGATATACCATTGCAGCGGCCCTGCATCAGGCCGGATTTCCCATTCACAGCCACAGTGTGGAGGGCCGTGAGCGCTCGCTCGAATGCGGTATTGGCAAGTGCGGTGCCTGCCAAATGCTCGTCGACGGCGTGATCAAGCGTATATGCATCACTCCCGTTGATGGTGTGAAAAAAGTCGAGGAAATTCCGCAGGACTATTTTCCGGAAGAAAGCACTCCGGCGCAAGAGGCCCGCAAAGTTTATAAGACGCAAGTGGTCATCATCGGGGCCGGTCCCGCAGGGTTGGCCTGCCGTGAAATGCTTAACGAACAAGGAATCAGCAATATTGTCGTCGACAACAACGAGCGTGTCGGTGGGCAGTTCAACATGCAAACCCATCAGTTTTTCTTCTTTGAAAAAAAGAAAACGTATGGTGGCATGCGTGGTTTTGACATTGCCAAAACGCTGGCTGGCGACGACCATACCGGCATTTTCCTCAATTCCACCGTATGGGATTTGCTGGAAGGCAAACGTGTCGCCGTCAAAAACTTGAAAGATGGTACAATATATTATATAGATGCTGAATATCTCGTTGTAGCCACCGGAGCGGTTCCATTTATGCCTGTTTTTGAAAATGACGACCTGCCCGGTGTATACACGGCGGCTGTCGTGCAGAAAATGATGAACGTGGAACACACGCTGCTTGGCAAACGCATACTTTCCATCGGCGCCGGCAACATCGGCTACCTCACTTCATACCAAGCCACGCAGGCAGGTGCCCAAGTGGTAGCCATTGTTGAAGCCATGGACCATGAAGGCGGTTTCCCCGTCCAAGCCAACCGCGTACGCCGTCTCGGGATTCCGATTTACACTTCACACGTGCTTCTGCGCGCCATTCCCAACAAAGACCACACGGGAATCACAGGCGCAGTCATCGCGGAATGCCAAAACTTCAAACCCGTTCCCGGAACAGAGAAAACCATCGAGGGCATCGACGTCATCAACATCTGTACCGGTTTGATTTCCGACAGTCAGTTGCTTACCAAAGGGAAAGAGGTATTCGGCATGAATGTCTTCGGCGCTGGCGACGCCGTCCGCGTTGGCGAAGGCACCTGTGCCGTTTTGCGCGGTAAGCAGGTCGCTCTCGAAATCGCCATGCAGCTGGGCAAACGCGTCAACTACGATGAGTACCTCGCGGTTTCCAAAGAGTATATCGACGCGCAACAGCGCCCGGTTCGCATCCTCGACAAGCCCAACAAACCCACCACGGAACGCATGAACCAGAAGGGTTTCGTCATTCCCGACTGCCTCTTCGGATTCGCCTGCAACCCGTGTTCCTTCTCCTGCCCGCAAGGCGCTATCACCAAGTCGTCAACTTCTACCGTGCCGGTAGTCGATTACAATAAATGTATCGGCTGTATGGAGTGCGTTTCCCACTGTCCCGGTCTGGCCATCTTCGGCTACAACCTGCAAAAGAACTGGCTATTCCTTCCTATCGAGTACCGCGTGGAAGTAAACAGCGAGGTCGTGCTCATCAACGACAAGGGAGAAAAAGTGGGCGAAGGTATCGTTGAAAACATCAAAATGAACGACAACAAAACGAATGTTGCCCGCGTGAAGGCCACAGACATCAGTGGCGAAAAGCTGACTGAGGTTACCGGTTTCATTGTCAAGGAAAAATTCGGACAGAAGGTGGAAATGAATCCTTTCAAGAAAGACGGCAACGATCCCGCGTACGTTTGTCACTGCGAAGACGTACAAATCGACAAGCTGTTGGAGGTCATCGGTGACCGGAAGGTGATTTCTGTGGACGAGTTGAAACACACCACAAGAATCGGCATGGGGACTTGCCGCGGCAAACGCTGCATTCCGAGAGCCAAGCAGTTGCTTCGCGGCTACGGCATCGAAGTTGTCGGCGACGCGACTCCCCGCGGACCGCTTTCAAGCCAGTTAACAATCAACGACATGCAACCCGCGACAAAGCCGACGGAATTCATCGCCAATGTCGGCAAGGTAACAAAGAAAGTGGAATGCGACGTGTTTGTAGCCGGTGGCGGTATCGCCGGCAGCGGCTTGTTCCGTTACTTTGCAGAAAACGGCAAGAAAACCGTTCTTTGTAATGCAGAGCGCGGTTCTTCGTGGCGCTGCATCGGTGGCGGCCGTCCCGCATTCTCCGTTCCGGAAATAGCAGATATCGCAAACCACAACCAAGAGATTTTCAAAGAGTTACAAAGTAAAACCAACGTAGGTTACTATCCCATCCGCTATGTCGGCTTCGCACACGATGAAGCCACTTACAAATCATTGGAGGCCTCTTTGGGCTGGTCTGACGGCTACATGGTTGACCGCAAGGATTTCCAAAAAGAAATTTCACCCTTCTTCAATCCAAAACTCAACACTTACAGTGCTGCCTGCATTACCAACAACTGCTGGCAGGCAACACCAGGCAAAGTCATCGACTACATTCGCCACTTGGCTTGCGAAAAAGGAGGCGTTCTGTTGGAAGACTGCCGTTTGGTTGAAGTGCAGCGCACTGCCAAAGGTTTCATGGCGCTGGTTTACACCCATGACAAAGAATTTGTAGAATACCATTGCGAACACTTCGTCAACGCTCTCGGTTACCAAGCCGCTAAATTCGCCAAACAGCTGGGCATAGAAACCGGCTTGTATCCCATTAAGCACCAGGCGTTTATTACTGGACGTCTACCCATGTTGGGTAAGGATGGCGAGTGCTTGGATATGCTCATCGACCGTCGGCGCTACAAAGGTTTTTCTGCAGTTTATGGACAGCAGTTCAAGGAAACGGGCCAGATCATCGGTTGCGCATCTCCTGGCACTGACTCGGCCGAAGCGGGCAAGAACCTGAAATACAATGCACAAGACTTCTTGGAAATTTGTGCCGAAATGTTCCGAGAATGGATTCCTCAACTGGGCGCCGTCAGCTTCCAAGCTTTCTGGAGCGGCTACTACACCGAACCACGCTACATTATCGATCCCGACCACGGTCTGCTCGTCGGATTGCAGGGACACGGTTTCATGCTCGGACAGTACTTGGCGAAAATCTACGTTGACAAATACATGGGCCGCGAAGTTCCGGCTTATATGGACCGCCTGCTACTGAGTGGAGACGGACTGACGGAAAAATCGTTCAAGTAAAATCCTGTAAATCAAATAAAAAGGAGCATTCTTGCTCCTTTTTTTATTGGTAAAAACGATGAAATGGGCACATTGTTGGAAAGCGATAGTGAAAAAAACGTACTTTTGCAATCTCAATTTCCAAAGCAAAATCAAACTCTCATGTTCCATTTTGACAGTGATTATATGGCGGGAGCTCATCCGGAAATCATGCGCCGCCTGATGGATACGAATATCGAGCACACCGTCGGTTACGGTTTTGACGAATACAGCGATGAAGCCCGCCGCCGCATCCGTGAAGCATGTGCCGCTCCAAACGCGCTCGTGCAATTTCTTGTGGGTGGCACGCAGACCAACGCCACCGTCATCGATGCGCTGTTGCGGCGGCACGAAGGCGTACTCTCTGCCGACACCGGGCACATCAACGTGCATGAAAGCGGAGCCGTGGAACACAGCGGTCACAAGGTGCTGGCACTGCCGGCCCACGATGGCAAAGTAGCAGCCGCTGATGTTGCCAATTTCATCCACACTTTCTACAGTGATGACACTTACGAACACATGGTTGCGCCGGGAATGCTGTACATCACACAACCCACAGAGTTTGGCACTTTGTACTCGCTGGCCGAGTTGGAAGAACTGAGTTCACTTTGCCATAAGTACAACATTCCCCTTTACCTTGATGGGGCCCGTTTGGCATACGCCCTCGCCTCCCCTGCCGCAGACTTCACCCTCGCCGACATCGCCCGCCTCTGCGACGTTTTCTACATCGGCGGCACCAAATGCGGTGCATTGTTCGGAGAAGCCGTCGTAGCCCCCGACCCGAAATACCTGCCACACTTTTTTCCGCTGGTGAAACAACATGGTGCCCTGCTGGCCAAAGGCCGTCTGCAAGGCATCCAGTTTGCCACCCTTTTCACCGACAACCTATATGTAGACATTGCCCGCCGCGCTGTAAACCTGGCATTGCGACTGAGAAAGGCTTTTGAAGCAAAGGGCCATTGCGCAGCTATTGACTCACCCACCAACCAACAATTCTTCATTCTTCCCAATGAAGTGATAGACAGACTTTTACAGCATATCACTTTCGAATATTGGGGGCCACGTGGCGACAAAGAGAGCACAGTTCGCTTCGTCACCAGCTGGGCGACGGAGGAAGAGGCCGTGCGTGCTGTGGAAGAACTGCTTTAGGCCTCGCGTTTGATGCGGAACGGCAACAGCAGCTTTCAGTCCCAGTCGTTGGCTACGGGAAACCGCTCGCGCAGTTGCGCCAACTGCTGGTGCGAGCAACTGCCTTGCAACAACTGAGGTTGGCTTTCTGCCTT
>JAKSME010000086.1 GCA_024400785.1 Bacteroidales bacterium
TGGCCGGGCGTGCAGAGCACCTTCACGCGCTCGAGACGCAGGTGCTCGTTGGCAGCGAGGCCGAAGGCGTTCATGTCGTAGTAGCAGCGCTGAAGCCGGGAGAGATGGCCGCCGGCGAGGTTGGATACGTTTTCAAATCCCATTTGTGTGAGAATGCGGGAGGCAATGTAACCGCGCAAGCCGATGGCGCAGAATATGACCACTTTTTGTGTAGTGTCCATGTCTTCAGCATATTCGCGCAATTCATCCAACGGATAGTTTTCGGCCCCTTCGATGCTGCCCGCACGATTTTCGAGCAGGCTGCGCACGTCAACCAATAAAAAGTCTTCTTTGGCGCGATTTTCCAACATGGCTTTCAATTCGTGCCATTGAATCATTTTAACCTTCTGAGTTAGAATGTTTTCCGCAACATATCCAGCCATGATGACGGGGTCTTTCGGAGCGGAAAATGGTGGTGCATAGGCGTGGTCGAAGCAGGTCAAATCGAAAATGGTTCCATTATGTGCTATGGTGTCGGCGAGGATGTCGAGGCGTTTGTCTACGCCGTCGCTACCAGCCACTTCTGCACCGAGCAGGCGTCCGTCGCCGGGGGCAAACTGTATCTTGATGCTCACAGGCGTGCTTCCAGGGTAGTATGTGGCATGTGACCCTGTGTGGGTGATGGAAACGAGGTGGGGAATGCCGAGCTTTCGCAGCTGCGATTCCGACAAACCGGTGCGGCCGACCGTCATGTCGAAGACTTTCGCGATGGCGGTGCCGATGGCTCCCGTATATTTTTGCTTGTTGCCCAATACGATGTTGTTGGCACAAATTCGTGCTTGGCGGTTGGTGGGACCGGCGAGGAAACAAAGTTGCTTTTTCCCCGTCTGCGGATGGATGGTCTCCACGGCGTCGCCCACCGCGTAAATATCTTCGTCTGTCGTCTGCATGTATTCGTTGACACTGATACCGCCCAATTCACCGATAGCCAGTCCGGATTCTTTTGCCAACTTCACCAAAGGTTTCACTCCCACACTTACCAACACAAAATCGGCTTCGATTTTATTGCCGCTTTGCAGACAGACGGTTGTCCCGCCCTGATGAGGAATGAACTCGGTAACACTATCATTTACAAATAATTTCACGCCTTTTTCTCTTACATGTTTCTGAACTTCGGCGGCAATTTCCCAATCTACGGGCGGCAGAATCTGTGAAGCTTTTTCCACCAAAGTCACCTCGCAACCGCAATGGTGCAGGTTTTCCATCATTTCCAGGCCGATGAAGCCGGCACCGACGATGGTGACTTTCTTTCCGTTGGCTGCATTTTCCACAAAAGTTTTGATGGCGTCGGTATCGGGGATGTCGCGCAGTACAAAGATGTTGGGAGCATCGATGCCGGGAATCGGTGGGCGCACGGCAATTGTGCCGGGAGAAAGTACCAGTTTGTCGTACTTTTCCTCATACATTTTTCCATTGGTATGGTTCACGCATTTCACCTTTTTGTTCTCGCGGTCGATGGCGACGACTTCGGTGTTCACTCGCACGTCTGCGTCGAAACGGTTGCCGAAGGTAGTGGGCGTTTGCAAAATCAGGCTGTTACGTTCTTCGATGGTGCCACCGATGTAGTACGGAAGCCCGCAGTTGGCGTAAGAGATGTGTGGTCCTTTTTCAAAAATGATAATGGATGCGTTTTCATCCAAGCGGCGCAGGCGGGCTGCTGCAGTAGCACCTCCGGCAACTCCGCCGATGATTATATATTTCATAAGGAATGTTTTTTAATTTTCGACAATTTTTTTGAATTCTCCGCTCAAGGGTGCGGTCACACTTACGATTTCGTGGCGCACAGGATGTTCAAACTCAACCATATAGGAATGAAGGGAGATTGAACCGTCGCTGTTGGAGCGCTTGGCCCCATATTTCAAGTCGCCTTTGATGATGGTTCCGTTGGCTGAAAGTTGGGCGCGGATTTGGTGGTGGCGGCCGGTGTAAAGTTCGACTTCCAATAATGTGTAGTTGGTGAGATGTCGGATGGTTTTGTAGGAAAGTTCTGCTTTCACGAATCCGTTTCGCGGAGTGGGGGAGACTTGTGTTTTGTTGTTTTGTTCGTTTTTGCGAAGGTATCCCACCAGTTTTTGTTCGGGAATTTCTGGCGCTTTTTCCACCAAAGCCCAGTATATTTTACTGATTTTCCTTTCCTTAACAATTTCGTTCATGCGGGAAAGAGCTTTGGAGGTTTTCGCAAAAATCACGGCGCCGCTCACTGGGCGGTCAATGCGGTGAACCAAACCGCAGAAGACGTTTCCGGGTTTGTTGTATCTGGCTTTCAAATATTCTTTAACGGTATCCACGAGCGCGACATCACCGGTCTTGTCACCCTGAACGATTTCGCCCGCCAGTTTGTTGACGATGATCAAGTGGTTGTCTTCGAAAAGGATACGGCCTGCCAAAGACATTAGTATTGTTCTTTTTCGTTGGGGAAATCCACGTTTTTCACATCCTCGATGTAGTTGCCGACGGAGCGGATGATTTCTTCGCTGAGGTTGTGGTATCGGCGGAGAAAGCGGGGCGAGAATTGCTGGGTTATGCCGAGCATGTCATGAAGTACGAGTACTTGTCCGCTGGTGGCGTTGCCGGCGCCGATGCCGATGGTGGGGATGTTGACGGCTTCGGTCACGCGTTTGGCCACATCGGCGGGGATTTTTTCAAGGACGATGGCGAAGCACCCGCATTCTTCAAGTTTCTTGGCGTCGTGCAGCAGTTTTTCAGCTTCCGCCTCTTCGGTGGCGCGGACGGCATAGGTGCCGAATTTGTTGATGGACTGGGGGGTGAGGCCGAGGTGCCCCATTACCGGTATGCCCGCGCAAATGATGCGTTCGATGGATTCGCGGATTTCTTCGCCACCTTCCATCTTTACGGCATCTGCCCCCGACTCTTTCATGATGCGGATGGCGGAGTGAAGGGCTTCTTTGGAGTTGCCTTGGTAGGTGCCGAAGGGCATGTCAACGACGACGAAGGCGCGTTCAACCGCGCGAACAACCGCCGCTGCATGGTAAATCATCGCGTCTAAAGTGATGGGCAGTGTGGTTTTATAGCCTGCCATGACGTTGGCTGCGGAGTCACCGACAAGGATGACATCAATCTTGGCCATATCAAGCAGCTTCGCCAGCGAATAATCGTAGGCGGTAAGCATTGCGATTTTTTCTTTTTCTTTGCGCATGCGCTGTAAGATGTTGGTATTTACCTTGTTGACATCTCTGTATAATTATCCTGCCATAACTTTGATCTTTTTTGATGGTGGTTTCAATCAAATATTTGTCGCGTTTTGGATTGCTGTTGGAAATCAGTTCTCCGACAAATCCGGCCAAGAACAATTGGCAACCGATGACTACGGCCAACAATGCCAAATAGAACAGCGGTTGGTCTGCCACCTGGCGGAAAATTTCGCCATTGTGTTGTAATACTAATTTCTTGATGATTAAGGCTATAACGATAATCAGACCAATGAGGAAGGAGACGCTGCCCCACAAACCGAAGAAGTGCATGGGTTGTTTCCCGAATTTTTTGGTGAAGGAAAGTGTCATTAAATCAAGGTAGCCGTTGACGAAGCGGTTCCAACCGAATTTTGAAGATCCATATTTCCTTTTTTGATGGTGAACCACTTTTTCTCCAATCTTGGTAAAACCGGCCCACTTCGCGATTACCGGAATATAGCGGTGCATCTCGCTGTAGATTTCAATATTTTTCACCACGTCTTTGCGATAGGCTTTCAAACCGCAGTTGAAATCATGAAGCTTGATTTTAGAGATGCGGCGTGTGGTGGCGTTGAAGAGTTTGGAAGGAATATTCTTTAACATCACATTGTCGTAACGTTTTTTCTTCCAACCTGATACAACATCATAACCTTCCTCGGTGATCATGCGGTACAGTTCGGGAATTTCGTCGGGGCTGTCTTGAAGATCTGCATCCATGGTGATGACCACGTCGCCTTCACATGCTGCGAAAGCGGTGTTCAAGGCCGCGGACTTCCCGTAGTTGGTGCGGAATTTGATGCCCTTGACATTCGGGTTTTGGGCATGTAGCTCTTCGATAACTTTCCAAGAGTTGTCAGTTGAACCATCATCAACCATGAGGATTTCATGGCTGAGAGAAAGTTCGGTGGTTACTCGTTCTACCCAAGCTGCCAATTCCGGCAGGGATTCTTCTTCATTGAAAAGGGGGACGATGACAGAAAGGTTCATGATTGTTGAGGTATTTGTGGTGAGTGACTATTCTTTGTCGCTTGTTTCGGTTGGGTTATCAGACTCTTGCTGCTCATTTTCTGGCATTGAGCATACATTTTTTTCTTTTCTGTAAAGGAAAAGAGCGACAAAGATGTTGAGCATTAATCCGTATAAAAGAATTGACATGGGAGTAATGGTGGCAGCGGCGAAAGTGGTATGGTATTGAGGAATTTGGTTGCGAATGGAGTTGAGGCGTTGTTTCCACACGGGGTTTTCGCCCATGCTGTCGCGTGCAATTTCCACAGCTTCGTAGCTCAGTTCGCTGATGGCGGGTTGGTTCATGTGAATGTAAGTGGTGGTGGCACGCAGTTGGTTGTTGGCACTGATGTTGAAAGTGTCAAGTTTTAAGATGGAACTATCGTGCTTTGTGAGTCTTTCCATGCCCAATTTGTGTAAGTTGACCATGGCGATGATGCCGCTGTCGGCGTGCATTCTCACGGAGTCGTTTTCTGCTTTGGCATGAGAAACATTCAACGCTATCCGTTTCAAATCGGCGTAATAGTCAGAGAGTTCTTCAGTGGTGATGGTGTCTTTTTGGATGGCTGCTGTAGTGTGTTGGATGTTGTGTGCGTTGATGTTGGCCACGCCGTTTTTGTCGATCGCGGTAAAGTGGAGCATCATGTAGAGGCAGAGGATGAAGTAGCCGACGAACACGATGCCGCAACCGAGGAGGAAGGCTTTGGAGAATTTGATGATGCCGTCCTGTTGTTTGTCTCGGACTTCGCGGATGGCCATGAATAAGCAGGCGACAATGGCGACTACCATCAGTAAATCGTTGACGGGGCCAAACGGATATTGCATTTTTTCTGCAAAAAAGCCGAGTAGTTTAATGACAGAAAGCCCTGCTCCAAGCAGGGCTCCCCATTTAAGTATGATGACAAATTTGTCTTTCTTCATCAATGTTTTTGTTATTTCTTTCTGGTGGTATTGTCAGCAGCGCCGTAGAAGACATGTCTGTGGTCAACAACTTTGGTGTCATTTTCGAGATTGTTGTAAACCAATTCTTTAACAACCTCTGCCATAGGATAGTTGCCTTGGTTGGCGGCGGTGTTGATGAGTGCGGTTTGGCAGGCAGCTACTTGATAGCGCAAGCTTGCGTACATTTTAGCTTGGGCCTTTGCAACATTTTCTTCAACTTGGTACATAGTGACGATTTGTTTTGTGATATCGTCAGTTTGTTCCTTCAAAGATTTGCTCTTTTCTACAGCGTCAACTTTTACAACGTAAGCATATTCTTCACCATCGACGACGGCATGTTTGCCAGCGGTGAGGTTTGAAATTTTACCGATGGCAGCGCTTTCCATGGCAACGCGTTGTTCGTATTGGTTGGCAAAGTCATATTCTGAGAAAAATACATTCATCATTTGGGCTCTTGAACCGTATTTGTTAGCCATTTCTGCTAAGTTGTTACCATTGAATTCTTTTTTGAGTCGAGACATGACAGCGGCTTTTTTCTTTTCAGCTTTCAAGTCTGCGATGACGGTTTCTTTCATTGCATCGAAAGAGGGTTTCTTCATGGTGATGGATGATTTGATGCCAGCAACGATGAAGACTTCACGTGACATGGATTCGCCGGTCATGGGGTTGATGTAGGTAACAGAGCCTTTGAACGGGTTGCTGGCTACTGCGCCAACTTCGTTACCAGCTTTTTTGTCATCGCTGTAGATCCATTTTACAGCTTCGCGGCAGTCGATGATTTCGTAGAAGCCGCTGTTGCGTTGGATGGTACCTTGCATATTGGTGAGGGCAACATTCATAACTTGGCCGCCAAGTTTGCTGGCAGTTTTAGCTAAGTCATTAGCTGATTGGCAGTTGGCTGCTTTGGCTGCTTTACGTTGTGCCTCTTTGCTGCTGTTGGTGCTCGGCATCATAGGAACAGGATAGAGAACGTATTGGCTCTTGGCAACGGGAGTGGTTTTGCTGATAACCATATCCAAAGAAATCACTTTGTTTCTTTCGTCGTGGCGAATGAAGCAGTTGTTGGTATCAACATTAATTAAGTTGTTGAAATGATTGCTGTTAGCGGTGTCGCTATTGGAGTAGCAGGGGCGTCCGAGCGGATCAAAGGAGGCACCATCAACCAAGTAGAAGGGATGAAGTACGGTGTCGAAAGAGTAGTCTTTCAAGTAGGGAAGCATGGCGTTGGTATCTTTGCCATCCAACTGGGCTTTGACTTCCAATGCTTTTGCCATGGCTTGTTCCTGAGTCATTTCTTTTTCACCCTTGGCATCATCTTTATATTGGAAGAACAATCTTGCAACGCGGATGGAGTCGGGGCGGTTTTGAACGTCTCTCAGCTGACCGAAATAGATGACTTGGCCGATAATCATCGGTTCAATGAATTGGGGAGCTTCCAAAGTGGCCGGGTGGAGTCTGTTGTCAACGTTAGTATCGATAGCAGTAGCGTGGGATGAGTATCCTTTCGGACTGAGGCTCAAAGAATTACGTTTTTGCATTGCAGTTTCACCTTTCTTGAGGTAAAGATTGGTATCTACTTGTGCGAAGCTTGCGTAAGTGCTGTTGTTGCTGTAGTTGAAGCTGTAGGGGTCGTTACTGTTCTGGCCGTAAGCGAAGTCGATTTTGTCTAATTCATATTGATTAGCGGTGAAGTCTGCGATGCTCGGGCTGGTTACCATTTTATTATATAATTCGGTAGCTTTTTCTTTTGCAGCATTGTCATCAGCGGGAGTGTTGTTAACGACAAACATGGCGAGGTCGACGTTTTTAACATCTTGTCTCAAAGTGTAACGATCTTTGTGTTCTTTGAAATAAGCTTTAGCGTCGCTTTCGCTAACTTCGACTTTGATTTTGTCAAATTCGGGGTGGTTGAAGTTGATGGCAACCATTTGACCTTTGAAGCAGTCGTTTTCTTTTGCCATCTGTTCCATCATTTTCTGAGAGAAATGAACGGAAGTGGTGGCCATTCCAAAGTATGCATTTTCTTTTGCACGAAGGATGGCATCTCTTTCTATGGCTTTGTAAGTTTTGTAAAGATTACTTTCCTTATTCAGTTTGGTTTCCATGTTTTCAGGACTTTGAACTGCCTGACCGATAGCTTGATAGAGGTAGTTGGCGCTTTGTCCGTCCTGGATGTTTTCCATGTCTTCACTCAAGAAATATTGAATGAACATTGACATTTCATCGCTTTTCAGTACATTTTCGCTGATTTCAGCTTTCATTTCTTTGGTGAAGGTCATGCCGAGATCTGCGAGTTGTTCATCGAGAAGGGCTTCACGTTTGATTTGCGTCCAAGTGAGGTTGTGGGCTTGTTCTTCGAGAACCGCATTGTTTTCGAGCAGAATGCTTTGGTTGTTTTGGATGTATTTGACTTTTAAGTACTCCAAGTTTTGCTGATAGTACTCGCTGTAGAGGTTGCCGTTTTGGTCTGCGGATAATTTTGTGTTGCCCACTTTAACCACAGTGTTGCGGCCTGTGTTGACCACATTAGTCAAGTCACCTACGATGAATGCGAGAAGTGCTAAACCGATGATAATCATTAAAAGTACTCCGTGTTTACGGATTCTGCCAATTGCTGCCATTTCTTTCTTCTTTTATTGTTTAATTGTTAATTTATTTCTAAAATCTTATAATACAAAATTTAGGGCGCAAAATTACTACTTTTTTTTCAGTTAATGAAATATTTCTACTTTTTTTTCAAAGGATGCCCTAAGAGTTGTTCTGCTTGCTCAAACTCTTTATTTATAAGATGTTCACGAATTTTTGAAGAACGAACTTTATTTTCTTCCAAAATAAATTCTGGGATTTGGATGATTTCGATGGAATTTTTTTTACAAAATTCCCGCATTGTGCCGCTATTTCCTTCCCGATGTTTCCCGAAATTATGATGTGGGCCCATCACCAACGCGCGCATTCCAATTTTTTCTATTAATAAATTTAAAAATTGTTCATAAGAAAGCTGTGAAAATTGGGGAGTGAACTTGATAATAACAAGGTTGTCAATTGCTTGTTGCTCAATTAGTTTCGAATTTTCTTCCGGGGTATTGATAAGAAAAAAGTCAACATTTGGGCGGAGCACCTGTTGGGGGTGGGGATTAAAAGTCACGACCACGCTCTCGCCGTTATATTTTGTGGCGGCATCCTTAAGATATTTTAAAATCTGTTGGTGCCCCAGATGAACTCCGTCGAACGAACCAACAGTGACCACTGGATTTTTTAGGTGTGGTATCTTTTCAATATCGTTAAATATTCTCAATGTTCAATTCTTAATTATTAATGCATAATTCATAATGCATAATTCATAATTCATAATTCATAATGCGTAATTCATAATGCATAATTCATAATGCATAATTCATAATGCATAATTCATAATTA
>JAKSME010000087.1 GCA_024400785.1 Bacteroidales bacterium
AGTTCGACATGCTCTGCAAGCTTTCCATTCGCACAATGGCCAGAGCCGTCTATTCCACCGAAAACATCGGGCATTACGGACTGGCATTCCCCTACTACACGCACTTCACCTCGCCCATCCGCCGCTATCCCGACTTGATGGTTCATCGCCTACTCGACCATTATCTCACCAAAGGCGAGTCGGTCAGCGCGGAACAATTCGAAGAGTATTGCCAACATTGTTCGCAGATGGAACAGAAAGCGACGGAGGCGGAACGCGCCAGCGTGAAGTACAAACAGGCTGAATTTTTGGAAGACAAAATCGGGCAGGTGTTCGATGCCACCGTGAGTGGTATTTGCAAGTGGGGCATCTTTGCTGAATTGAAAGACTCTAAGTGCGAGGGGCTTATCGCCATGCGCAAGTTCGATGACGACTTCTATTACATTGATGAAGAAAACTACACCCTCGTGGGACTTCACTCCGGAAAGAACTACCGTTTTGGCGACGATGTCAAAGTACGTATTGTGAATGTCGACATTCTTCGCCGCCAAATGGATTTCGACTTAGTGGATTACTAAAATGAAAGGGGGTTCCGCGCCTCTTCCATCAAACTAATTGACCGACATTAATTGTTTAACCGAAAATTTGTATTTTTGCCGCGTTTTCATGCAAAATAATGAATAAAACCGGCATTAATATCCTGAAAAAAAGTCATTTTCAGCGCATAATCAACATTTGTGCTGTTCTGATGACGACAATATCCGCACTTCAGGCACAGATTCCCGAACATTATTACGATGACGCGCTTCACAAAAGTGGTTACGAATTAAAAGCGGCACTTTCGGGTATCATATTCGAGCACACACAGTTATGGTACGGTAGCGACTCTCCCGGCGGGCTGTGGAACGCATTCCGCACTACCGACGTTCGCCCAGACGGATATGTTTGGGACATTTACAGCAATTGCCAATTCATTCCGTGGGAAGACGGGCACATTGCCGGCAGCGGGGAATGCCAGGGAGGCACACAGCAAGAGCACACTTTCTGTCAAAGCTGGATGAATTACTGTGAGACACCACTTTACACCGATATGTTCCACATGTACCCCGTGGACGCATGGGTGAATGGCCGCCGCAACAACAACCCTTTCGGCGAAGTCCCCGATGATGAGGAGTGGACTACACGCTGGTTCAGCAATGGAGCCCGCCTCGGTTACAACGCCTTTGTCGGCGATGACATGACTTCCACCTGCGGCATCGCTTACGAACCCACAGATGAATACAAAGGCGACATCGCCCGCGGATTTCTCTACATCGCCACCTGCTACATGTTTGCCGACTCGGCTTTCTCGGAAGATTACGAAATGACCGTCCGCTCACAACTGCGTCCCTGGGCCCTTGA
Source organism: Bacteroidales bacterium (assembly GCA_024400785.1). GTDB lineage: Bacteria > Bacteroidota > Bacteroidia > Bacteroidales > WCHB1-69 > UBA1756. The sequence continues at coordinate 1,381 of JAKSME010000087.1, forward strand.
TCTCATGCTAAAATGGCACCGACAAGACACTGTCAGCACCAAAGAAATCAATAGGAACAATCTGATTTACACTGAGTTTCAACATAATCGCAATCCATTTATCGACTATCCGGAGCTGGCAGAACTCATTTTTGGGAAAGACTCCTCCAACGCGGTCTTCTCCCCCACCCTCGTTCGCAGTCCTCAAAACCTCACCCTCACCCCCGATTCCAACGGCGCACGCCGCGCCACCCTCACATGGACCAATCCCAGCTCCCGCATCAACAACACTCCGGCTGAACTCTCTGCCATCATCATTCAACGCAACGGCGTCACTGTTCACACCATCGTCAATCCCATTCCTGGCGAAAGACTCTCTTGGACAGACAGTCACGTACCCAACAACCGCACGTATGAATACCGCGTTTTTGCCGTGAGCGAGAACGGTAACGGACTGATGGCCAGCGCAAAAGCATTTATCGGGCAATTCTGCCCACTAACGGCCGAGCTATACGACGAATATTACGACGGCTGGCAGGGCGAGGCCCGCATCGAGTTTCAAGACACCTTAGGTAACATACTCGCATTCAGCAAATTACCCTGCGGAGAAGGGTGGAAAAATCTTTACGACATTCAACTTCCGCCAGAAACCATCAACTGTGTGTGGATTCCTGGCGACTACGACGAAGAAAACAGCTTCCGCCTTTATAACCATGAATTAGAGCTGATTTTCGATGCCACCGGCACGGGCGTTGAAGACTTCGATGGGATTTTCTTCACTTTTCAAAACAATGGTTGCCCACTTGCCGTTTTTCCAGATACCACTTTTGCCGATAGTATCGTATGTGCCAATCACTTACCATTGATATGGAATAACATCACATTTTACGAAAGCGGAATTGACACCGTCACACTTCTCAACGACAACAATCTGGACAGCATCGTGGTTATGACTGTCGTTGTTGAGTATAATGACACCACAATGGAACACTATATTGTTGAAAATGAGCTACCATACGAATGGTGTGGCCACATTTTCGACAGTCCGGACACGATAACTGTCACATTGCCTTCCTCTACGGGATGCGAGCAAGTAGCGACACTGCAGCTACATGTTTATTTCAATTGCCATTCCACACAAACGCGAACCATTTGCGAAGACGAGCTCCCCTACGAGTGGGATGGATTGTTGTTTGAAAGTGCTGGAATACAAGAGATTACATTTACAGACATTCACGGGGCAGACAGTGTTGTGAGTTATTGCTTACAGGTTGACACATGTAACAAAATTGGCAACTGGCAGTCCAACAGTTTCTTCCGCCTCGGTCCGAACCCGAGTAGCGGGAAAGTAACGGTTTTCATTGACAATCCCGAATTATTGTCTGGAGCGGGCGTTCTACGCGTTTATGATGCCATGGGGCGCGAAATTACCCACAAAGATGTGAGTACCAAGCAGATAGACATCAATTTGATTCAAGAGGCGGATGGACTTTATTTCATCCAGATAGAAATGGGTAAAAGCGTGATAGCCAGCGCAACCATCGTCAAGCGCGTGCGTTAGCACTATACCAGCGAGCGAATCAGCTGTTCGGGATCTCCAGGAAGGAGATAAATCGGTGCGACTTCAATCAACGTGTAAGCTCCGGGGCGTTGTTCCTTTTGCAGACGGGCGGCAGCACGGGCACAAGAGGCCAGCACCTGGCCGGTAAGTGCGGGATTGTTGATTTCCATATTGAATTCAAAGCGCTGATTATGAGTGGTTCCACTCACGCCCAAACGCACCAGATTAACGCCATGGGCCACGTTGTTAAGAGTATCAATAGCGGGAACGGCGACAACATGGGTTTCATCATGGGCGAAATAGTCGTCGCTGAGGATGGCCTTTTCCACTGCTGCGAAATCCGCGCCGGGTTCCAGTTCCACATATACCATGCGGCGATGGATGCTGGTGCCGAGCGGTATGGTCATGGAAAGAGCATCTTTCACACCTGGGACGGCTTTGGCAGCTACGGTGTGCCCCATGCTCCGGCCCGGACCGAAGTTGGTGTAAGTGATACCGTTGGGTGCGATGGCTTGCAGGAGGGCACGGACCACTGAGTCGGAACCGGGATCCCAGCCGGCAGCGATGATGCTGACCGCGTTGTTATTACGTGCGATGGGCATCAACCGGGCGCGGAGACCGGCGATCTGCGTGTGGATGTCGAAACTATCGACCGTACAGATGCCGCGGGCGAGCAATTTTTCCGCAAACGCGGGAACTTCACGGGTGGGAGTGCACAGCACCGCCACATCCGCTTTAATGTCATCTAAATTATCGTTATGATGGTAAATACCAGCAAGTTCCAAATCTCCTGCCGCATTCACGGCTTGTTCAACGGCACGGCCGATGTTGCCGTATCCTACAATAGCAATCTTCGTCATTTTTTCACGTTTTTTCGGGCGGCAAAGGTACGATTTTTTTAAACAATTTTGTATCTTTGCACCCCAAATTTCAACATTATGCTACAGATACAAATCATTCGTGAAAATCCAGAACAAGTCATTGAAAGACTGAAAGTTAAAAATTTCGATGCGACCGAATTAATCCAAAATATCCTTGAGCTTGACACTCAGTTGCGCCAATTAAAGAAGAACCTTGACAACAACTTGATGGAACAGGGGAAAATCGCCAAATCCATCGGGCAAATGTTCAAGGAAGGCAAACGTGAAGAGGCAGAAAAAATGAAAGCTCAAACCGCCGAGCTGAAAGCCCAGGAAAAGGAGATGCAAGCAGAACTCGAAGCGAAGAACAAGAAAATCAACGAAATGATGGTTCTTCTACCGAACATGCCGCACGCTTCTGTACCGCTGGGAAAAGGCGCGGAAGACAATGAGGTGGTTTATCAGGAAGGCGATGCCACTCCGATGGACGACAACTGTATGCCCCACTGGGAATTAGTAAAAAAATACGACATTATTGATTTCGAGCTCGGTGTCAAAATCACCGGTGCTGGATTTCCTGTTTACAAAGGCAAAGGCGCCAAAATGCAGCGTGCGCTCATCAACTTCTTCTTAAACAGTGCCACCGAGGCGGGGTATACCGAAATCCAACCTCCTTACATGGTAAACGAATCATCCGCGTACGCTACAGGACAGCTTCCGGACAAAGAAGGTCAGATGTACCACGCCACCCTTGACAACTTCTTCCTCATTCCCACCGCAGAAGTTCCCGTTACGAACATTTACCGAGACGTCATCTTGAAAGAGGGTGACTTCCCCATCAAGAACTGTGCCTACTCCGCATGTTTCCGTCGCGAAGCTGGCTCCTACGGCAAGGACGTCCGCGGTTTGAACCGCTTACACCAATTCGACAAAGTGGAAGTTGTCCAGGTCGAGCATCCCGACCGCTCTTACGAAACCCTCGAACAGATGAAGCAATACGGAATGTCGTTGCTACAGCGTCTCGGACTTCCTTTCCGCGTGTTGCGCCTCTGCGGCGGTGACATCAGCTTCACCTCTGCCCTCACCTACGACTTAGAAGTTTTTTCCAAAGCGCAACAGAAATGGTTGGAAGTCAGCTCCATTTCCAACTTTGAAAGTTATCAGGCCAACCGCTTGCACCTTCGTTTCAAAGATGCCAACGGCAAGATGCGCTTAGCACACACCCTCAACGGAAGTGCCCTCGCCCTTCCACGCGTCATGGCCGCACTGCTTGAAAACAACCAAACTCCCGACGGAATCATCGTCCCCGAAGTCCTCCGTCCGTTCACCGGCTTCGACATCATCTGCTAATGAAGAAACTTTTTGCCATCCTCCTGCTCTGTTTCACCGTCTTCATCACGGTCGGCCAAAACAACCAGAAGTCCCAAGAAGAACAACTGGGCATCCAGTATTTTCAAAACGGGGAGTTCGAAAAAGCCGCTCCGATGTTTGAAAAAGTGTATAATGCCAACCCCAACTCATACATATATTATTATTACTACCAAACCCTCCTCCAACTTGGCAATTTCAAAGAAGCAGAAAAAGTGGTGAAAAAACAGCAGAAAAAGTCACCCAACACCCAGCGCTATAAAATCGACCTGGGGTTCATTTACGAAAGCTCCGGCGATCAAGCCAAAGCCGACCAAGTTTATAACGACGCCATCAAAGACCTTCCCGCACAACAAAATACTGTGCGGGAACTCTATAATGCTTTTTTAGCCCGAAAGCAGTACCAATACGCCATCACCACGTTGGAAAGAGGTAGAAAGTTATTGAATGACAATTCATTGTTTATCAATGAATTAACAAATATCTACATTCAAACCAACCGTACCGACATGGTGGTTGAAGAGGCACTTCATTTTGTGAACGACGGCGGGCAAGGCCGCATTCCTGAAGTTCAGAAAATCATCCAAAATCTGCTTTCTTCTGATGAAGACAAGCAAAAATTCACCACGGTCCAGTCGATTATGCAGCGCAAGACGCAAGAAAATCCTTCCAACATCGCATACGAAATCATCTTGCAGTGGGTATACCAGCTGGATAAAAACTACGATGACGCGTTTCTGTTGGCTAAATCCATTGACCGCAAGTTGAAAGGTGACGGTCAGCGCGTATACGGGCTGGCACAAGATGCTTTGAAAGCAAAAGCTTACGACGCCGCCATTGAAGCCCTGAACTACATCATCGACAAAGGCGAAGAAAACAATTATTACACCCATTCCCAATTTCTGCTGCTGGATGTAAAATATGAGAAGCTCTCCTCAACCTCTCCCGTTGACAAAATGGCAGCCACAGAACTCCAGACAGAATTTGCACACCTTCTGTCTGAATACGGGCTTCACGAAGGAACTTCGGAGTGGATACGCAACTACGCCCATTTGTTAGCGTTTTATGTTGATGAGCCGCAAAAGGCAAAAGACATTCTAAATCAAGCGATTACAAATTCACAACGCGACTTGAAAGAGCGTTCGCAGTACAAAACCGACCTCGCCGACATTGAACTTTACATGGGTGATGTTTGGGAAGCCACCCTCCATTATTCCCAAGTCGACAAAGACCTGCCGAATGACTTGATTGGGCAAACCGCCAAATTCAAAAATGCAAAACTCTCTTTCTACATCGGAGAATTTGAATGGGCGAAAAGTCAGTTGGACGTTTTGCGTGCCGCCACGGAGAAACTTATCGCTAACGACGCCATGTATTTTTCCCTTTTGATCAATGATAATGAGGAAGAGTCTGACGAAGATGCCGGACTTTTCGCCGACAGCAACGAAACCAACCAATCGCTTCGCTATTACGCAAAGGCCGACTTTCTCATCTTCCAAAACAAGGATGAAGAAGCAGATAAAATGCTGGATTCCGTATTGATGGTTGATCCCTACGGCAAGCTGTCTGATGATGTTTATTATCAAAAAGCGAAACTGGCCATCAAGCGGAAAGACTACTTGAGCGCGGAACAACTGCTGGGGAAAATCATTTCATCATACTCATACGATTTGTTGGGAGATGATGCAACTTTCTTAACTGCAGAACTTTACGACTACTACTTAAAGAACACCGCTAAGGCGATGGAATTTTATCAAAAGGTTTTGAAAGATTATCCCGATAGTTTATACACCATTGATGCCCGCAAGCGTTATCGCGAACTGAGAGGCGATTTCAACTAACGGACTACGATGGACGACCGCACACAGCAATTGGAATACGGGAACATCGGTCGCTTGCTGGCGACCTTTGCCCTTCCTGCCATCGTGGCCACCACGGCGACATCACTTTACAACATCATTGACCGAATGTTCATCGGAAACGGTGTTGGCGAAGCGGCATTGGCCGGGCTCGGGCTCACCCTGCCGATTATGAATCTGGCTACGGCTTTCGGCACGCTCGTGGGCGCGGGTTCTGGTGCACTGGTCTCCATCCGCATCGGCGAGAAACGCCGCGCCGATGCCACTCAAATTCTTTGTAACGCACTGCTACTCAACATCGTTATCAGCATTGCCTTCTCCGTTATCGTGTTGGCTTTTCTGAATCCGATACTCCGTCTCTTCGGCGCCGACAGCGAAACCCTCCCCTACGCACGCAACTTTCTGCAAATCATACTTTTGGGCAATATCTTCACCCATATTTTATTCGGCCTCAACAGTATCATGCGCGCGTCAGGCTACCCGTTCAAAGCGATGCTGTCGATACTCATCACCGTGATTTGCAATGTGATACTGGCCCCGATTTTCATTTTCGTTTGTCACTGGGGAATCCGCGGTGCAGCGTGCGCCACTGTCATCGCCCAATTCATCGGAATGTGCTGGGTATTAGCACATTTCATTCGAAGAAAGTCATACATTCACTTCGAAAGGGCAGGCATGCATATCGACTTCAAGATGGTGCGCGATGTGTTCGCCATCGGACTTTCCCCGTTTTTCATCCATGTCTGCACCAGTTTGGTGACTATCATCATGAACTGGCGACTGAAGGAATACGGCGGCAACGGAGCCATCGCCGCGTATGGCATCGTGGCCAGCATACAGTCGCTGGTAGTGACAATGGTGCTGGGACTTACGCACGGCATGCAGCCGATTGTCGGGTTCAACCACGGGGCCGGCCACCGCGAGCGCGTGATACGAACCTACCGCAAGACCGTGCTCTGGGCCACCGTCATCTGCGGAATCGCCTTCGTAGCGGTTGAGCTTTTTCCGTGGCAAATTGCGGGCGCATTTACCGACAGCTCAGAGATGACTAACGATACCGCACATGCTTTACGGCTCTGTTGTATTATGATGATTATCGCTGGATTTCAGGTAGTTACTTCCAACTTTTTTCAGTCTATCGGACGGGCAAAAATTTCTATTTTCCTGGCTTTGTCGCGCCAGGTGATCTTCCTCATTCCCTTCATCTGGCTGTTGCCCTTAGTGTGCGCCCTCGACGGAGCGTGGTTGGCAACACCAGCCGCCGACATCTGCGCGGCGTTGGTGACGGCCTGGGTGCTGTTTATTTCGGTTAAACGTGAAAAACTCGGTTAAACGTGAAAAACTCGGTTAAACGTGAAAATTCGGTTAAACGTGAAAACGGTTAAGCGTGAAAAACTCGGTTAAACGTGGAAATTCGGTTAAACGTGGAAATTCGGTTAAACGTGG
>JAKSME010000088.1 GCA_024400785.1 Bacteroidales bacterium
GTGAGTGTACGGGTTTTTAACGGATGGGAAAGTTCCAAATTGGCATGGTCGAAGGTGAATTTTCCAAAATGGTACACTTCGTTGGTGACTTTGTAAATGGGTTTCACTTTGGCCGGCTGGTGGGTGCGGCGCAAAATGGCTTCGATACGGAGAATCAATTCTTCAGTGCTGAAGGGCTTGGTGATGTAGTCATCACAACCCATTTTGAATGCTTTGATTTTGTCTTCTTTGTCGGTGCGGGCAGTTAAAAACACTACCGGTACAAATTCGTCCATCTGACGAATCTGGGCCAAAAGCTCAAAACCGTTTTTCCCCTGCATTACAATGTCAAACACGCAAATGTCGTAGCGGTTTTTCTCAAATGACTCCGCTGCGCTGTTGCCATCGCTAAAGTCGGTGACATTGAATTTTAATGTTTCTAAATAGTCCTTCAATACTTTACGCAGATTTTGGTTGTCTTCTACCAACATGATTCTGCCTTTACATTCTCTTGCTGATACGCTCATGACTTTTATATTTTATTTTTAACTTTTATTAACTTTCGGTTCTTTTCCTTTTTCAATGGAATGCCACTTTTTGAAAGTAAAGCAGTATTCCTAACGCATGTTTAACAAAAGTATTGCAAAAAATGTTCGTTTTTTTTGTAAAATATTTTATTAAAATGATAAAATATTGATAATGAACATATTATTTTTTGAAATAAGACAAAAAAACTCGCAATTTTGTCGTTTTATTCGTACCGGAGTGCAGTAATTGGGTCCATATTTGCTGCTTTTCTGGCAGGATACCAGCCAAAAAACACACCGGTTGCAACGCAAACCAGGAATGAGATTCCGATAGCGCTTTGGCTGACGGTCTTGGGCCAATTCAAAGCGCTGGCGGCCACAAGGGCCAGGCAAACCCCGATGATGATGCCGATGAATCCGCCGATTAGACTCAGGATGACACTTTCCGACAGAAATTGCAACATGACGTCCTTGCGTTTTGCCCCGATGGCCATGCGTAGTCCGATTTCCTTAGTTCTCTCGGTCACAGTGACATACATGATGTTCATAAGCCCAATGCCGCCCACAAGCAAAGAAATGGCGGCGATGGCGGTGAGTAAGATGGTCAGCACCTGAGTGATTTCGCTCATGGTGGACAGCAGCTCCTCCTGGGTGCGAATTTCGAAGTCGTCATCTTGTCCGGCTTTGATGTCATGGTTGCTGCGGAGAATGTAAGTGATTTCGGTGGCAGCCATTTCCGATTCTTCCTCGCTCGTTGCGGATGCAAACAGCATGTTGAAATTGTCACGGCTTTTGTTGCCGGCGAATCTCGTCATAATCGTGGTGTAGGGCACTAAGACGATGTCGTCCTGGTCTTGGCCCATCTGGTTCTGGCCCTTCGACTCCAGCACACCGATGATTTTCAACGGCACGCGCCCGCAGCGGATGGTCTGCCCAATCGGATCTTCTCCGTTGGTGAACAATTTCTCCACCACTGTTTTTCCAACAACACACACTTTCGCATTGGTTTTCAGGTCGTTATCCGTGAACATGATGCCGGCGCCAAGCTTGTATTTGCGGATGTCGAGGTAGCTGGCCGACACTCCCGACAGGCTGCCGGAATGGTTGTTGGAACCGAACACCAACTGCGCTCCAGAACTCACCATCGGTGAAATGTGTTGCCCGTATTTGGTGCTTTTTTCCAATGTCTCAAGGTCTTTGCGGTTTAAGGAATGGCCGGTCCCCATGTCGACACCGCCGCGCATACTTCTTGCCGGCATGATCATAATCATGTTGGAGCCCATGGAAGAAAGTTCGCTGCGCACATTTTGTGTGGAGCTCTGCCCAATGCTGACCATGACAATGACGGAGGCGATGCCGATAATGATACCGAGCATGGTGAGAAAGGAACGGCCTTTGTTGCGCGTTAGCGCTGTAATGGATATTTTGATGAGGTTTAATAGATTCATCTCTTTTTAACTTTTTGAGGAATAGCTACTTGGCGTGATTTCCAAACGACATAATCGCCTTTTTTCGCACCTTTGGTGATAATGGTTCTCTCGTCGTCAGCAATGCCGCATTTCACGATGGTTTGGGTGAAGGTGCTGTCGCGTACCAACCAGATGGCTTGCTCGTTTTTTTTCTTCTTCTCTGCCATTTTGAAATGGAATCCCAGTTCCGACAATTCCGCCATCTCCGTGGAATCGAAATTGAAAGCGAAGGCTTCGTTGTAAACACACAACCCGACTTTTCCACCGATAGTGTCGCGACCGACTTCAAACGTCTGCAAAGAGTAGGTGTAAACGATTTTGACTGGGACGGAGTGCTTGGTAGCGGTTTTCTTGTGGCATGCTGTAAATGCCAATATCGATGCGATAAAGACAAAAATGTATGTGCGGATTTTCATATCATTGTGTGTTTCATGTTCTTTTCATATTCAGCAAGTGCTTCTGCTGCAGATTGTTGTTGAATGTTCTCATCAAGAACGATTTGCCCGTCTCGCAATTTGATGGTGCGGGTGGTGAAGGTGGCGATGTCGGGTTCATGGGTGACGAAGGCGATGGTTTTTCCTTTGCTGTGCAGTTCTTGAAACAGTGTCATGATTTCGTATGAGGTGCGGGTGTCCAAGTTGCCGGTGGCTTCGTCTGCGAGAATGATGACTGGGTCGTTGACGATGGCGCGGGCGATGGCCACACGCTGTTGCTGTCCGCCTGAGAGCTGGTTGGGGAAATGGTCCATTCTCCCTTGCAGCTTCACCGCTTCCAACGCCGCAATCGCTCGTTCCTTGCGCTCCTTGGCAGATATGTTCGAGTTGTATAACAATGGAAGTTGTACGTTGTCGATGGCCGTGGTGCGCGCTAAAAGATTGTAATTCTGAAAAACAAAACCGATTTGCCGATTGCGTAATGTAGACAACTGATTTATATTCAGCTTGTTAACAGAAGTTCCATTGATGATGTACTCCCCGGAGCTCGGTTTGTCGAGGCAGCCGAGGATGTTCAATAGCGTGGACTTCCCCGAGCCGCTGGTTCCCATGATGCTTACAAATTCTCCGCGGCAAATCGAGAAGTTTATCCCATTCAGAGCATGCACAGTTTCACTTCCTACAACAAACTCTCTGTGCAAGTCTCGTATTTGTATTATGGCTTCATTTTCCATTTTTAACGTTTTTTTCGTTCTGGAGGCCCGGGCATGAAATTTTTGGAAGACTTGTTGCTCCCTCCTTTAACTTCTTCTTTTACAGAAATTACCACTTGGTCTCTTTCCTTCAGTCCTTCGAGAATGATTGTGTTTGCTCCGTCACTGATGCCGGGTTTTATCTTGCGTTGCTCATAAGTATTCCCATTTTTCACCCAAACGGTTTTAGTGGAAATGTCTTTCAGCGCCATCGTCTCTTCCTCAGCGGTGCGGAAGAGCCCTTTGAGTTCGATTCCTTGTTTGGCCAGTTGCATTTTTACTCCTTCATCGATTTTGAAGAATAGGGCTTCCATCGGAATGGTGATTCCGCCCTGTTTGTCAACGATGATGTTGACGCTGGCGGTCATGCCGGGCATCAGCTTCTCATCGGGGTTGGGTGCATCGATAATGACGGTGTAGGTGACCACGTTGTTGGTAACCGTTGGCGAAAGTCTTTTCTGTCTTACTGTGCCGGTGAAAACATCATCAGGGTAAGCATCAACGGTAAATGTAACCTTTTGTCCTTCAACAACTTTCCCAATGTCGGCTTCGTCAACATTGGCTTCGACCTGCATGCGGGTAAGGTCTTGCGCAATGGTGAAAATGGTCGGGGTGCTGAAGGAGGATGCCACGGTTTGGCCTTCTTCCACCGACTTGCTCATGACGATGCCGTCGATGGGGGAGGTGATGGTGGCATAGGAAAGGTCGACCTCGGCGCTGCGCAAGCTGGTTTTTGACAATTCCACCTGACTTTTGGCTTGATTGTATTGATTTTCTGCATTTTCGAGATTTTCCTGCGTTTCGGCCCCTTGTTGGTAAAGCGCTTTAATACGCTCATACGACAGCTTTGCCTGATTCAGAGAGCTTTGCGCGCTTGCCAAGTTGGCTTGGCATTGGTTGATTCGTTCCAACAGAGTGGAACGGTCGAGTTCTGCCAAAAGTTGGCCCTTGGTGACATGGGAATTGTAGTCGACATAGAGTTTTTCAACCTTACCAGAAACTTGCGTGCCCACTTCTACTTTTGTAACTGGCTGAATTTCACCCGTCGCAGTGATAGTGGTTTCCAAACTGTCGAGCGTGGCTGGTCGTGTCTCAATGTGGTAATGGCCGTGTTTTTTCCCGCCTATAGCAAAAAATACAATCAGCAGCACCACTGCAATTGCTGCTATGATGCTTGAAATAACAATTCTTTTTTTCTTCTTCGCTTCCATATTTAAATGTAGTATGTTTCTTGAAATTATAAAGTGATATTTTGTCCGGTGTAAACTTCCAACACCTTCTTTTGAAGAAGGAAATTGTACTTATTTCGCATATATTGGCTCAAAATATTGAGGTAATTGGTCTGTTGTTGGAGAAGATCGACGGCAGTGATGGAGCCGTATTGAAATTTTTGACTGTAAGTCATATAGTTAAGATAATATGCTTCTTGTTGAAGTTCAGACAGTTGGTAGTTGTTGTAAGCTTTCTTGACCTCCAGGTGGTAAGCTTCAATCTGGCGGATGACGTCAGCTTCTGCATTTTTGAGGGCCAACTCGGCTTGTTGCACTTGCAAATTCTTAATTTGTACATTGTTGCGCGCGCTTCCTTGCTGGTAAATCGGGATGTTGATATTGAGACCGATGTTTTCGCCGAGACCTTTGTAGAGGCCAGAGGTGAGTCCGTTGTTCCCGTTGCCGTAGGCCGCGTTGTAGCCGGTGCCTATGCCGGCACTGGCGGAAATGGACGGATAATAGGAACCTTTTGCGATTTTAACGTCATATTGTGCGATTTCGACACTGTTTTGACGGATTTTCAAATCAGGAAGGTAATCAAGGGCTTGGCGCAAAACGGTGGCAAGTTCTGGAACTTGCATCGACAGAGCAAGTTGCGCACTGTCTGGGGTGACAATGGTTAGTGTTTGACCGGGTTCCGTATTCAAGAGGTTGCGGAGTTGAACGTACTCGTTGTCGATGGCGATGAGCGTATTCTCAATGTTGACAGAGTCGGAAAGATATTGAGCCTGAAGCAGTTTGTAGTCGCTTTCCAAAATTCTGCCCCCCTTGACACGCTGTGCTCCTTGTGCCACCTGCTCGCGACTGGTGTTCAATACGTTGCGTTGATATTCCAGCATTTCCTGATTCAACAGAATGGTGAGGTATGACTGAATGATGTTGATGCGGATTTGGTTCTTGGATTGTTCAACTTGCAACTGCGCTTGGTTGAGTTCCAATTCCCCGCGTTTGATATTGTTTCTGATGGTAAGCCCTTTGAAAATGTCGACGCCGGCGTTCAGGTTGTAGCTGCCTCCAAGGTTGAAAGACTCGTTGCCGTGGGAATAACTGAAATTTTGTCCGATGCCCGCTGAAACAGTAGGATATTGGCGGAGTTTCGCCTGTTTGAGCTGGATTTCCGATGCATTGACATCCAAACTGCCGCTTTGAAGTGTGAGATTGTGCTGTTCAGCATATTGAATACATTCCTGCAAGCTCAAGTTCAAATTCTGTTGGCCGAAAAGAAAGGATGCCCACGCAAGAAATAAAATGGAAATGAGTGCCTTATTCATTTAAATATAAATAATATGTAAAAATTAAAAACGGTTTGCGCTGACAAATTTAATCTATAAGGGTTTAAAATGTTGAAAAATTTTTTTTTGTGTGCAAATTGCTGATAATGTTGTACTTTTGCCAGCCAATCTGATATTATGGAATTTAGAATAGAAAAAGACTCTCTTGGTGAGGTGAAGGTCCCCGCCGAACAACTGTGGGGAGCACAAACCGAGCGCGCCCGCAACAACTTTGCCATCGGCTACCAACCCATGCCGATGGAAATTATTAATAGCATCGCAGTGGTAAAGAAAGCGGCAGCTTACGCCAATTGCGACTGTGGTGTCCTTCCCGAAGAAAAACGGGACCTTATCAGTCAGTGTTGCGACGAGATTCTGGAAGGAAAGTGGGAAGGTGAATTCCCGTTGCCGGTTTGGCAGACGGGTTCTGGAACCCAAACCAACATGAACGTGAATGAGGTGGTTTCCAACCGCGCCGAACTCCTGAAATACGGAAAGATAGAAGGCCTCGCTCGCTTCATCCACCCAAACGACGATGTGAACAAGTCACAGTCCACCAACGACGTTTTCCCCACTGCGCTTCGAATGACGGCGACTTTATGGGCTGTCGGTTATCTGGTGCCGGCTTTGCAAAAGTTGGAAACAGCGTTAACTGCTAAGTCACAGGAATTTGCCGACATTGTTAAGATTGGCCGCACGCACTTGATGGACGCTACACCGCTTACGTTGGGGCAGGAATTTTCCGGCTATGCCGCTCAGGTCCGCCACTGCATCGAAGCCATCGAAGCCGCGTTGCCGCACGTGCGTGAGCTGCCCATCGGCGGGACCGCCGTGGGCACGGGATTGAATACTCCCGCCGGCTATGTCGAAAAAGTGGTTGCCTACATCAACCTCTTCACCGGACTCGATTTTGTGGCTGCCCCCAACCGTTTCGAGGCGATGATGTCGCACGACTCATTGGTGGAACTTTCCGGCGCACTGAAACGCACAGCCGTATCTTTGATGAAGGTGGCCAACGATTTTCGCCTGCTCGGTTCCGGCCCGCGGAGTGGGATAGGGGAGTTGGTACTCCCGACCAACGAGCCCGGCTCATCCATCATGCCTGGCAAGGTGAATCCTACTCAGTGTGAGGCACTTGCTATGGTTTGCAGTCAGGTGATAGGTAATGATGCCGCCATCACCGTGGGGGGCATGCAAGGCCATTTGGAACTGAATGTTTTCATGCCGCTCATCGGCAGGAATTTGGTGGAGTCGATGTCGCTTTTGCACGATGCTGTACTTTCTTTCGAGGAACATTGTGTGGTGGGAGTTCGGGCGAATGTTGCGCGTATCAACCAGCATGTGAGCAACTCCTTGATGTTGGTGACAGCGCTGAACCCCCATATCGGCTATGCTAACGCGGCTAAAATCGCACAATATGCGCATCAAAACGGGATGACGTTGAAAGAGGCGGCCGTGGCTTTGGAGTTGGTTTCCCCGGACGATTTTGATGCGTGGGTGAACGCCTCACAAATGTGTTGTCGATAAATTTTTCGTTATGCGTTGGATATTAAGAAATTAGTTGTACTTTTGCACCCCATTTTCCAAAAACAAATAAACATTAAACTATGGCATACGTAGAACCCAAAAGTTATCCTTACACAGACGAACAAATCCAAGCCAGAATCGCTGAGTATCAAGCAGCTGACTTCAAATATTTCGATTATCCGAAGGCTTATCGCTTCATCTTGAATGCTATTGACCTCACTACTTTGGAAGGGTCAGACAATGCGGCCAAGGTGCAGCAATTGTGCGAAAAAGCGCTCTCTTTTGAAAACAAAGAGAAACAGATTCCGACAACTGCTGCCGTTTGCGTTTATCCTCCTTTCGCCGCTCAAGCCAAATCCATCCTCAAAGACACCCCGGTACATGTAGCTTGCGTCGCCGGTGCATTTCCCGCCGGACAGTCACCCATCGAAATCAAAGTCGCTGAAGTGGCTTATGCCGTAGCACAAGGCGCCGATGAAATCGACATGGTAATCTCCCGTGGAAAATTCCTTGAGGGTGACTATCAGACGGTTTACAACGAAATCGCAGCCATTAAAGCCGCTTGCGGCCAGGCCCACCTCAAAGTGATTCTTGAAACCGGCGAACTCGGCACCGCCGACAATATCTACAAAGCCTCCCAAATCGCTATCGCCGCCGGAGCCGACTTTATCAAAACCTCTACCGGCAAGATCAAAGTCAACGCTACCCCTGAATCTTTCCTTGTTATGCTGGATGCTATCAAAGCACATTACGAAGCTACTGGGAAAATGATTGGTATGAAACCTGCAGGCGGTATTTCAGATGCGCCTACCGCCATCAATTTCATCAAGATTTTGGAAAATGTTTTGGGCGAAAAATGGCTCAACAACCAATATTTCAGAATTGGTGCGAGCCGTCTCGCTGATAAAATTTTAGCAGAGATATAATTTTTTGAAAAAAATTCTAAATTGATGATTTAGAATAAAATAAAAGTTGTATTTTTGCACGCTTGAAAATCAAAAATATAAAACATTATAATAATTTTGTTAACCTAATCAATTTTCAATTATGACCAAAGCAGAAATCGTAAACGAAATCGCCAACAAGACCAACCTTGACAAAAACACTGTTCAGACTGTTGTTGAAAAGTTCATGGATACCGTTAAGGCTTCTCTCTCAAATGACGAACCCGTATATCTTAGA
>JAKSME010000089.1 GCA_024400785.1 Bacteroidales bacterium
AGAAATCCCGATAGTGTTCCCAAATATGGATGGCGTTAAAAGCGAATTGGCCGAACGAATGGGTGCGCAGACCGCTCGTGATGTGTCCGCATTCGGGACAAAAGCTGCAGTGGCTGTTGCTGCCGCTGAGGGGCGAACCAACAAAATAATAGACCAAGCTTTTGCCTTCGCATTTTTTGAGTAGGGAGGAGTGATGGGAACATTTGTCGGTAAAATGTTCGGGGAAGCGCCCCCAGCACTGGATGAGCACGCCGATGGGGGTGAAGATTCTGCCTATGTAGCAGCCGCCGGAAGTGTAGTACGGTATTTCGCAGGTGAACATTTTCGGGTCTGCCAGAATGCGCTCGCGGTGCTTGTGGGCCAAGCGCAGAAATTCCGGCAATATCGCGTCAACGGTTTTCTGGTCCAAATCTTTGGGCTCGGTCGGCTTGTAGGCATTGGGATTCAATACGTTTTGGTCGGGGGTGCAGATGATTTTTTTCATTCTATTTTTTTTCAATGGGTTGATTAATTTTGAAGTTTGCTTGTCCGCCGTGGCATACGGGGTAGGTAATTCTCGCCTCTCAATTTTCAATATTCAAAACTTTGTTTCTGAAGTAGTTGAATGCCTGTTCCATTTCATCGAACTCGGGGCCTAAGCTTCTGAAGAAGTTTCTCCGGTCTGTGCTGTTGTGCAAGATGCACACTTCGTCAAACTCCTTGCTTACTGCCACGTGGAAGAACGACGTGCCTGCTGCTTCTGCCGGATCAAGTTTGTCTTTCAAATCGGGAAAGTATATGACCAACATATCTTTATCATCAAAAGGTGTGCCGACGGTGACGGTGAAGTACTCCTTGAAGCGTTTGGTCTGCATATAGTCGGTGATTTCTTTCTTCAATTTTAACATTTCCTCTTTTTTTGCAAAATCTGTAATATTTTCAATTTCCTCGTTCCAATAATCCATATCAGCAATTTTCCCGGATTTGGTAAACCAGTTGTTTTTCAAATCCATAGATGCGATTTTCATCTCGGGACAGTGTGCATTCAGCGCCTCTTTGGCCAAGGCGTAGCAGCGTTCTTCGTCGGTGAGCTTTTCGTACGCTTCGTTTTGTGCGGGAATGAAGATATTAGGTGCCTCGGTCCACTCGCAAAGTGGGCGTTCGCGCTCGTTTTCGGGCATTTCGCCGGGTTCGACTTTGCGGATAATGTCGGCGGTCTCCGCAACGCAGATGAATCCTGGCATCGGTTTGATGGTGTGCATCAGGTAAATGCCGTCTTTGTGCGAGATCACCGATTTCACGAATCCGTAGAATTCCTCTTTTTTGATTTCGTTTTTGTCGATAGGTTCGCCAACTATTTCGCAGGCGTGCGCCATCGGTTTGTTGGTCAGGAAAATCAAGATGTCGTCTTTTTTGTAGGTCATAATTTGTGTTTTTTTGTCAAAGTTTTACGGTTGCAAAAGTATCGCATATTTTTATGCGGAAGGAGTTTCTGCGAGTAGCAGAAAAAATCCCCTCGCGGGTGGGCGAGGGGATGGCGTATAAATCTGTGATCGGTGACTTATGAGTTGAGGGGGGGGATTTATTTAGTTATCCACTCTGATATTTTCTTGCAAATTGCCGTCTCCCAATCCTGATTGGAATCGTAATTTGGGAGAAACAACATATCACAAGATTTCTGTCCTTTTATGAAATTACCATTGACATCGGACTCTTGGCCAATCTGAGGATACAGTAATGCGACTTTTTCGGCTTCAAATTCTTTGAGATAGACATACATTTGGTGGAGGTCTCCATCTGCGGGAGTGCTCTTTTCCGGCACTTTCCACTTCGTGTCTAAGACAAAAGTTTTTCCATCGTTCATTATAACAATATCAGGACGGATGAACTTATAATTGTTTTTGGATTTCCATAACTGTTGTGATTTCTGTGGTTGTACTTTGCAATCATTCAATCCACGACGCAGCACTCTGTAGATAAACTCTTCCCAAAGTTTGTTCATATCGAACATCAAAGCCAGGATATCGGTCTTGCCGATTTCTGATTTGGGAACGTAGTGAAGCAGGATGAGTTTGGCAATCTCGACGGCAGCTCTATAATCTTCCGTTTTGCGATCGAAAGCCAGATTGGAAAAGATTTCGGCAGTTACTTGCAGCGGTTTTAGTTCCGGAAAGTTGAACAAGGTGGAAGTTGCCCGCCCGCTCAGCGATGGGTTCGTGGTGATTTTAGGAATGACTTCCAATGCCTGACGGAGAATGCGATTCATAATGTGTTCTCGGTCGTAGGTGGTGTAATTCACATAAAACCGTTCCTTGTGTACGCAGTTCTTGGATAGTTGCTTGTTCCACAACAGTTTTCCTTTCAGCGCAAAAAGATTGCCTTCTTCCCTGTGATAGCATTTTACCAGCCCGCGGTTGAGCAAGACATCCACTTCATTGAGGAATCGGTTGATGAAGATATCGAGAATAGCGCTGGAAGTCAATTTCTGCGGTGCTTGCGACGGACTCTTGACCTCAAGTTTGTAAACCCGACGAAGCATGTGAAGCAGTCCGTTTCGCCAGTTCTCATTGCCCTTTGCATTTTTATCTGCTTTGGGCAACACTTCTATCACTTGGCCGCCCACACTCAGCATTCCGACATATTGCTTGAAACGAATGCCGTCCTTAATGAGCGAGTAGTATGGAAACGAATCGTTCTTGTCGTCCCCATAAAAGTCAACCAAGGCATCATAGACTTTTGGGTCTAGCTCCTTTCCTAAGTGCAAACGGTCATATTCGTAAACTGTAATTGGCTCCATAGATGAAAAATATTACCTACTTTTTATTCCTATGAAAGCTGTTCGTTTTCGGCAACATTTTCAGAGGTGTCACTTTTATTAACCTTCAAATTATCAAGGGCATTTTTCATATTTAGTGTTCCCCATTCATCATCGGTGAGAAGTCTGTATGTTGGCTCATTATCAGAGTCGTAGGTAAAACCGTCCAAAGATGCGAATTTGGGCTTTGCATCTTCTTTTTTTACAAAACCATCTCCCAAAACCAAACCGATATAGGCATAGTTGCCATAGAAATACTCTTGCAGCAGTGGAACGATGTTGTTTTTGAAAACATTTTTCAAATCCACATCGGTTTTGCATTTCATAAAATAGCTGTGGCCGATTTGGTGTTCACGGTCTTTGAGCACACGAATGCGGTTGTTGATGGTGGTAAGGATTTCACTCAATTTATAATCATAAATTTTCTCTGTTGCTAATTCCGGCTTTGGCATCATTTCTTTAAAATCGAAGCGGCGGCGGAGGGCGGTGTCGAGGGCTTCCACGCTGCGGTCGGCGGTGTTCATCGTGCCGATGATGTAGAGGTTGCCGGGCACGCCGAAAGGTTTTTCATCTGGTGAATAAGGAAGTTTTACGGTGATTTTTTCAGGATTGTCAACGTACTGATTTTTGTCTTTGTCCCACTTTGTGGTACGTTTGTCTTCTTCAATCAACGTGATGAGTTCACCAAAGATTTGCGAGACATTGCCACGGTTGCTTTCGTCAATGATGAGGACCTATGGAGGCGTTTTTTCTTTTTGCGAATCTGTAAGATTGTAGTTGTCTTTCAAATACTGAAGAACACCTTGCATATATCCTTTCCAGTAATCTAATTTCCCCAAGTATGTTGCATAAATATTTTCTTTGGTTAAAACACCATTCAAATTCTTATTTTCTGTTGTGTAAAGTTTAAGGTTGTTGTTTCTATTTACTGAAACATAAAATTTTGATTGATTGATGGTTTGCAATTCGAAATATTCATACTCGGCAATATCTTTTATAAACTTCTCATAACACTCATCAAAATTTGATTGGAAATTGTGCGCAGCTTTTAAACATATATCCTTAAAGATTCCAGGTTTAACATCGTACCTCATCATACTCAAATCATCAATAGTGGAGAATCCTTCACCAAATTGATTTGTTCCTGTTGTATTTGCATTGTTATGTTTGATAACAATTGAGGTATCACCATTTATCGGCTTAATGCCCTCAATAAATTCCTCGTAACTCAGCGACTGGTGAAAGGTGGTGAAAACGATTTGACCGTCTTCTTTGTATTTGTTGAATCTTTCAAGTACCTTTCCACGGTCCTCTTTTTGAAGTTCTTCAATTTTCTTACCTTCAATAATAGAAAGCGCTTCATTCACAGTATTGTATGTTTTTCCCGTTCCCGGAGGACCGTAAAGGATGAGGTTGAGGGGATGTCGTGTTTCGTCATCTTTATTAGTGGGGACATTCTTTGGTACGGAAACAGGTGAAGGGGTGGATGTTTGCGTTTGCGTGGGATTAGACGATGCTTTCACTGTCGTATTTCTATTAAATCCCAACAACGTATCGTAATCATCTATATTGAAAACATCTTCTATAGCACCTTTCGTATAATTTATAATATTAGGTCCTATGTTTTGGGCCAAATCCCTTGCCAAAGCATCCATATATGCTGAAAAGTATGAATGCTTTGGTTTATCATGAATAGCTACTTTATTATTATAGACATCACATAATTGATCGTAATCCTTAAAAGTTCCGCTTGCAGTGGAAAAAAAGACATCGCAAAGGTTCATCCAGAACACATACATTAATGGATATTTATCTGGTTCTTGATAATGTTTAACAATGGAAAAAAGGTATGGCAGTGCTGTACTTTGACGTTGTGTCATTAATATATTACCAGACGGATCTCTTGGTAGTTTCATCTGTAAGTCTTTATAATTTGATGAGTTTGACATTAGGTTAAACAAACTCGCCAAATCATTATATGATTTTTTTGAAAAATTGTTTATCTGATTATTCACATGTGTGCTGTTAGCATATTTGGGATCTGAAATTTTGCAAACAAATTTATGCAAGTCGTTTTCATCCTGTTTTGTAAAATTCGATTTTTGAATCACTTTAAATTTATTATCAGCAAGGACATTTTTATCAAGGTCTGCTCCTTTTTGTTGTTTCTGGTTAAACTCCGTAGGAAACATCTTTTTAGCTGACAGATAATCAATTGGTTTGTATTGTCCTATATTACTTATTTTTGCCATAATCATTTATTTTATTTGTTTATACTTTTGCAAACTTCTATTTTTACTCTTTTTACGCCGCCCTTCCGAACCTTTCGAAGTCCGTTAGCCAAAATTCAAAGAGGGGATGACGTGGCAAATATCGCAAAGATATTCGTGTTTTCAGCGTTTGGTATCTACTTTTGAAATCTCCTACGTTTCAGAGTTTCTCAAACAAATAGCAAACGCTATGGTTAATAATATATTTGTTTAAAAATGTTTCTATTCATCTATTATCTTATCGTTTTGTAAGTTAAACAATTCTTTTTGCGCTTCTATCTCCCTGCGAAGTTCTTCTTCGGTAGGCATTAGAGGCATATATTTGGCGGCAAATAAATTATCTCTATCCCGTAATATGGAATAACGTGCAATGTCTTTGCTCGTTTCGCTACAAAGTACAATTCCTATGGTCGGATTGTCGCCTTCGGTACGTTTTAATTCATCGTACATTCGTACATACATATCCATCTGCCCAACATCTTGGTGGGTTATCTGTCCCTTTTTCAAATCTATCAGAACAAAACACTTCAAAATGTAGTTGTAGAACACCAAATCGATAAAAAAATCACCCGCATCGGTGAAGACATGCTGTTGCCGTGCAACAAAGGCAAATCCGCGTCCCAATTCAATGAGAAAATCCTGTAGATGTTGTATGAGGCCTTTTTCCAGTTCGGTCTCTGTATAGTCGGTATTGGGCTTGAATCCAAGAAATTCAGCCATTATTGGACTTTTCAGGATTTCCAACTTGTCGTCATTATTGTCTTTCTCGGTATTCACAACCAACTGCGGTTGCTTGAAATGGCGTTCATAATATTGCGTGGAAATGTTTCTGTCAAGTGTGCGCACACTCCACATTTCTTGCGAGGCGGTAAGCATATACCATCGAGCAGCCGTTATGTCTTCTACACGTAAGACGGTTCGTATCTGCGACCACGACCGATTGTGCACACGCGTGTGCACAATTTCCAAATCACAGAATGTTAAGTAAAAACTTCGGAAATACTGCAAGTTTCTTTTACTAAATCCCTTGCCGTATGTTCGCGTCAATTCTTCAGAAAGCTGAGAGATAAGCTGAGATCCATATTCGGCACGGTTAGCCCCTTTTTGTTCTTGCAACACAATACGTTCGCCTATTTTCCAATAGGTTTCTATCATTAGCCGACTCACAGATGCATACGCTTGCCGGCGTCCCTGTTCAACAATGTGCTTCACTTCGGCAAGAAAAGATGCGTCAATCGTGCTTTGTACTATGTTGTTTTTTTCTTTCATATTTAAAAGGACTTCTATTTTACTCTTTCCCCGCCGCTCCTTCCGAATTTTGCGAAGTCCGTTAGACAAAATTCAAAGGAACGACACGGCAAAGTTACATATTATTTTTTTATTTCCAACAATTCTAATCTTTGAATTTGCTCATATCGCAACATATTGTAAACCAGGTCGGTTAAGGAACTTTTGTCGGCGTTCCGCACACTGTTTACCCCCTCTTTTCCAACCCTTCTTCCAATGTCTCCCGAACAAAGTCGGGAACATCTACAGCGGGTATAACGCGGTGCGACAGAATATGCTCGTGGTCGCCATTACTGTTGTGGATAATGATGTAACTGTCGTCCGAGTAATCAACTGCCGTTCGTATTCTTCTTTGCTGAATTCTTCGTTTTTCAACGACCAGATTTCCATTTCGCAAATGGTGGCGGGATAAATTCCGCGGTAAATCCTCACGGATTGTTCCAAATCCCTATGTTTCATAACAAGTCTCCTTTCTCATCGGTTATACGTTGATGCACCAGTGCGACGTCGCACCAGTAATGGGCAATGCGCAGGATGTCCTGCGGGGCATAGAGCGATTCGAATTCGAGATTTTGAAACGCCCTGCACATCAGGAAATCTCCAAAAGGTCGCTCCCCACCGCCGCTGAAATAGATGTTCGGATGGTTGTGCTTGAGGTCGAGTTGGAAACGGTCGCAAGACTTGTCCGGACAGCCGCTGAACTCCCTTTCAATCAGTTGGTTGGCGGAAATTTCTTCCATAATTTCCATCATCCACTCATAGTCGGAACCGGTGCCGTCATCGGGATAGTCCTCCTTGGTCTGCTCCACAATGATTTTGCCTTTCACCTGGCAGTCGTTTTGCCAGCCATCCTCTTCGTTCTCCAGCCAGTTTGAGTAAAGGGCGGCCATCTTGTCCACCATCCGGTTGTGCAAATCCAGCAGATTGCTGTTGATGGCCTTGAATCGGTCAAAGGTTTCCTGCGTCAGATGAAACATCTCCTTCAAAATATGTTTGCGCTCATCCAACAGCATTTTTAGCGTTTTCGCATTTTCTTCCCGAATACGAATGCAGTAGTCGGGGCGCTGCTTTATGTCCTGAAGGTACACTTCCTTGATGCAGTTTTCCAGTTCATGGAGCAATTTCGGCCAGTTGGTATCACGACTTCTTGAATGTGCGACACCAAGTGCCGGCAGTATGTGTTTGGGTAGAAGTTTGAAATCCATACCATAATAATGATACGGATTTTGGCTTATGAAAGCACTGCGTTCTATCCATTTGGGAATCATTTCTTTAGTCGCTTTGGCATATTTGAAGGTGAGAAAATGTCCGGGCAGTAGTTTCTCGTCTATCTCTTGGAGAAAATAGAAAGTCTTTTCGTAGTCTTTTTTGATCTCTTCGCCAAGCAACTGATCGTGCGCCGTGTAGTGGCAGAGTACGTGCGTGAGTTCGCGTGGCTGGAGTTCTCCGAATTCCATCAGCATTTCCTCGGTGAAGTCGAAATCCGTTTGTCCGTCCGGGCGGCCCGGTTTGTAGGTGTTGTGGCCGAGGAACATCCGAAGGTCGCGAACCGGATCCGTCACGGGATTGACCACCCATTTGCATCCGTTGAAATCCGCGCACATAGTGTAATAGCCGCCCAAGGAGGTCCCTGCCACGAGGCAGACGTCGTGCGTGCGGATGTAATCGTTGATTTTCTCCATAGAGGCCTTTGCGTGGTGGTCAACCTCTATGCTGTACCACTCGTATTGCGGATTTTGTTTCCGCATCTCCAAAAAGGTTTCGTTGTTCGGGCGGCCGCAGAAACCGTGGATCCAGAGAATGATTGGTTTGTTTTCTGTTGTCATTTTCCTGAATGGTTTATTTCATTGTCCAATAAAGGTTTTTACGGCCGCAAAGGTACAGTAGTTTTTTATGGGGAAGGAATTTCTGCGAGTAGCAGAAAAAATCCCCGCGCGGGGGGGCGCGGGGGGATGTTTTAATT
>JAKSME010000009.1 GCA_024400785.1 Bacteroidales bacterium
TGATAAGTTGATCGTTTTGGTAGATTCGGTTATGGTTGTCGCTGCGCCAGTCGGCGTTAAAGAAGTTGCCACGGTAGGAAAAGCTGAGGGTGTTGACGGAGTCGATGTAGCAGTCGGCGGCGACATTGGCACCATGGGCGCCAAAAATGCTGTTACTGCTCCAAATTTCGTCGGCCAGCTCGTTCGTGGTTTGCCGAATCACATCGCCGTTGATGGTGGAAGCGAGGAACTGGTCATGCCCCGCTTTGGAGTTATTATACATATAATAATAATTGCCGTTGAGCACCCACTTCCCCACCCTGCCTGTCAGGTTGAAGCCTTCGTTGGTTCCCCAACATCCGTGATAGTCAACCCCAGCCCACACCGATCCGTTGATTCCGTTGGTGCGTACATGCTTGGTTACCAAGTTGATAATGCCGGCAGTTCCCGCAGCGTCGTATCGGGCGGACGGATTTTTCATCACCTCCACCCTGTCAATCATGGTGGCGGGCATGCTCTTCAGGAAGTTTGTCAGGTCGTCGCCGCTGAGATGCGGGTCCTTGTCGTCTATCAGCACCAAAACTCCGGATTTCCCTTGCAAAGATATGTTGTCGCTGTTATCCACCACCACGCCGGGCATCTTACGAAGCAATTCCAACACATTGTCGCCCGCCGCACTCGGCTGCGACTCCACATTCATCACCGTTTTCCCCAGCTTCTGCTCAAACAAGGGTTTCTTATAAACAATGTCCACCATCTGCAACTGTTCCGCTTCCGGACTCAAAACCACCTCATCCAGCTGCACATCTTGCTTTGACACAACGATTTCCCGGCTCACCCATTCTTTATAGCCCACAAAATAAATCTTGATGATGTACTTTCCCGCACCCACACCACTAATGAGGAAGTTGCCCTCCTTATCCGTCATTTCCGACTTTACCACCGCGGAATCTGCGGCCTTGAGTAGACCGACACTGGCAAACGCCACCGGAGATTTTTTTTCCTGCTCCACAACACGGCCAGTAATGCTTACATTTTGCGCAAAAATCCGACCGATAAAGCATAATGACAGGATAAGGGTGACAACTTTCTTCATAATAATAATGTTTAATGGGTTAAAAAGTGTATCGTCAAGACGCAGTTTTTTACAAAAAACTACACTAAAAAGAAAAGGACGATATTGACCAAAAGGAAAACGGCAATCGCAATCATCATAATTACATTGGTATATTTTTTCATTGTAATAAAATTATAAAGATTGATAAATAGAGATGATTTCCTCTTCAGAAATCTGCAATAATTTGGCCTTTTTCAACAACAAAGGCAACTCTTGATGCAGAAATTCCTGCCGATGGGATTCACGGATGACGGCGGTGGCATCGGCAGCAATAAAGAAACCAATACCACGCTTGTTTTCAATAACTTGTTTGTCAGAAAGTTCAGTGTAGGCACGCATTACCGTGTTGGGGTTCACCTCCAGCGAGGAGGCCAATTCGCGCACCGAACACATCTTTTCTCCCTCAATCCACCGGCCCGACAAAATCTGCTCGCAGACATACTCTTCAATCTGCAAATAAATGGCTTTTTCGTCTCTGAAATTCATACTAAACCTCCGTTTCTCTTAATCGCAACCAGGTCATAAACCAGAAAAACAAAGTCGCAACACTCAATATCACATAATAGAGAATTTTAAGTGTTTTTGTGGTAATGTCATCGAAATAATGATAGCTACATGTATGAAAATTCATAATGGCACTCAATGCCAAAGTCAACACGACAAAAAGAGCCAAAGCCACCAAACCAGTTTTCAAGATGGCGAATTTTTTGAAATATACCGAGCCAAACAGCAAAACGGAAATTCCAGCCGTTAATCCCATAATAATTGTCCCCAAATCCGCGGTGATAATTTTAGCAGGGCACATCTCCGGAATGCCGATGGTGTGAAGCGCAGGATTCAACAAAATAGCCAAGCCGAAACCGAGAAGGCCTGCGGCCACCATCAATACAACATAATAAATATTGACATAGAAAATAGCAGTCAACGTTTTTTCCAACGTGCTGGCGGGCATCATCATATAAGAAATTGCGGAAGGTTGGTTGCCCAAACGTTTGAAGGTACTTCCGGCAATGTAAAGCAGAACAGCGACAATCGGGAAATTAATGGGGAAATAAAAACCGTTAAATGCATGCAAAACGGCCAATACACCCATCACACAAAGGAAAATACGTAGATCTTTTTTCCAATTTTGAATGAAAACGGTCCGTATCAACAAACCTAATCTCTGAAAAGAAAATTTATCGTTCATGGCTACTATTTTTTAAGGTTGAAAATTTCTTTAACTCTCTGTTTTTCACACAAAACCGCATTGAAAAGCAATTCCATATCCAACTTGTTTTCAAGATGTTCCGTATTTTCAAAAACAGAATAAATGCCGCGGAGCGTGTCTTCGGAATAAAGCGCGCCTTGGGCCTCTTCGATGCTGTCCACCACTTTGAACAACAACTTTTCCGTAATTTCTTCGGTGGATGAATTGAGCAAAATTTCTCCGCCATCCAAAATGATAATGCTGTCAATCAAGCTGTAAAGGTCGCGAACCTGGTGCGTGGAGATGACAAACAGACGGTCGTCATCTGCGGCCGAAATCATCACCTTGCGGAACATGCTCTTGGAGGGAATGTCCAATCCGTTGGTCGGCTCATCCATGAAAATTATCTTCGTATTGGTGGCTAACGCGAACGAAATCAGCACTTTCTTTTTCTGACCGTGCGACATTTTCGACATATTCTGCGCCATGTCCGTCATTTCAAATTGATGCAAATAATCTTGCATTTTTTCCAAACTGAAATTCGGATAAAAAGGAGCGAAAGCTTTGATATAAGCATCGATGCTGACCGCGGGAACATACATTTCTTCTGAAAGGAAGTAAATGTCTTTCAGCATGTTAGGATTACGAAACGGAGCTGGGAAGCCCATCGTTTCAATGCTTCCACTTTGGGCAAATCGCAAGCCGCTCATCAGCTTCATCAGCGTGGTTTTGCCTTCGCCGTTTTTACCCAGCAGTCCGTAAATATGACCGCTGTTCAATTCCAAACTCAAATCCTTGAAGATCGGAGCTTTTTTCTTCGAATAACCGAAGGTGATGTCTTTTACTGAAATCATGATGTTTTTAATAAAGGGTTATTTAATGAATGGATTATCATGGTTGTTTTCCGTTCTACTGTTTTAGTGTATTACTCAACTAATACAGCGTGCAAAAGTATACGTTTTCATCCAAAGTTGATAAGAAAAATAAAAAAAATTATTTTCCTGTAAATCAATATATTACAATTCATCTTCCAAAAAAAAACAATAAAAACATCATTTTTTTAGAAGAAAAAAAGGAAGAATGTGATGCAGAAAATTACTTTTTGCGGAGAGAGATTCGCATGGTGGTACCTTTTCCGAGCGCGGAGTTTTTCACGAATAGTTTTCCTTTGTGATATTCCTTAATGATGCGTTTGGCGAGGGTGAGACCGAGGCCCCAACCGCGGCTTTTGGAAGTGTAGCCCGGATTGAAGATGGTTTTCTGTTTTTTGGGTGGTATGCCTTTCCCAGTATCGGAAATATCAATGTGTATAAATTTCTGTTCTTGGATTATCTCAATGGTTATCAAACCGTTGCCATCCATTGCATCTACTGAATTTTTGCAGAGGTTTTCAATCACCCATTCAAAAAGGTATCGGTTGATAGGTTGGATGATGGGGGCATATTTTTCGGCGGGGAAGTCGATGGTGACTTTGGAGGAGATTCGGGTACGGAGGTAGGCGGTAAAGTCGCGAATCACCTCAACAATATTTTCCTCATGCAGTTCGGGCACCGAGCCAATTTTGGAAAATCGTTGTGCGATGGTTTCCAGTCGCTTAACGTCTTTGTTCATCTCTTCCACCATGTCGGCATCGACCTCGCTGTCGCGCAGGATTTCGGTCCATGCCATCAGGGAAGAAATCGGTGTGCCGAGTTGGTGAGCGGTTTCTTTCGACATGCCGACCCAGACGCGGTTCTGTTCCGAGCGGCGGGCAAAACTAAACAGCAAATAGGCGACCACCACAAAAATCAGGATGATAAACAGTTGTATGTAAGGGAAATAGCGAAGTCGGAGCAACACGGGTGACTCTTCGTAGTACACATAGCACGGGCCATGATCAGGGAGAATCACTTCAATGGGGCGGTTGGCATTGCTCATCCGGTCGAGCAGTTGCGCGAGGCCGGCACCACCCACCAATTCGGCAGAGTCGATGTTGCCAGAGATGATGACCTTGTCTTTGGCTTCGTTGGTCACAACAACGGGGAGTGACACATTATTGGAGACAATCTCCTGGAAGAAAGAGCTTTGCAAAGTATCTAACGCGGACTTCAGGTCGGTATAGACTTGAGACTGTTTAAAATAAATGGTAACGTAGCAGGTGATATCGGCCGGGTCATAGTGAAGGATTAGCGAATCGTAATCGGAAATGTGAGTTCCCAATTCGGAGACGTTTCGCATAGCTGCGACTTCTGGAATCTCGTTGGCGGTGTAGGAGATGTCGCCGTTCTCGGCCGCCAGAATCAGCGGAAAGCGGTTGTTTTTTTTATTATTTTCAATTTCAGCAAGATATGCATTCAACTCCGCGCTTGTTGATGCCTCGTTCAGTTTCTGAAAAACCTGTGCAAATTGTTGGGCGCGCTTTCCTTCTTCTTTTTTTATCTCATTAAAAAACTTATTGGTAGAATTTACCAATTCCGCCTTGTGTTTCAAAGCATTAGCCCAAAGTTCGACCTTGTTTCGTTCTTCTTTGGCGATATCGGTCAACAATATATTTGAGTAATAAAGGATGGCGATGAAGGCCACCAGGGCGGCAACGAAGAGCAGCCATTTCCAATATCTTTTCTGTGAATTGAGATTCATTTTTGCAAATTGGGACGGCAAAAATACAAAAAAAATGGCAGACCGACGGCCTGCCATTTTAGATACCAAAAGGGACGATTAGAAATGGAATCCCAATTTGAATGCCATCGCACCCATTTTCATTTTGTGAGGAACGACGTAGGTTTCATCGTAGGTAACGCCATCAACTTTGATGCTTTGTTTGCCCAACCAATAGTAGTGGACACCGATGCTGATAAGGTCGATGAAGGTAATACCGGCACCGACTTCAGCGCCGAAAGCGGCATTCATTTTATAGCTGAGCGTATTGTTGTTCCAGCCCTCGGTGGTTTTGTAGAAAAGATTGGCACCGAGACCAGCTTCAGCCCAAACGTCAACGATGTCGCTGAAATCGGTCACGTAGTTAACACCCACCATGATCGGAACATCAACATACATGGGTTTCGTGCAAGAAACATTGTCGTACTGGTCGCGAATGTTTTTGTTCAAAGCATTCCACATCAGGTCGGCGGAAACAAATACGCCGAGTCCGAAATCGAAAACATAGTTGTATTTCAAACCGAGGGAAGCACCAAACATGGCGCAACCATTGTTACCCAGGCCGTTAACGCCGGGAAGAACGTAAGATTGAGAGGCGCTGAAATCCTGCAAAGGCAGAATGCCGCCAAGTTGAACAGAAATTCCGTGATGGTCTCTTTGCTGTGCAGAAACCGTGAACATGCCACCGAGTAAAAGGGCGACAACGAGAATAAGTCTAAATTTCTTCATAAGTTTTTAAATTTTAACTGGTTAACAATAAATTTCTATATGGATTGGAAATCTCCCCAAAGATATTGCAAGGACGGGAATGATTCACGAAGCAGTTCGGAAACTTGATTGCGCGGCACCCACTGTACCTGCGCGATGTCTTCTTCGGTTTGTGGCACGGTTTGCTGACCGGGGAGTGCCTTCATATCGAACCACACTGTTTCTTTCAGCATCGGTGTGCCGTAGGTGTCGTAGGTATGCCACACGGAAAAAGGTTTTTTCCCAATAATTTCAGCTTTGATGCCTGTTTCTTCTTCCACCTCGCGCAGCGCGGCAAACTCCACGCTTTCACCGGTTTCCACCTTGCCCTTCGGCAGGTCCCAGCAGCCGCGACGGTAAATCATCAATATGTTTCCCGCTTCGTCGTTCACAATCCCCCCCGCCGCTTGTATATAGGTAAAATACTGTAACAAAGCCATATACGCATCAGCAGTTTTCACCTCTTGGAAATCGGTTGATGAAAAGACTCTAATGGGCAGTTGGGGAATCATGGTTATCTGTTTAAAAAATCTGCCAGCAGTTTGAAATACAGATCGGCAAAGACGATGCTGGCATTGGCATTACGTTCCAAATGATAAAGTGCTGTGTCGCAATTATTCAACAAAGATGTTGCATTTTTTACGGTAAACAGCAGCCGGTATTCGTCCAACACCTTCCATTCTTCTGCGGTTGCCTTAACCAGCGCGCTGGCACCGGTATTGAGCAAAATTTCGTTTCTGATCATGCGCAACAGGTATTGGACATAAGTTTTCTGTGCATCGCGGCCATCTTTCACCAAAGAGGAAAACATATCCTGCACATTCAGGTAGCCGATACGAACCAAATCGTTGGCGTTTTGGAGGTGGGAATGCAGACTTCTCATCAAAATGTTGTAATTGGTGAGCAGATGGTGCAATTCTGCATTTTCCTGGCAGAGCGTCAGGGCCTTTACATAGCTACCCTCGGCGATAGCGGCGGCATCAGCGGCGATATTTTCCGACACGCCCGCGTCTGCAACCAAATGTTGTTTGATGACCTCCGGTTTGAGAGGCGGAATCTTCACCATTTGGGTTCGAGAAAGAATGGTGGGCAACATCTGGTCGCTGCTTTCGGCCAAGAGGATGAACAGAGACTTGCTCTCGGGTTCCTCCAAGGTTTTCAGCAACTTGTTGGCGGCGGCAATCTGAATCTTGTCCGCCATCCACAGAATGTAAATTTTGTAACCGTTTTCGTAGGCGCGGATGCTGTTTTTGGCCACGATGTTGGCGCAGTCGCGAATGTTGATGGTGACCTGCTTGTTATCGCTTTTCAGAATTTTGGTCCACTCGTTATAGTTGATATGATAATTGCAATCGAAGACATAATCGCGAAAGTAGTTGGCCAGTTTTTGGGAGTCCGGGTCTTTTTTCACTTCTCCGAAGTTGCAATTGGGGAAGATGAGGTGGAGGTCGGGATGTTGCAATTTTTCAAACATGACGCAGGAGTGGCAATGGCCGCAGGAGTCACCGTCGTGGCGGTCGGTACAGCAGATGTACTGAGCGAAAGCGATGGCGAGAGCGAAGTTGTGGCTTCCGTTCTTGCCCAGAAAGAGCTGAGCGTGGCTGATGCGATTTTCATCGACCAGGCTCACCAGCTGCTTTTTCAGTTCTTCGTCTACCAGTACATTTTTGAATTGCATAACTATGCGTGCATGAGTTTGTTGATGATATCTTCAATAGAGATGCCTTCAGCCTCGGCCTTGTAGTTTTTGATGATACGATGGCGGAGGATGTTGATAGCGACGGCGCGGACATCTTCGATATCGGGGGAGTACTTGCCGCTGAGGACGGCATGGGTACGAGCGCCGATGATGAGGAATTGGGAAGCACGTGGTCCCGCGCCCCAGGCGAGGTAGTCGTTAGCCCACGGATGCGCTTTCGGGGTGTGCGGGCGCGTCATCGTTGCAAGGTTCACTGCATATTGATATACATTGTCGGAAATCGGAATCTTCTGTAACAGTTTTTGATAGAAGATGATTTCTTCCATGGAAAGCACCTGGTTGGGTTCTACCATGGCACCATGGATGGTGGACTTCACGATGTTCACTTCGTCATCAAATTCAGGATAATCGAGCATGATGTTGAACATGAAACGGTCTTGCTGGGCCTCGGGCAGCGGATAGGTACCTTCCTGTTCAATCGGGTTTTGGGTGGCGAGAACAAAAAACGGTTCCGGCAGTTGGTAGGTAACGCCGTTCATACTGACGGAGCGTTCCTGCATGGCTTCCAACAAAGCGGACTGGGTTTTGGGCGGGGTACGGTTGATTTCGTCAGCCAGAACGATATTGGAAACGATGGGGCCCTTCACGAATTTGAACTTGCGGCTCTCATCGAGAATCTCGGTACCCATAATGTCCGACGGCATCAAGTCGGGCGTAAACTGAATACGGTTGTATGTCAAGTTGATAGTTTTCGCTATCGTAGTAATCATCAATGTTTTAGCCAATCCGGGGACACCGATCAGCAGTGCGTGGCTGCGGCTAAACATTACCATAAGGATATTCTTGATGATTTCGTCCTGTCCAACGATGACCTTGCCAATTTCTTTACGCAGTTCGGCATATTTTTCCACGAACGCCTCAATGGCTTCTACATCATCCTTGAAATTCAAATCTGCCATAGTAATAAAAGTTTATTGTGTGATGCCCCATTCTTTCACGAAAGAGCAGTCACGGTATTTTTCATTGATTTTTATGTTGGTGACCTTCACCTTTTCGATGAGCCAGTCATTGACCAATTTTTGTTTTTTGTCTTCCAAAGCGGCATTTTTTATCAAGTCGTAATCTTCACGGAGGTTAGGTTTGTGAGCTGCTACTTTGTTTCGGAGGTAGATGATTCGGTAGGTCATTTTACCATCTTCATTGACGTAGGCGATGGGTTGTGAGTATTCGCCGGGGATGAGTTTGCTGACGGTGGCGAAAGTGGAGGTTTCGATAGCTTCTTTTTCAAAGCGGTAGGAATTGTCGTACGGGTTAACGCACCAGCCGCCGCTATTTTTATTCATGTCATCGGAGAATTTCTTGGCGGCCGCGCTGAACTCGATCTTTTCACTGAGGATGACCTGACGGACGCTGTCGAGATACTCTATAGCTTTAACTTGCTCATCTGTAGATGGTTTCGGTTGAAGAAGGATGTGAGCCACATTGATTTTGTCGCCGCGGCGTTCAATCATTTGGATGATGTGATAACCGGCTTTTGTTTTGACAATTTGGGAGACCTCGCCGCTTTTCAGGTTGAAGGCTACGGCTTCGAATTCCGGATACAGGGTGCCACGTTCCACGAAGCCGAGTTCTCCGCCCTCCGATGCGGAGCCGGGGTCATCGGAGTACAGGCGGGCCAGCATCGAAAACTTCTCCCCTCTCAACACGCGTTCGCGAAATTCGTTGAGGCGAGTTTTGATGGCTTCCACCTCTTCATCACTCACCGGCGGTATTTTCACGATATGGCCGAACTCGTAGGTCGGCTGAATCATCGGCAGACTGTCGTACGGAATGCGGTCGAAAAACTTCTTCACTTCGGAGGGGGTAATGGTGACATTGGCGGTGATGTCTTGCTGGATGCGTTCACTGATCATCTGATTTTTAACCACATCACGCATATCCTTCTTTATTTCATCCATCGTTTTATGATAGGCCTCTTCCAATACCCGGCTGTTGCCGCCGACCTGTGACAACCAATAGTTGAGCTGGTAGTTGACACGCGCGTCTACCTCTTGCTCGGTAAATTCGATACTGTCGAGATCCGCCTGATGGATGTACAACTTTTGGCGCATCATGTGTTCGAGAATCAGCTCGCGGGCCTCATCCTCATTGTCCATAGAATTATACTGGGCGGCATAGGTGGCATATTCCGCTTCCAAATCGGATTTCGTGATAATCTCCTTTCCCACGATGGCGATAATTTCGTCAATGGTGTTTGAAGATTGAGCGGAAGCAAATTGCAAACAGCTGACAATAAAAAGAATGGCGACAAAAAACCTTCTCATTCCAATTTCTGATTTGAGGGTGCGAAATTACAAAAAAAAAGAAGACAACCTTTGTCTTCTCTCTTTTTAACAAAGAAATTTTTTCTTGTTATTTTCTACCCATGCTTTCGTCAGAAACGGTGAGTTTTTTTCTACCTTTTGCACGACGAGCTGCCAACACGCGACGGCCGTTTGCGGTAGCCATTCTTTCTCTGAAACCATGTTTGTTTTTGCGTCTTCTATTAGACGGTTGGAATGTTCTTTTCATCTTATTATGATTTTTTTATTTCGTAAAATTTGGGGGTGCAAAAATACAACTTTTTTTGAAATGCGCAACCCTCTTTAAAAAATTGTTTTCAACCTTAAAAAAAACTTCTTTTCGCATCCTTTCAAATCCTAACTTTTTCGTACTTTTGCGCCTAATTTTTATACAATATATTTTTATAACAAAAAAAGAAAAAAATGACTGTTCAAGAATTAGTTGACATCCTGGGCTTGACCGTTTTTTGCGGAAAAGAAAATCTGAATCGCGAAATCAAAGGCGGTTACACATCAGATTTGCTGAGTGATGTGATGGGGCACGCCAAAGAAGGCATGATTTGGATTACGCTTCAAACCCATAAAAATGTGCTCGCCATCGCCTCCCTCAAGGAACTTTCCGCCATCTTGCTTGTAAAAGACAGCAAGCCTGAAGACGACATGCTCGAACAGGCACGGGAAGAAGGGATTCCCGTTCTCGGCACCAGTGAACAGACTTTTGAAACCACTGGCAAAGTTTACCAACTCATTCACAAATAAACGTGCAAACCTTTAAAGCAGATTTACACAACCACACTCTGTTGTCGCCCTGCGGTGACCTGGACATGACGCCAGACTTCATCATCGAAGAGGCGCTCAAGAAGGGTGTTGACATCATCGGCATTACCGACCACAACTGCACGCGGCACTGCCGGTTGGCGGAACATTATTCGCACAACCGTGACATTTTCGTACTCTGCGGCGCCGAAGTGACCACAAAGGAAGAGGCACACTGCATCGCTTTCTTTGAAACCCACGAAACCCTCGACCTCTTTCAGAAATTCCTGGACGAACATCTTCCCGACATCCCCAACGTCCCCGATATTTTCGGCGACCAGGTGCAAATCAACGAGGAGTTTGAAATAGTTTACGAAGAGCCCAAACTTCTCACCTCCGGTCTCGATGTCAACATCGAAGGCATCGCCGCCAAAGTGATGGAACTCGGCGGAATCTTCATCCCCGCCCACATCGACAAGATGAAAAACAGTGTCATCTCCCAACTCGGTTTCATCCCCTTCGACCTGCCCTACGACGCGGTGGAACTTTCCAAACACGGTGACAAAGAGAAGATTCTCCAAGAGCACCCCTACCTCAAAAATAAAATGTTCACCCGCGCTTCCGACGCACATCAACCCGACACCATCGCCACCGCACCCTGCTACTTCGAACTCGAAACACGCTCCTTCGCCGAAATCAGAAAAGCACTCCACGGCGAGGAAGGACGGCTTGTTAAACTGTAATTTGAAAATTGAAATGAAAGATCTTTCAATGCACATCATGGACATTTTGCAGAACTCCACCCGCGCCGGTGCCAAAGACGTGACGCTGGAAGTGCTGGAAGACGCCGCTGCCGACACCCTCACCCTCCGCTTCATCGACAATGGCTGCGGCATGGATGCCGACACAGTGCAAAAAGTCATCAACCCGTTTTTCACCACACGAACCACCCGCAAAGTCGGCCTCGGCCTGCCTCTGCTGAAACAAAATACCGAACAAACCGGCGGAAGCCTCGACATCCAGTCGGAAGTGGGAAAAGGCACCACCGTCAGCGCTGTTTTCGGCCTTTCCCACCTCGACCGTCCCCCCATGGGCGACTTGGCCGGAACCGTCGTCCTTACCGCCTCCGCCTACCCCGACATCCATTTCATCTTCCATTATAAAAACGAAAAAGTGGACTACACTTTCGACACAGACGAAGTCAATGAAGCCCTCGACGGCATGTCGATTCAAGAGCCCGAAATCATTCAATACCTTATTGAAATGGTACGGGAGAATATAAATTGAAAACTGAAAATTATAAATCAACAAAATAAATGAAACAAATCATCACAACTTTAATGTTGGCGGCACTTTGCACCGCCAACATCTGGGCACAGGATACTTTATATGTAAAGCCCAATTCGGCAAGCACGGCATGGAACGACCGAACATCTGTCTATACCAACTTGCAAGATGCCATTGATGCGGCAGTCAGCGGAGACCAAATTTGGGTTGCCGAAGGAACCTACACTCCGACCGCCACTCTTTCCAACGGTACAGACAACCGCTGCAAAGCCTTCATGCTCAAAAGCGGAATTTCCCTCTACGGTGGATTCGCCGGCACAGAGGCCTCCGTCACCGAGCGCGACAATGAAGCTGACCTTTGGGATTTCGCCACTCCCACCATTTTGAGCGGTGATGTCGCCCAAACGCCGGACGTCAACACCGACAACAGTTACCACGTAATTTACGGTACTGATTTGCAAGACATTGTCATTGACGGTTTCATCATCACAGGGGGCTACGGCAACCGCACCTCATACAACGAAGAGCAAAAGGGTGCCGGCATCTTTTTGGGAGTTTCCAACCACGGCTGCACCAACTGCGAAATCCGCAACTGCGAAATTTATGATAACATGGCGCAGCTCAACGGTGGCGCGGCCTATCTGCCCAAAACCTGTACCCTTAACGGTTGTTACATTCACAACAACAGCACTTTGGCGGCCAACTCCAGCGGCGGCGGTGTCTATTGGGAAAATTTCAGCTTTCCCACAGACGTGGCGGTAGAATGCGTGTTCGAGAACAACATTTGTCCGGCGACACAGAGCTATAGTCCCAGCAGCCGTTACGGCGGCGGTGCCGTGAGCGCGGGCAGCAACTGCCAATTCTATCACTGTACCTTCGTCAACAATTCATCCACAGACCCCGGCGGCGCGGCTTATGCCAACGCTGGCAACCAGTTCAAACACTGCTTTTTCGCAGGGAACCAAGCTTCCGAAGGCGGGTGCATTTTCGGTGGCTCTTCTGCCAGTCTGCTCGTCTCCAACTGTCTGTTTGCCAACAATGCAGCTACCAACAACGGCGGTTGTATCTCCACCACCGGAAGCAGCTGCCGCAGCGTCAATTGCACATTCGTTGGCAACACAGCGGCTACCAATACCGTCATCAATGCGGGCAGCGGCTTCACTCTTTTCAATTCCATTCTTTGGAATAATGGCGACAACACCGACAACTTCTTCAATACCAACCTCAACTGCCAAAATACTGCGGTAGAAGGTTTGCTCGCCAGCGGCAACAACAACCTCAATGTCGATTTGGCGGCTTTGCATTTTGTGGCCTCCAGCACTCTGGTCGGCGTGCCGACTAACGAAAACGAATGGGAGGAAATTTTAGATGCCGATTACAGTTTTACCGGCCAATCGGTTTGTAAAGATGCGGGCAGCTTGGCCACGATTTCCCTCTCCGGCTACCAATTTCCCGATGAAGACCTTAACGGCGAGGCACGCGTTAACGGCAGCGCCATCGACCTCGGTTGCTTCGAAACCCAGTGCGCAGAGGAAGCGCCCATCCTCAACTTCACCTTCCTTGATACAACCTACATGGAAGATCAGCCGGGCATGGGCTTCATTACCGTGTTGGCTTCCATCGAAAATTGTAATGAGGACTATACTTACTCTATCAACCATGACGTGACAAGCATGATGAACTATTTCGAAAATTGCGAATACACCTTTGAACTCTTTTTCCCGTGCAACAACCCCATTCGCGTCAGTCAGGTGGATGGCAACGAATGCGCACGCATAACCGACACCACCATCGTTGTTGACTCTCTGTTCAACACGGTTGGCATCGCCGAAAACAAAGTTCCAATGCTGGAAATTTTCCCGAATCCGACAAGTGATTTCTGCACCATCCACCACACCATGAATCTCTCACAAGACACCCAAGTGGAAATTTATGATGTGAACGGGAAGTTGGTAGCCGTCCAAAATGTGGCAGAAAATGACACAAAAATCAATCTTACCAATTGCAAATCAGGTGTTTACATTATTAAACTCGTCAACAACGGCCAATTAGTCGCCACCTCCAGAATCATCAAAAAATAACTTTTCCCCACGCCTCCTCTCCCCTTCCACTATTAACCCATTAACCCATTCCCCCAACATGGATACAATCAGACAACAGAAAACCTCCAACCTCATCAAGAAAGAACTTGCGGAAATTTTCCTTTTCGACGGACCGAACATTTACGACTGCATGATTACCGTCACCAAAACCACAGTAACGAAAGACCTTTCCATCGCCCGTTCCTATCTAAGCATTTTCAATGCGGAAGACAACGATGTGGTTATCAATACGGTACGTGCGAACACGAAAGACATCCGCTTCCGTTTGGGACAAAAAATCCACAACCAAGTACGTGTAATTCCGCAACTCGAATTTTTCATTGATGACTCGTTGGATTACATTGAAAACATTGAACGTTTGTTGAAAGAGTAGACTCAACAATGCGTAATGCGTAATGCATAATTCATAATGCATAATGCATAATTATTGATTGGGATTCGTTGTAAACTGAAAACATAAGAAATTGAAATTCAATAGATTTAGAACGGCATTTTTTATTGCGTGGCGGCATCTTTTTTCCAAGAAGAAGCACAGCTTGGTGAACATCATTGCCATTATTTCGGCGGTGGGAGTGATGTCGGGAGCCGCGGCACTTATCATCGTTCTTTCTGTTTATAACGGACTGGAAGACTTAGTTTCCAATTCTTTCAACAATTTCAATC
Source organism: Bacteroidales bacterium (assembly GCA_024400785.1). GTDB lineage: Bacteria > Bacteroidota > Bacteroidia > Bacteroidales > WCHB1-69 > UBA1756. Next base: position 14,519 of record JAKSME010000009.1, read on the forward strand.
CCGACTTCAAAATCACCGCTACCGAAGGGAAGTCCTTTGACCTCAGCACGTTTCCTATGGAAAAGCTGAAAAGTGTCAGCGGGGTTCGCTCTGCCGAAGAGGTAGTTTCGGATTTGGTGCTGATTGACTACAACGACCACCAGTATCTCATTGAATTGAAAGGGGTTGAAAGCAGCTATGTTGATCAGCTCACCCGCCGCAAAAAAGGTTTGTTGATTGATGGCAGTTTTGATTTTAAGGGCAAGAATGGCAATTATGACGAAGAACAGGGAGCGATGTGGGGCGAAGGCGACTTCGGAGTGATGGGCTCGCGCGCCGCAGGAATGCTCCGACTGAATCTCAACAGTCAGGAACTCATTAAGTTGTACTACCCTCAGCGCAAGCACAGAGCGTTGGCGCGAGAAAAAGACCTCATCAAAAAATACCTCGTCCCCGGCGGTGTCTTCGAATCACAAACGGAATACGATGACCGTTTCCTTTTCTGTTCCATCGACTTCGCCCGCAGTTTGATGAGTTACGAAGGTGAAGCCACCGCCGTGGAAGTCTTCCTCAGCGACCCAGAACAATTAGAAAAAATACAGCCCAAACTGCAAGAGATTGTAGGTGAGAAATTTACCGTTAAAAATCGCTACGAACAGGAACCTATCCTTTTCAAAACAATGAAAACGGAAAAAATCATCATTTTCGTCATTCTCGCCTTCATACTCCTTATTGCCATCTTCAACATCATCGGCACTTTGGCGATGATTATCATTGAAAAACAAGAAGACACACAAGTTCTCACCTACCTCGGCGCCGACAAATCGCTCATCCGAAATGTCTTTATGTTGGAAGGAATGATTGTCTCTTTCCTCGGAGGCTTGGTCGGTATGATTGTGGGATGGTTTGTCTGCTTCCTGCAACAAACTTTTCACCTTATCGCCTTCGGAAACGGAGGAAGTTATGTTATTAGTTACTACCCAGTTAGAATGGCACCGATGGACTTCATTCTCGTTTTCCTCACCGTTTTCTTCATCAGTCTTCTCGTATCTTTCATTCCCACACATCAATTACAGTTTCACAAAAATAATGAATAATGGGGCGTAAGACATTCCATCCACTCGCACTTTTAATTCCGCTGATGCTGCTTTGCAACAGCGTAATGGCTCAGATTCCGGTCGGAGCGTTCCGCACGCACCTTTCCTATTATGGTGTGCATTCTGTGGCAGCCACGCCCAACACGGTGTACGCCGCTACCGATAACGCCCTCGTCCATTACGACCGCGCCACAGCCAACGTCGGGACATGGAGCAAGGTGGAAGGCCTCACCGAAACCGGCATCGATGGCATTTACTACGACAAAGCATCCGACTATCTCATCGTGGTTTACAATAATGCCAACATCGACTTGATTCGAGAAGAAACGCTCGTCAACCTCCCCGATATCAAGAACAAAGCCATGTCGGGCGATAAACACGTCAACAACATTCTGTCGCACAACGGTTTGCTGTACCTTTCCTGTACCTTCGGCATCGTTATCATCGACCCGGCCACAAGGCTCATTCGCGATACTTGGTACACGCAGCTGGGTACCACTCCCTTGGCCGTTAATTCTATACAAATATTTAATAATCAGTATTTTATTTGCACAAACGCGGGCATTTTCCACACACCCGTTCAATCAAATGCGGTGGCGGATTTTTCCACTTGGCAACGCGTAAGCGATATTTCCAACGGACACTACTCACACAGTTGCCTCTTTAACAACCGTTTGTATGCCGTTAGACACGTAAATGACGACATCGACACACTCTACGTGTTCGACGGTGACGAATGGTCGGTTTCGAATATCGCCGTCTCTCCCATCCGCGCTTTAGATGCTAAAGACGACCTGATGCTCGTGGCAAGCTGGGCATTTGTACAAACCTACGACACCAACGAAGTCCTACTGAACTTTTACAATTATGAAGCCCCTTATCAATGGCAGAACATTCAGGATGCCTGCCTTGACAACAACACCGTTTGGGTGGCAGACGACAATAACGGCCTGGCACAAATCGCCCTCGACTGGAGTATCAATCACCTACATGTTTTGGACGGCCCCTACGCAGAATCTTCCTTCAAAATGGATTACTCAAACGGCATTTTGGCCTTAGTGCCTGGAGGAATCACCTCCACATGGGGTAAGGCTTACACCCCCGCCAACTTCGCCTATTTTTCTAATGAACAATGGATTAACATTATACAAGCCGACTGCCCCCCATTGTACGGCCTTTCCGATTTGACTTGTACCGCCATTAACCCTCGCAATTCGAAAGAAATTTACGCTGGAATTTTCTGCGGAGGTCTGGCTAAATACAACGAATGGAAGGTTGACACCGTTTTCAACAGTTCCAACAGCCCGCTTCAGGCTTTTGACACGAGCGAAGCTTACATAGGTGGACTGCGCTACGACGACTATGGGAATCTGTGGATGTCTTGTTGCTACTCTTCCCGGCCTTTGGCTGTATTAAAAACCGATGGAACTTGGAAAACATTCACTCTATCATCCTATGTATCAGGATTTACCACATCCTTTGGCAATATTTTAATCGATTCAAGGGGTTGGAAATGGATTATCATGCCCCGCGCAAACAACATCGTGGTTTTCAACGACAACCACACCATTGACAATATTTCCGACGACCAAACCACCTCGGTAAATATCAATGCGGCCGCCAACATTGAAACCTCTACCATCAATTGCATGGTGGAAGATAAAAAAGGCGAGATTTGGATTGGCTGCAACCTGGGTATCAAGATAATTTATACGCCCGGACAGATTTTCAACGGAGGTGTCTATCCACAAAACGTATTGGTAAAACAAGGGAATTACGTTCAAAATCTATTTGAGTTTGAAGAAGTTACATGTATGGCGGTAGATGATGCCAACCGAAAATGGGTGGGCACGGCAAAGTCGGGCGTCTTTCTGATTTCCGAAAACGGAGACAAAGAACTTCTACATTTGACCACCGACAATTCGCCACTTCTCTCCAACAGAATCAACGACATCTGCATCCAGCGACAAACGGGCGAGGTTTTCTTTGCCACCAACGAGGGGCTGATTTCCTATCGTGGCACGGCAACCGAAGGCGCGGAAGAGTACAATGATGTGAAAGTGTTCCCGAATCCGGTTCGTGACACGTACCACGGGATCATCACGGTGAGCGGGTTGAAAGAGAACTCGTTCTGCAAGGTGGCCGATGCGGCGGGGAATCTGGTTTGGCAAGGCTTTGCCAATGGCGGTACGCTGACCTGGGACGGCAAAGATTTTTATGGAAATCGGCCCGCAACTGGTGTCTACTTCGTCTTTTCTTCCGACAAAGACGGGAAAAAGAAAAATGTTGCGAAAATCCTTTTCATTCATTAATGAACCAATTTCATTAACGAACCTTTTCACACAAATACCCCAATTTGTAAAAATCGAAACAGCGCATACTGGGTTTGATAGAGTATAGATTTTTTTCTATCATCTTTTTAAAAATAGAATAAAACAAACGATAGAAACCCACCAAATGCCACGACTTCAATTTATGATAAGTACTTAATAATGTGATGGATTGAATAAATCCCTCGCGGTCATCAACGCGCTCCAACAAAGCCAACAAATTGTCAATCCCATTTTGTGTTTGTTGCAAAAATTGCTTGGTCGGGCCGATACCTTCATGCCGCAAAGCATTATCAATATGTTGGATGGAAATATGCTGTTTTTGCAGTTCAATACCAAAAAGCGTATCTTCGTGACCATATCCTTGGACCTTTTCATCGAATTTCACCTTAGTAAATATCTTCTTTTGTATCAAGAAGTTAAATGGAGTAAAAGAACGATTGGGGGCCAAATTGCGCTTTTCGGCAGGTACTTCTTCGCGCGCACATCCGTAAGCCCAACGCAAAACACTATCCTTTTTGGGCCGCCGTTTGCGATACTCGCAACCTCCCACCACCACCTGCGCGGGAAGTACGGACAAGTATTTTTTCAAAAAATCCTTTTTTGTTACTTTGGCATCGCAGTCAATAAATAGCAAATATTCATATTTGGCGTTGGCTGCCAGCGTATTACGGGCAATTGAGCGGCCCAAATTAACGTAAGTTTGAAGATAAGTGACATTTTCTTCAAAATCCAAACAGGCATTTTTCAGTTGGAAGTCATACTCGGAAGCATCGTCAAGCAGGAGGATTTCATAGGGAACAGACAACTTGGCAGCCTGAGTTTGCAGGTCGCGCACCAGTTGATTTACGTCCCAATTATGAATGGCTATGCAGATAGAGAGCATATTAGAGCATCGTGTCGAGTAATTTCCCGTCTTCGATACAGATGGTGCGAGAGGGGAACTTGTCGAGCATGGTGAAATTATGGGTGCTCATCAGCACAGTTGTACCTTGTTTTTCGTTGATGTCGTGAAGCAGTTGGAAAATTTCTTCCGCAGAAAACGGGTCCAAATTTCCGGTGGGTTCATCGGCCAAAATGAGGTTGGGCCGATTGATGAGTGCTCGCGCGATGCACACACGTTGTTGTTCGCCGCCAGAAAGTTGATGCGGGTACTTAAAATCCTTAGTCTCCAAATGTACCAACGTAAGTACCTCTTTCACACGGGTTTCCATCTGACTTTTATCTTTCCACCCAGTCGCTTTCATGGCGGACATCAGGTTTTCGGCCACGGTCTTGTCTGACAACAATTGATAATCTTGGAAAACGACACCAAACTCGCGACGCAAATACGGGATTTTTTTAGTTTTAATGGTTTTAAGATTGTAACCGACACACATGGCCTCGCCGTCTTTGAGCGGAAGTTCAGCCATCAACAATTTAATGATGGATGATTTTCCGGTACCCGTTTTCCCAACCAGGTACACATATTCACCTTTGTTAATGGTGAATGATACTTTGGACAATACCAAAATCTTTTTTTGGTAGATGTCAACATCTTGCAAAACAATCATCGGCTCAGCGGTGTGGGGTTCCTCTGCCGGCTGACTGGTTTCTGCAATGGGAGAATCGGACTGAAGTGCGGTATCGGTCAAAATATCACCAGGTTGCGCACCATTTTGGGGCATAAAAATATCTTCGTTGGGCATGGTGTTCAATATTAGATGTCGATATTGGCGTAACGGGCGTTCTTTTCAATAAATTCACGGCGCGGGGGAACTTCGTCACCCATGAGCATGGAGAAGATATAGTCGGCCTCCATAGCATTTTCGATGGTGACTTGGCGCAAGGTACGGCGTGCCGGGTCCATGGTGGCGGCCCAGAGTTGTTCTTCGTTCATTTCACCCAAACCTTTGTAGCGTTGTACGTGCAGACCGGCTTCGTTGGCACCGTTGTTGGTCATTTCTGCCATAGCGCCGTCACGTTCTTCATCCGTCCAGGCGTAACGCTCGTTATTACCCTTCTTTACCAAATACAACGGCGGGGTTGCGATATAGACATGCCCGCGTTCGATCAACTCACGCATGTGGCGGAAGAAGAAGGTAAGAATCAAAGTCGCGATGTGGCTGCCGTCCACGTCGGCATCGGTCATGATGATAACCTTGTGATAACGCAACTTTTCCATATTCAGTGCTTTGTGGTCTTCATCGGTACCGATGGAAACGCCGAGGGCAGTGTATATATTCTTGATTTCCTCGCTGTCGAGCACGCGATGTTGCGGAGCTTTCTCTACATTTAATATCTTTCCTCGCAATGGCAAAATGGCTTGGAAGTGCGCATCACGGCCCTGTTTTGCCGTACCGCCTGCTGAATCACCCTCGACGAGGTACAATTCGCAATCTTCTGCAATTTTGGAAGAGCAATCCGACAATTTGCCGGGAAGTCCGCCGCCGCTGAAAGCGCTTTTGCGTTGGACACTCTCACGCGCCTTACGAGCCGCATGACGTGCTGTTGCTGCCAAAACAACTTTGGCCACAATTTCCTTCGCATCGCGGGGATGTTCCTCCAAATAATTCTCAAGCATATCGCTAACCGCCTGACTAACAACGCCTTCAATCTCACTATTTCCCAATTTCGTCTTCGTTTGGCCTTCGAATTGCGGCTCTGCGACCTTCACTGAAATGATGGCTGTCAAGCCCTGGCGGAAGTCATCACCGGAAATTTCAATTTTGTCTTTTTCCAACTTGTCCAGCATCTTATTATTGCTGGCATATTTTTTCAAAGTGTTCGTCAGCGCACGACGGAAACCAGTAAGGTGCGTACCGCCTTCTATCGTATTGATATTGTTGACATAGGAATGGATGTTTTCATTCCATCCGTCATTGTACTGCATAACCACTTCAATCGGAACGCTGCCCTTTTCTGTTTCAATATAGATGGGCATTTCCATGATTTTGGTACGACCGCTGTCAAGGAATTTTATAAAATCCTTCAATCCCTCTTCGGAGTAGAAAACTTCAGATTTATACTCACCGTTGTCTTCTTTTTCGCGTTGGTCGATGAGGGTGATTTTGATTTTTTTATTCAAGAAGGCCAATTCTTTCAAACGGCTGGCCAAAATGTCATATTTGTAAACAGAGACATTAAAGATGCTGTCATCGGGGAGGAAAGTGATACGCGTTCCGCGATAGTCGGTTTTGCCGACCTCTTTCACCGAGTAGAGTGGTTTGCCGTAAGCGAATTCCTGAACGTAATGGATGCCATTACGATACACATCTGCCTGAAGGTGTTTGGACAATGCATTGACGCAGGAGACGCCGACACCGTGCAAACCTCCGGAAACCTTATAAGAATCCTTGTTGAACTTACCGCCGGCATGCAACACGGTCAGAACGACCTCCAAAGCGGAACGATGTTCTTTTTCGTGCATGTCGGTAGGGATGCCGCGGCCGTTGTCCAAAACCGAAATCGAGTTGTCCTCATATATTGTAACCTCGATGTTGTTACAGTGTCCGGCCAACGCTTCATCGATGGAATTATCCACCACTTCGTACACCAAATGGTGCAATCCGCGCTCTCCGATATCACCGATGTACATAGCGGGACGTTTCCGCACGGCCTCCAATCCCTCCAACACCTGGATATGGTCGGCATTATAATCTTCAACATGCAAATTCTTTTCTTCTAATTCGCTCATAATCAACAATATAGATTTTTATTATAACACTGCAAATTTACAAAAAAAATCTCACTTTTTTGCTCTTTTCAGGGAAAAAAAGTGAGATTTTTTCGAGGCAGAAATGCCCGGTATCAATTGCCCAAATCGGACATGAATTTGATCTTCATAATGCGAATTTCTTCCATTGAATATTCGTCCTCACCAAGCTCGGCAAGCGCGTCTTCGACGGAGTCGGATTCCGCATTGGCGAAGTAGTCGAGGATGTCTTCCTGATGGTAGGGTTCGATGTATTCTTCGATATAGTAGTCAATATCCAGCTTGGTACCGGAAGACCCGATGCTTTCGATTTCAGTCAGCAGCTCATCCATGTCCAAGCCCTTGGCGATGGCAATGTCCTCAAAATTGAGTTTTCTGTCGATATTCTGGATGATATAAACCTTCAGAGCGGATTTATTGATGACGGACTTAACCACAAAGTCCTGCGGACGTTCGATTTCGTTATCTTCGACATATTTTTTGATGAGTTCGATAAACGGTTGTCCATACTTTTGTGCTTTTCCTGCTCCGACACCGCTGATATGCGTCATTTACTCTATCGTGGTCGGATATTGCGTACACATATCTTCCAAGGACGGGTCCTGGAAAATGACGAATGGTGGAATGTTTTCGCGTTGCGCGATGGTTTTCCGCAAATCTTTCAACAAAGAGAACAGTATGTTGTCGATAGCCTCGCCCTTGTTGGGTACGATTTCCTCATCCACGTCGTCATCTTGCTCTTCACTCACCGGTTTTGCAATCTGGATGGCATACGGATTGCGCAAATAACGTTCACCTTTCTTCGTGATTTTCAACAGTCCGTAATTCTCCACATCCTTCACCACCAATTCATCAAAAATGGCCAAACGAATGACATTAGACCAGAATTTGGCATCAAATTCCTCTCCCTCTCCAAACTGTTTCAGCTCATGGTGTTTGAATTTCTTGACAGAAGTGGTTTTGTTCCCGGTTAAAATGTCAACTATGTGGTCTTCTTTGAACTGTTGTTTTACAGTCTGAATGACTTCAATGGCCAGTTGGATTTGTTCTGAAGCGTTCATTTTAGGTTTCGGATGACAGCAGTTATCGCAATTGTGGCAGTTCTCTTCCTCGTAATTTTCTCCGAAATAGTGTAATAGGTGCTTGCGGCGGCAGCTGGTGGATTCTGCGTAAGCGGCAGTTTCTGCAAGTAACTGTTTGACAATTTCCTGCTCTGCAACGGCTTTTTTTGTAGAGAATTTCTCCAGTTTGTATAGGTCTTTATAGTCATAAAAAGCAATACATTTGCCTTCGCCATCATCGCGACCGGCGCGACCGGTTTCCTGATAGTAACCTTCCAAGCTCTTGGGCATGTCATAGTGGATGACGAATCGGACATCGGGCTTGTCGATGCCCATGCCGAAAGCGATGGTAGCGACTATGACTTCAGCTTTTTCCATCAAAAATGCGTCTTGATTTTCCACACGGGTTTTAGAATCAAGGCCGGCGTGATAAGGTAGTGCACGGATCTTGTTCACTTGCAAAAAGCTGGCGAATTCTTCCACCTTCTTTCGGCTCAAACAATAAATAATGCCGGATTTTCCGGGATTGTCCTTGATGAATTTCACGATTTCCTTGTCCACGTCTTTGGTCTTTTCGCGAATCTCATAATAGAGGTTGGGACGGTTGAACGAGGAAATGAACACCTCCGCATTGTCCATGCCCAAATTCTTCTGAATATCGTTTTGGACCTTAGGAGTTGCGGTGGCAGTCAGCGCAATAACGGGCACTTTGGTGCCGATGGCATCTATGATGGACCGAATGCGCCGATATTCCGGACGGAAGTCATGGCCCCATTCAGAAATACAATGGGCCTCATCGATGGCGTAGAATGAAATGTTGATGGCTTTGAAGAAGTCTACGTTTTCCTCCTTGGTAAGGGACTCGGGCGCCACATAGAGCAGCTTGGTTTTTCCGCTCAGCAAGTCTTCACGCACCGTGTTGATTTCAGCTTTTGAAAGTGAGGAATTCAGGAAGTGGGCCACACCGCTTTCAGTACTGTAATTGCGGATGGCGTCGACTTGGTTTTTCATCAATGCGATGAGGGGGGAAATGATGATGGCCGTTCCCTCACTCATCAATGCGGGCAGCTGGTAGCACATGGATTTTCCTCCGCCTGTGGGCATGATGACAAAACAATCTTTCCCATTCAATAATGCTTTAATAATCTCCAACTGGTTGCCTTTGAACTGACTAAAGCCGAAGATTTTTTTCAACATCTTCTTGATGTCCTTTTCCGTGAACTTCTGCATTAGAATATAATTTGATTAACTCAAATAGATAAGTGTGTGAAATGAAACATTTTTCATTTCACACGACTGAATTACAAAGGTATAAATATTTCTGGGAATGAGTGACTTTTTTTTTCAAAAAAATCAAAAAATTTCATTCTTCATTAAATAGTTTGATACATAATCACTTACGCCGTCTTCCAGTGAATAAAAGTCATGTTTCACCGCCGTTTTATTCATTTTTTGCATATCGGCTTCCGTAAAATATTGATACTTGTCCCTAATATCTTCAGGAATATCAACAAATTCTATCACTGGAGCTTTTCCCATGGCATGGAAAGTCGCCGTTGCCAAATCCAAGAAGGTGCGCGCTTTTCCGGTTCCCAGGTTGAAAATACCATTCGGGTGTGGGTGGCGACAGAACCAATATAAGACATTTACGACATCTTTCACATAGACAAAGTCGCGGATTTGTTTGCCATCCACATATTCCGGGCGGTGTGAGCGGAAAAGTTTGACTTTGCCGGTAGCGTTAATCTGATTGAAGGAGTGAAAAATCACGGAGGCCATGCGTCCTTTATGGTATTCATTGGGACCGAAGACGTTGAAGAACTTAAATCCGGCCCAGAGTGGAGGCATAGTGCCTTGCTTCAGAATCCACTTATCGATTTCATTTTTTGACCGTCCATAAGGGTTCAAGGGTTGCAAACGCTCAATGATGCCTTCATCGTCCACATATCCCAACGCGCCATCGCCGTATGTTGCTGCTGATGAAGCGTATAGCAACGGGATGCGATATTGGGTGGCCAAACTCCACAGTTGTTGGGTAAAACCGACAGTCAGGCGCTCAAAGACAGAATAGTCCATCTCCGTGGTATCGGTGCGAGCGCCGAGATGCACGATACAATCGATATATTTGGCATTTTGTGAGAGCCAGGCAAAAAAAACATCCCTTTGGATTTTATCGGTATAATGCTTATTTTCCCAATTGCGTTTTTTCTGTTCTTTGGTAAAATCATCAACAAGGACCAGGTCGGTAAGACCTTCTTCATTGAATTTTTGGACCATGCAACTGCCGATGAATCCTGCGGCACCTGTTATTACTATCATTATTGGAAGAGGGGGAAAGGGGGTGGATAATAAGAATGTTATATATTTAAAAATATAGTAGAGACGTTTCAAGAAACGTCTCTACTGAAAATAAGGTTCAAAAACAATTATCGGGTAATTCCACCGCCTGAAGGAGTTCCCAAGCGAGCCATTGCGCAACGGAATCCGATGTATTTAGTAGATTCATCTTCTTCGAGATAACGGCGATGGCCGGGAGCGGCATAGTATTGAGGATCAATCCAAGAGCCACCTTTGTAAACTCTTGAGTGGTCGCCAACCATTGAATATTCATAATTGGTACCGGTTTCCTTCGGGTACATGGTTGTGGTAGCGTCGCTGGAGGTTTTCGTCCAGTCTTCGGTATTCAGCTGTGATGCCCAATCGCCATCGAGATAGTTGATGTTGTCTGCAGAGCGGTAGTTTCTTCTTCTGTCGTTTTTGAAGTCTGAAACGGGAACCATTGGGATTTTACCCACGCTGTCACGGTCTTCAACCATACCAGAACCATCATCCAAAAGTTTCATGGTTTCATAGTAGTTGCCACGGAACGGGTTGAATTCGTATACATCGTCATGAGAGGTTTGTCTGTAAACGTCCATTACCCATTCAGCCACGTTGCCGCCCATGTTGTAGAGGCCAAAGTCATTCGGCCAATATGAGTTAACGGGGGCTGGTATATCGGAAGCGTCGTTGAGGTAACCGGCAACACCCATGAGGTCACCACGACCGCGGCGGGTATTGGCTACAAAGTCGCCATAGTAGTGTTTGTCATCGGTACGTGTATAGTGGCCGTTCCAAGGATAAAGTTTTCTTTCCAAAACACGTTCGTTGAGGGTATTGCCAATCAAAGCGTAAGCGGCATATTCCCATTCAGCTTCCGTGGGGAGGCGGTAACGCGGCAGAAGGATACCATCTTCCATCTTCACGTTACGATAGTCACCGGTAGAAATATTGGTAAGGCGGTTGTCGGTTTCCATTTCGTATGAGTCATACACGAGGTAGGCATCGGTGCTGAAATAGAGTTCCGGTGACGGGTCAGGATTCCAATCAATGAAGCCCATATCCACCAAAATCTGTTCATTCACACGGTCGGTACGCCATGCAGCGTAGTTGGCAGCCTGCAACCAATTAACACCAACAACCGGATAATGGTTGTATGCGGGATATCTGAAATAGTATTCCACCTGAGGTTCCGCGTACGTCAATTTTTCACGCCAAACGTTTTCATCGGGGCGGGCCTCGTCAACGATGGTTGTAAGGTCAGCGGGCAGGAAGACGCGTTCCAACCAATACAGATACTCACGATAATCAAGATTGCTGATTTCACATTCGTCCATGTAAAATGAGGAAATAGTCACAAGACGAGCATTGTTACCCCATTCATACATAACATCTTCTTCAACACGGCCGAAAGTGAATGTTCCACCTTCTATCAAAACAAGGCCAGGACCGGTGGCTTGTTCCACAAATGGATAAACTTCAAAACCGCCATTTTCTGCATTGTTATATTCCCAGCCCGTAGTGCTTGAATATTCTTTTTTACAGGAAGAAAAAAGCAATGCAACTGCAGCAACCAGCATCAAACCGGAAATTCTTGTCATCTTCTTCATCTTGGTAAAATTTATAGTTGTTAACGTGGTTTTTTCAATATTATTTTAGATTAGAATGAAGGACATTGTAAGTCTTTCATCACACGGTGTCTTTCAGGACAAGGCAGCATCACTTGCAGGGAGACTTCGTGAGCGCCGCCAGAAAGGTTGGCCAGCTTGGAAACCGTGAGGTCGTAGGAATATGCCAAACGGACTCTTTCGTGCTGCAAACCGAACATAAACACAACGGCATCCGGATTTCTCAGGTTCTGACGGAACCAAACACCCAAAACGAATGGGTAGTAGTTCAAGTAGAGACCATAGTTGAAATAATGGAATTCCATCTGGTGTTGGTAAATAATATTCGGGCTGATGGAGATATCGCCGAAGGAACGGCTTTTACGGCTACGGCGTTTGATGTCGAAATAACCACCAACGTGGGCAGTCCATTTAATAGGCAGACGGCTTACTGAAATGAAACCTTCATAGGGACGAGTCACGTGGTTGGCGGCGAAGCCGAAATAGAAATTCTTGGTATAGCCAATGAAACCGGCAGAGAAGTCTGCAATAGCTTTGGACTGTTTATCGGGAGCAGTTTCATTGGTTTCATATACGAAACCGTACTTCGGGTCAATCATATCGCCAAAGGTGAGTTTGCTCCAATTCAAACTTTTCTGTTGGAAAGTGGCCTGCAATGCGAATCGCATGCTGAATTTGCGAGAGACTTTCAATTTATAAGAATAAATCAAACTTGCGGAATAGGTGTTGATTGTACCTTGACCTTGGCGGTCTCCCATGAAAAGAACTCCGATACCACCGGCCAGCTTGTCGAAATGCTGGTCGTAAGATGCGGAATAAGTAACGAATGTGCCATGAACATTGGGCCATTGGTCGCGAAAATGTGCCGTAATACGCGGGCAGACATTAGTACCAGCGAAGGCGGGATTCAGGTACAATGGGTTAGCATAAAATTGGGAAAAGTGAGGATCTTGTGCAGAAACATTCATACTGCTCAACATCAGCAGCAAAAGTCCCCATACGCAAATGATCTTTTTCATATCCTTTGTTTTTATCCTTAAAATCTATGAAGTGTGCAAAAATACGATTTTATAATGACTCTTTACGTTATTTTTTATAAAAAGTTATCAACATTTTTCGTTTTTTGCAATTTTATATTTTACAATTCGTTTATCAAGTGTTTTTCGCAACTCTAAATAACGAAACATGAAACGATTTTCTTGGGTGATTTTTTCCACTTTTTTGATATTTTTTTTTCAACATACTGATAATCAAGCACAAAATATTCAAAAAAACATCAATATTCACTGGCTTTCTAATCTAATTTACGAAGAAAGCGAAGATGAGAAAACAGAATATTTATTTTTTGAAGGAGCTGTTGGCGATGAGCAATTCCCCAGTCTGCCCTCCTTTTACACCCATTTTCCAGTCAATTCTGATTTTTCCGCCTACGATGTCAAAATTGCCAATGCGGTTTTCGAGCCCATGACCGAGCAAGAAGTGACACTTATTCCGCAAAGCTTCTCTCCAAACGAACTCGAGATTACAACCCAAACGGTTTATGAAAAGAAGAAACCCTATCTCGCTATTTCCTTTATTCCCATTAGAAAAAACGGTGTGAAATTCGAGAAATTGACCTCTGTCACGCTCGAAATCACAGGTAAAGATGCACGCAAATCTCCCGCCGCGCCTAAGTCTTACGCCACTCATTCCGCGCTTCAAAACGGAAGCTGGTATCGCATAACCGTTTCACAAACAGGTGTTTATAAAGTAACTTACGATGACTTGAACCGTCTGGGAATGCCCGTCTCCAGTCTATCCTCCGACAACCTTTCTATCTTCGGAAATGGTGGTGGCATGTTGCCGGAAGCCAACGCAGAGTTCCGCTACGACGACATCCAGGAATTGCCCATCGAAATGCACGATGGCGGTGACCACAGTTTCGATGCCGGCGACTATTTTCTTTTTTATGCAGAAGGTCCGCATAGTTGGACCTACATTCCTTCCGATCAGAATTTCACCCACAACTTCAACCTCTATGCGACGACGGCTTCCTATTTCATCACGGCAACGCCCAATGTGGGTTCTAAACTGCGCATTACCACAGAAGACAATTCGACTTTAACCGCCACATCTGTTGCCACAACTTACACTGATTATGGATTTTTCGAAGAAGACAAATTCAATTTGGGAGAGGGCGGCCGAGCATGGTTTGGCGACAAATTTGATGCCACCACTGCCAAAAATTACACAATTTCGCTTCCTGCCTTCCCCGTTTCCCCTTTGCGCCTAACTACCAGTGTAGGAGCTACTTCTGCAAGATATTCATCTTTTTCAATAAATATCAATGGACAAAATGTTGGTTCAATATCCGTTGATGCGTCTGGTGACTATTTGGCCAAAACCAACTCCCGCGAATTTTCTTTCAACACCACAGGCGGGAATGTAGCCATTTCCCTCAGCTATTCAAAACCCCTTTCTTCCTCGGTGGGCTACCTCAACTTCTTAGAATGGCAGGTGGATGCTCAATTGCGGGCCGGTAGTGGGCAAACTCCTTTCTGCAATACGCAAACCATTGGTAACAATAGAGTTACACAGTTCGACATTGCCAACTTTTCCAATGGCATGAAGGTTTGGGATGTAACTTCCATTCCAAACGTAAAACAAATGAACGGCACTCTTTCCGGTGGCACCTTCTCTTTCAAAGCTGCTACCGATTCTTTACGCAAATTCTTGATTTTCAAAGATGTTAACGCAATGTCTGTTACTCCGGTCGGGAAAATCAACAATCAAGATTTGCACGGCAGCAGTTTGGCAGACATGGTCATCATTTCCCATCCCGACTTTTTACCGCAAGCGGAAAGGCTGGCTGAATTTCGCCGCAACCACGACGGATTGAGTGTGAAAATCGTTACTCCGCAGCAAGTTTATAACGAATTTTCAAGTGGCGAACAAGACGTTTGCGCCATTCGCGACTACATGCGTATGATTTACGACAAAACCAACGGACAACAACCCAAATACCTCCTGCTTTTCGGCCGGCCGTCGTACGATTACCGTCAGATTGAGGGGAAATGCAAACTATATGTACCCAATTATCAATGCTATACAAACATCAAGACTGATAATTTCAAAGCGAACGATGACTTTTTCGGACTTTTAGATGAAGATGAGGGTAACAGCTGCATTGGCAGAACGGTTGATATTGCCATCGGACGATTTCCCGTCAGCAATGGCAGCCAGGCTCAAATTGCAGTTGATAAGACCATTAACTATGCTTCTACCGCCATTTTAGGTGCCAACACCCAAACCTGCAACTACGGAGACTGGAAAAACACGGCTGCTTTCGTTGCCGATGACGAGAACTGGAATTGCCACGTCAACACAGCGGAAGCGACCACAAATATTGCTCAAAATGAGAATACAAATCTCAACATTGAGAAAATCTACTTAGATGCCTACCAACAGATAACTTACTCTTCTTCAGCTCGTTATCCGGAAGTCACCACAGCCATCAACAACCGTATGAACAAAGGGTGTCTGCTTTTTACCTACATTGGCCATGGTGGGAAATACGGTTGGGCACACGAAAGAATTGTCGAACTCACCGACATCAACCGATGGAGCAACAAGTACAATCTACCCTGGATGTTCACGATGACCTGTGAATTTGGTTGGTGCGACCGTTCCTTTGATTCCCCGGCCGAACTAGTATTTTTGAATGCCAACGGTGGTGCGGCAGGCATGGTCAGCACCATGCGAACCGCCTTTACCGTCGGCAACCACAACTACATTACTGGCTTGTATAACAACATTTTCCGAACCGAAAACGGAAATGTGAAACGCTTAGGCGAGACACACCGTTTGGCCAAAAACGCTGGCGGCGGCAACTGCGGGGATTACAACATGATTTATGTCATCGGAGACCCTGCAATGTCTCTGGCCCTGCCCCGTTATGTGGTAGTAACCGACTCCATCAACGGAACCGCTGCAGATGAATTTTCCGACACGCTGAAGGCACTTTCTCGCGTGCATGTCTGCGGACACATTGAAGATGGAAACGGCACGATATTGGATGATTTTTCTGGAGGAATTTATCCTTCTATTTATGATAAAAAAGTGATTAACAACACTTTACAAAATGACGAAGAAAGTTTATACCTTGAATTTGAAGTCCAAAAAAACATTCTTTTCAAAGGAAATGTTACGGTAAACAACGGTCATTTCAACTACTCATTCATTTTGCCAAAAGACATCAATTATGCCTACGGACTTGGTAAAATGAGCTACTATGCAAACAGCGACAATGCCGATGCCGCCGGAACGTACAATCGAGCCATCATCGGGGGAATGAGCGATGATAGCATCACCGATACTCATGGCCCTGACATTGAATTGTTTATGAACGATGAAAAATTTGTCAACGGAGGAACCGTGAACCCCTTCCCCACCCTTTTGGTGAAATTGAAAGATGAATATGGGATTAACACAACGGGCAACGGCATCGGACACGACTTGGTAGCCATTTTAGATGATGGCCACCAAATCATCTTAAACAATTACTACGAAGCAGAACGTGACAGTTTTAACTGCGGAACCGTCCGCTATCCATTTGAAAATCTATCACTTGGACAGCACAAACTCAAAGTGAGAGGATGGGATATTTTGAATAATGTTTCCGAGAGCGAATTGGAATTTGTGGTTGTCTCCGATGAAGGTTTGGCATTGGACCACGTTCTCAACTATCCTAATCCGTTCACCACACACACTTCTTTTTACTTCGAACACAACCGCCCAGGCGAAGCCCTCGACATCCTGGTCACCGTTTACACCATTTCAGGGAAAGTGGTTCGCACACTTGAATCGCACCAATGCAACCAAGGTTTCAGAAGTGATCCGATAGAGTGGGACGGATTGGATGATTTTGGCGACAAAATCGGCAAAGGCACCTACCTTTACCGCTTGCGCGTTCGAACGGCGAACGGCGAACAATCGGAAAAAATAGAAAAGATTGTAATTCTGTAACTTATCGAGTTTCAATCAGTTTCTGCATGATTTGGATGGCGTTTGTTGCTGCTCCCTTGCGCAAATTATCGGCTACCACCCACATATTAAGCGTTTTCGGTTGTGAAAAATCACGACGGATTCTTCCCACAAAAACTTCATCTTTGTCTTTGGCAAAACGAGGCATTGGATATTCGTTCTTGTCTGGGTTGTCAAGGACCGTAATTCCCGGCATATCAGACAATAGGCGGTAAACATCTGCCAAATCAAAGTCGTTTTCAAATTCCACATTGACCGCTTCTGAGTGACCGCCGAAAACGGGAACTCGAACCACAGTGGCTGTGATTTGTATATCTTTATCTCTCAAAATTTTACGCGTTTCATTCACCAATTTGGTTTCTTCCGTGGTATAGCCATTGGGCTCAAAACTTCCGCCATGGGGCAAAACATTCAAATCTATTTCGTATGGATATGCCTTTTCACACGGTTCGCCGGCACGTTCGGAATTGAGCTGCTTCACCGCTTTCACACCCGTACCTGTAACAGACTGATAGGTAGATATGACCAGACGACGGATTTTGTATTTTGCATGCAGCGGAGCTAAAGCGAGCACCATCTGAATGGTGGAACAATTCGGATTGGCGATAATGCGGTCGTCAGGGCGGACGACATCAATGTTGATTTCCGGAACCACGAGCGGAATATGCTCATAGTTTCTCCACGCGGAGGAATTGTCGATAACCGTAGTACCAACTTCGGCAAACTGGGGAGCATATTGCAACGAAGCGGCACCGCCGGCGGAAAAGATGGCATACTGTGGCTTTTGCGCGATGGCCTCTCCAACAGAAACCACCTTCACCTGCCGCCCTGCAAAAGTCACTTCTTTTCCGACGGAGCGTTCCGAGGCCGCAGGTATCAATTCACAATTACCAAAACCTCTCTCTTCCAATACTTTAAGCATAACATTGCCGACCAAACCTGTCGCACCAACTAACGCAATTTTCATATTTCTAAAAATTTTCTTAAAATTTTATTAATTTACTACTTTTCCGTTTGCAAAAATAGTAAATTTGCCGCAATTCTCACGGGGAAATCCGCTAAAACTAAAAATAAAAATGAAAAAGTTCAAATTACTCATTATCACCATTTTACTAATTGCTGGGAATAAAGTTACCTGTCAGATTTATGATGATTTTTCGGATGGAAATTTCTCCGAAAATCCGACTTGGGAAGGTGATACGGCCTCTTTTATCATCAATCCGCAATTTCAATTGCAGCTGAATGCCGACAACGAAAGTACAGCCTCTCTTACAGTAGATGGGAGTTTTTTAGGAGAAGAAATGGAGTGGCGGATGGCTGTCAAACTGGCTTTTGCGCCATCGGGCAGCAATTTCGCACGGATATATTTGGAGGGAGACAGCAGCGGCACATCCAATTCAATTCGCAAGGGATACTTCCTACAACTTGGAGAAGCGGGAAACAATGATGTAATGGAATTGTTTTACGGTGAAGGCGAAAACATGGTATCAATATGCCGGGGAAGAACATCCATCGCCAGCAGCTTCTACTATAATATTAAGGTAACGAAAAGTGCTGACAATCTGTGGACTTTATACTGCGACAGTTTGCGAAATGGCCTTTATGTGGAAGAATGTAGCGGGTACGGTCGCGACGAACCTCCTTTCAGCGGCGGTTTCAGTGTTTATTGCAAATTTACAAGCGGAAATCGGACGAAATTCACTTTCGATGATTTCTACTTGGGACCGCCACTGATTGACTCATTGCCTCCCAAAATATCAAATTTCGTTTTTCAATATCCTGACATTGTGAAGATTACATTTTCAGAAGCGATGAACGACTCATCTGCACTTTCCCCTTCGGACTACTTGATTTTGGAAGACGGCCAAACACCGGCACTGTGCGAATTAGAGAATGAAAATCTGCTTTCCGTCACACTCTATTTTGCAGAACCGCTGATGGAAAGACAAAACTATCATTTAAGCATCAGGAATGCCACCGACATAGCAGGAAACGCAATGAATGACACACTCCTCTCTCTGTTTTACTGCCTTCCCAAACGCAACGAGGTTTTGATAACGGAAATCATGGCAGATCCGACACCGCCAGTACAATTGCCAGAGTGTGAATATGTGGAGCTACACAACACGTTGGAATACAATATCATACTAAAAAATTGGCAGTTGCAAATCGGGAACAACCGGCGGACTCTGCCTGAAATCAGCATGGCTCCACACGGCTATACAACGATAATCGCAGAGTCTTCGCTGCCTCTTTTCACAGAAGACGGAACCGTGGCAACAATCTCATCATTGACACTGACCGATGACGGACAGAGATTGGTATTACTCAATGAGAGCGACGACGTGATTCACACGGTAAATTATAACAAAAACTGGCACAAGAATGCGCTGAAGCGAGATGGGGGCTG
>JAKSME010000090.1 GCA_024400785.1 Bacteroidales bacterium
AAAAACCGTGCAGTTGATAGTCATCATACTGACAGATGGTGTCATAGAAAACGGTTTCGTTAATGGGGAACACACTGACTGTCAGCGTGAAAACGCTATCACACCCGCCGCTACCCACTTCACGATGGACAAAGACATGCTCGCCGAGTTCCATCGTGTCGGGGTCCAGCTGAAAGCCGTAATTGTTGTAGGCCGTACCCTGACACAAATTTTCCGTCACGTGTATGTCATAAATAGGTAGCACTTGCAAGTTCAGAGTCACGATGCTGTCGCACCCGAACTGGTTGGTCAGCGTATGGATTTCCTGAAACAGGCCGGGGTGTTGGTCGGCGGCGGGGAAATGGAAGCCGAGGGTGTCGAAATCTGTGCCCTCACAAATGGTCTCGTTCAAAGTGATGTGGTGAGTCGGTTTTATGAAAAGTTCAAGATCAACAATACTATCGCACTGATTTACAGTTTGATAAACAGATTGTAACTGCATAGGGCCGGAGGTAGCGGTTTGAGCGGAAGTGAGGGTGAAACCATAACGATTGTAGGCATCATTCTGACAAATCGTGTCATAAAACTGTAGGTTGTATTCGGGATTGACAGTAATGGTGAAATTAGCGGTAGCGGTGCATCCGTTGGTATCGGAGACGGTATAAGCCATTGCGTAAACGGCGGCGGAATCGTTGAAATAGAAGTTTTGGTTGTTATCGACATAGCCACCGGTGTAAGTTCCGCCAAGGGGGACGCCGGCAAGCACGGCAGAGGAGTCGCTGAGGCAGTGGGTGTAACTGCTGTGAGACACAGGCGGTTCGTAATTCACGATGGTGACTTCGCCGACGGCGGTTTGAGCGTTGGCATCGGTCACGGTAACGTAGTAAGTGCCGGCGCAGAGGCCGAAAGCGGTATCGGTAATCTGGCCGGCTTGGTCGCTCCATTGATACGTATAGGGCGGGGTTCCGCCTTGCGGGGTGGCGACGGCGATGGCGTTGCAGTAGATGAGCGGCGGATCGGCGCACTGGGCATTGCAGGTGGCATAGGTCGGAGTGGAAGCCGTGCTCACCCAGTTGCCGCCATCGGGAACGCGACGGAACGACTGTCCCAAGTAGAATTGTGGATTCACCGTCGTGATGATGGTTCGGCGGTCGGCGGGAATTTCATCGTAGGAGGCCAAAGTGCCAGTAAATCCGCACTCGGAAACAGGAGTGCAAGGCGGGCACGACATGCAGGAGTTGGTGGCGCTGCACCAACTGATGGCATCTTGCGGAACTCCGTTGGCGTCGTAGAAGGCGAACCAGCCGCCGGCATTGGGGAACCAGAGGCGACCGCCGCCGACATCCATGCAATAGCGCTGATCGATAACGACTTCCACCACATTACCACCGTTTTGCACGAGCAGGTTGTCGGGCACAGGAGCCGCACGGGAGCCGCGAACCATGCAGAAGCCCTGCGGAGGAACGACAGTGCCGGGCGGGAGGGCAAAACCACCGCCCCAGTCGCCGTATTGGTAGGTGTTATCGTATGCGTTATTTCCCAAAAAGTAGCAAGAAATATCCACTGAGTCGCACTTATGCGGGTTATAAAGTTCAATCCACTCCCCTCCCCCGTTGGTATAGTAAGCGCTGCCCACCATGGAACCGTCGTACGACGACGGTGAAAGCATCACCTCGTTAATCAAAATGGTAGGACCGTTGTAAAAACACCCCTGCCCGATACAATCGGTGTTAATCGTTCCCGACACATTCACCGTGAAATTCTGGCCAAACATCCCGCTGCACAGCAGCAAAGACAGCCAGAACAAAATTATTTTTTTCATAGGGGATGGGATTTAATAATGAGTTGTCAAAAATACAAAAAAGTGGGAAAAAAGCAAGGTGCAAGAGCATTAAATCAAAAAAAATTAGGGGTACAGTTGGGAAGACGCGTGGTGGAAAGGAATGTTGCAAAGGGAGCGGGGGGTGGAGATGAGGAATTTGTAAAAAAATTGTACTTTTGCGCCTAAAATTTCAAAATATTATATTGGGATTGTTGTAATTTTTTTACGATTATTTATGAGTACAAAGTTCTTCAACAACACAGAGAATACCCTTTTCGACAAGTTTTGCGGCATTGCTCACAACATGGCCAATTTTGACACTTTTCGCGCCGTGGTCGGATATTTCCGTTCGTCTGGTTATTTCAAATTAAGAAAAGAGTTTGAAAATGTTTCCAAGATTCAAATATTGGTTGGCATCAATATCGACCCTCTTTTCAAAAAGCAAAACAAGTATATTGAAAATCGGTCATTCGATGCAGAAGAAGTCAAGCAAATTTACACTGACGATTTCATTCAAGAAGTAAAAGACTGTGCATACGATGCCCTTACCGAGCAGGGCATCCTGCAACTTTGTGAGGACATTATCAATGGCAAGGTCGAAATGAGAATTGACAATTCCAAAAACCTTCATGCCAAGTTTTATTTGATGTTGCCCAACGAGTACAACGAGAACAAGGACGGTTGGGTTATAATGGGTTCCTCCAACATATCAGCCCAAGGGTTGGGATTGACGGAACCTCCCCGCTATGAGCTCAATGTGGCGATGAAAGATTACGATGATGTAAAATACTGCAACGATGAATTTGAAAAATTGTGGGAACAAGCAGTTCCATTAACAGCCGAAGATGTTCAAAAAGCCAAGGCAAGAACTCATCTGCCCGATTTGTATTCGCCATACGAAATATACATGAAAGTTCTTATTAGCACCTTCGGGATGCAGGTTGAAGACGACTTTACCTTGCAGCTTCCTGATGGCGTGGATAATTTTCGCTATCAGCACGATGCGGCCATTCAGGGCTACCAAATGCTGCTTCAGCACAACGGATTCTTTTTAGCCGATGTGGTCGGTTTGGGTAAAACAATCATAGCCACTATGATTGCCAAACGTTTCATTGAAGCAAACGGCCGTTACACCCGCATTCTGGTTGTTTTCCCGCCCGCCGTCAGAAAAAATTGGGAAGACACTTTCCGTCTATTCGGCATCAAAAATTCAAATGCTCAGTTTGTAAGCAGCGGCAGTCTTTTCAAAGTCATTAAGCAAGAGGGAAATTACTGGGGCCGCGAAGAATTTGATCTGATCATTGTTGATGAAGCTCACAATTTCCGACACGATGGGATTAGTGCTTTTGATGATTTGCAAAGAATCTGTAAAGCTCCTCGCATCAACAAGGGAAAAATCGGAGGCAGAAAAAAAGTGATGCTCCTTTCAGCCACACCGCTCAACAATCGGCCCAAAGACTTTTTAGCCCAAATACAGCTTTTTCAAGATACCCACAACTGCACTATTGAAGGTGTCCGTGACCTTTCAGAACTCTTTGCCCCATGGACGCGAATTTACAACGAATGTATGTCTGCGCGCCATCAAAAACACGTCAACACTACCGAACTCACTGCAAAAGTTGATTCGATATACGATGAGATGCGAGAGAAAGTTCTGAGCAAAATCATGGTCCGCCGTACCCGCACCAATATCATGCACGTTCAAAGCTATAAAGAAGACCTTGAGAAACAAGGGAAAACATTTCCCGCCATGCAAGACCCAATTTCGGAAGAATATTTGCTGGATACAAAACTCAAAAAACTGTTTTACACGACCCTTGACACACTAGTTGATGTGAAAAGCGATGACAATCCCACGGGAACAGGTTTACACTATGCACGTTATCGTGGTCCGGAATTTTTTACCGGAAAGGTTGAAACCAAGCGCGGCCAAAAAGCGAGACAAGCTGCCCAACTATTGATGGGAATATATCGCGTACACATGGTCAAACGATTGGAAAGCAGCTTCTTCGCTTTCAAGAGGTCCCTGCAAACCTTGTTGAACATTACCAACGGGATGATAGATATGTTTAATCAAGGTAAAGTCATTATCGTTTCTAAAGTTCAAATCAACGAATTGCAAGAGCGATTTGACAATGACGTTGAATCTATGATTGAATACATCATTGAACACAGAGATTTGGATGAGGAAGACTTCACCTACAAGCCTGAAGATTTCAAACCTTGTTTTCTTGAAATGCTGAAGGAAGATGCTGCAAAACTCCAACAACTTTGTGAAGACTGGGCTACCGTGACCGCCGACCCGAAACTTGATTTGTTTGTTGATTTGCTTAAAAATGAACTGTTCGATGAACGAAACCTTGAAAAGAAATTGGTTATTTTCTCTGAAAGCGTTGACACCACCAACTATTTGAAAGACCTGTTGAAATCGAAACTGAACCGAGATGATATTCTGTGTGTGAGCGCTGGAAATAGAAGTGAATTGTGGGGAAAAATCACCCAAAATTTTGATGCAAATATTCCTGACAAAGATAAGAAGAATGATTACAACATTCTCATCACATCTGATGTTTTGGCAGAAGGTGTCAACCTGCACCGCAGCAATTTCGTAGTGAATTATGACTCTCCGTGGAACGCATCAAGACTGATGCAACGCAATGGTCGTGTTAACCGTATTGGTTCCCGTTCCAAATACATCTATAATTATATGTTCTACCCATCACAGCAGGGAGACGAAGAAATCCAGTTATACCGCAACTCCCTCATCAAATTACAGGGGTTCCAGTCCGCTTTGGGAGAAGATTCAAAAGTGTATTCCAATGAAGAAATCGTGAAGGAATTCAAACTGTTCAACGCCGATGTGCATGATGATACGGACAGAACTTTGGCTCTTTTGGAAGAAGCGCGTGAACTATATCAAAGCAACCGGGAATTATACAACAAAATCAAAGCGATGCCGCAAAAAAGCCGTTGCGTCCGTCCTGTGAAAAACGTACCGGTTCCTGATTGTGAGGGCAACACCATTGCATTTTTGACTACACCGCGAAAAATCGAATACTATCGTGTAAAAGATGAATCCGCCGAACCCATAGGTTTTCTCGATGCCGCAGATATTCTTCATGCGTCTCCTGATGAAAAATCACTTCCATTGGAAAACGCTATCAATGTGCATTTTAAACAAGTACAGGCTGCGATGAACGCTTTTGAGCACAGCGTGGAGTCCGTAGAAGACACGAATACCGTTCACATCGGGAGACCAGTTGCTCCAGTCAATTCCGAAGCGCTAAAAATATTGAAGGAAGCCAAACTCACGGCCATTGAAGATGAAAATTCAGAAGTCGCTCAGTGCTGCGATGTCTTAAAAGAATATGTAACCATCGGCATGTTCAACCAAATTGAGGATGAACTGCGCCGAACCAGCCGCAAGAGCAAGAATCTTCCTGCCGAAGAAAAAAAGGCCGCGCTCAACACACTTATCTGCCAACTTTACGATGATTATTATATGGACATTACTGAAAATAATCCGGCTGCCGAAGAAGAAAAGGACTTTGGCAATGTCGGCTTAGTTATTTCAGAAACCATCATTTAAATCCAGCAGGCATTGCTTGCCGAATTATCAAAATATAGACGAGTAACACGAATAAAATCATTTCACGATGTCATATACGAAAGAACAACTTAGAGATATTTTCCGCAAACCCTTCAACGCCAAAGTTTGGAAAAACATTTTATTGGACTTTTTCCACGCCAAGGAAATTCGTACCACACCGCAGGATCTCGAATTGGAGAATACCAGCGACAAGGGATTCTATTTAGGGAAAAACACTACTTCCGAAGGTCTTGCCCTCGGTTTCTTTCTATTTGAGATAAATTCCGGCGACGTGCTTCGCAAACGTGTCGGGCTGAGAAATCTGGTCAAGCCATTTCTCAAATATGATGTAGATGCCGCGATTGCCGTGTTTAACGATAACAAGCATTGGCGCTTGTCTTTCATTACCGATTTTGGCAGCAATAAAACCGCACCTAAACGCTTCACATACGTTTTCGGTGACTCATCACAATATTACAACACTCCTGTCAACCGCCTTTTTGATTTACAGAAAAAGGACATCTCCATCAAAAATCTATATGAAACATTCTCTGTAGAAGCACTTACCAAAGAATTTTACAACGAACTGTTTGAATGGTACAAATGGGTGGCTATCGACAAGCAGATTGACATAACATTCCCGAATGATTTGGCGACCGCCGACGATGACCATGAAATTGGCACACACATTACTCGTTTGGTTACCCGTATTATGTTTGTTTGGTTTGTCAAACAGATGAAACTGGTTCCAGATTCTTTGTTTAATGCTAAAGATGTTGACAAACTTCTTCAGGACTTTGATGCTTTAAGCGAAACCAATGGGAACTACTACAATGCCATTCTGCAAAATTTGTTTTTTGCCACATTGAATCAGGAAATTCACAAAAGAAAATTTGCCGAATATCAAAAAGGCAACAACAATTATGGCGACAAGAATTACTATCGCGACAACAAAGGCAAATCTTGGTTCAAGGTCTCGCACGATGAAATCATATCATTGTTCAGTCAAGTACCATTCTTGAATGGTGGTCTATTTGAATGTTTGGATAAAACCGACCGAAACGATAAAGCAAAAGTCTATTACTACGATGGTTTCAGCCGCGAACCCTCCCGACAAGCGCACATTCCCAATTGCGTATTCTTCGACAACGAAAAAGGGCTTTTGCCGATTTTCAATCGTTATCAGTTCACCATCGAAGAGAATACGCCCTGCGAACAGCAGGTTGCCCTTGACCCGGAATTGTTGGGGAAAGTCTTTGAAAACCTTTTGGGATATATTAACCCTGAAACCAATGAATCTGCACGGAACTCCAGTGGATCATTCTATACACCTCGCGAGATAGTGAATTACATGGTTGGAGAAAGTGTAGTGGCGTATTTGCGTGATAAAGTGGATGGAGACATTGAAGAGCCGATTCGCCAACTAGCCAATTACACCGTTGAGACTGTTGACTTCACACCAGAACAGCGCCAACAAATTACAGAGGCCATCTTCCATTGTCACATTTTGGACCCGGCGTGCGGTTCCGGCGCATTCCCAATGGGCATGTTGCAGATGCTGGTACACATCCTGTCTGTCGTCGACCCGAAAAACACCTATTGGCAAAAAATCGTACAAGAAAATGCCATAGATGCTAGCACATCCACCTACCAAAGCAATTTCAGCGATGAAGAACGCAAGCAGCGTCTGCAAGAAATTGAAGATACCTTTACCAAACAAATCAACTACCCAGATTATACCCGAAAACTCTATTTGATTGAGCGTTGCATATACGGCGTAGACATACAACCCATTGCTTTACAAATCTCCAAGCTTCGTTTCTTCATTTCATTGGTCATTGAGCAGCAAACCAATGGCAACAAAGAAGATAATTACGGCATTCAACCTTTACCCAACTTGAGCACTAAATTTGTTTGTGCCAACACGCTTTTAAAACCCGAGGTAAACAAATACGGTGATATTCTGAATTTTGACAAAGAGCTGAAAAATCTGCAAGACAAACTCTTAGCCATCCGTCAAAAGTATTTTTATGCCAAACGTGCAGACAAGAAAAATTTGGCGCAGGCCGACTACGCGATTTGCAAACAGATAGGACTGCTCATTGAATCCAATATTGTCAAGCCCAATGCTGAAAAGATAGCTTTGAATGAACAGAAAATAAAGGAATACCGAGCTGAAATCAAAAAGTACAAAAAAGAGTGCTGGGTTGACGAAGAGATTCAAATTGGAGCGACTCTCTTTGATGAAGGTTCCTCAAAAATCCGCCACTACGATGCGAACAAAGAAAAGAGAGAAGCGCTCAACAGAAAAATAAAGGCTTGCGAGAAAGAGATCAAAAACGAAAATGACAAAAAAAAGCCACAAGGTTTCGAAGGTGCAGTTCAACAACTCATCGACTGGGACCCGTATGATGTAAATGTAACCTCACCCTTCTTCTCTCCGGAATGGATGTTTGGTATTGAAAAAGGATTTGATGTTGTAATAGGGAATCCGCCATATATTCAATTACAAAATAATGGTGGCGCTTTAGGAGAATTGTATGCACCTTGCGGATTTGAAACTTTTGCGAGGACAGGAGATATTTACAGCCTTTTCTATGAACGCGGGCATCAATTACTTAAAGAGTACGGACATCTTTGTTTTATCACTTCAAACAAATGGATGCGTGCTGGATACGGTGAAAAAACGCGCCAATTTTTTGTTGAGAAATGCAATCCTTTGTTGTTGATAGATTTTGCCGGAGTAAAGGTTTTTGAATCCGCTACCGTAGATACTAATATCTTACTCTTTTCTAAGGCTCCCTACAACGGAAAAACCATTAGTACGGTAACAAAAGGTGCAGACAAAAACAGCCTTCAGAATTTGAGCGTTTTTGTGCAGCAGAACCATACCGAGTGTAAGTTTACGGCTGATAGTTGG
>JAKSME010000091.1 GCA_024400785.1 Bacteroidales bacterium
TTGTCGAAGAATTCCTTCTGCAAGGGTTTCCAGGCGGCATCGACGTATTTGCGCATGTCGCCCCAACGTTGGCAGGCAATGGTGCCAAGGCGGTTGAATCCCCACCAAGCGGCTTCGCGGCTAAAACCGGTTTCGCGGCCGCAGGTTTTGTATTCGCTCGGGAGGTCAATGCTGTTGGCATAGATGGGAACATAGATGGAGGAGGCCACGTTGTCGAGGCAGAACCAACAGAGGGCACCCACTTCGTCGGGCAGGTCGGCGCGACATTGCAAAATGGTGGCGTAAACGGTGAACCAAACGGCAATGTTGCGCTCGCCGTTGGCATGCCAGCCTCCATTGACTTTGTGCAATTTCAACTCATCGCTTTTCATAAACGGATTGGCCAATGGCGACATTACCGTTTTTCCCTCTTTGTCGGTGACAGTCAGGTTCTTACGCATGTCATATTCCGTTCCTTCGTAATAGTCTTGGAAAACGCGGACCATGTCGGAAAGTTTTACAAGAGAATCAGGTTTGACGGAAAACGGGTAGTTTTCCATGTTGGGGTCGAGTTTGAGCGAGGGAGCCAGGAGGTCGAAAACACGCCACTCGCGACGACGGCAGGCCAGCATTTGCCTGCTGTCGGGGGCGTATGCGTAGGCAAAGCGGAAAGTCTCTTTTTTCTTGTCGTACCAACCGTTTTCTTCTGCCAGACTGTAAACATTGTCGGAAGCCATGAAATAGTCCTTGTCCTTGAGGTTGATTTCGCGGATGGTGGAGGCATTGGCATTGACTCCCACATGGTCGTCGGGGACACGTTGTGCGGCCCAAACTGCGCCCATTTTCCCTTTGCCGGGGCCGAGGATTTCGAGGTGCCACACTTCGTTTTTGTCGGCGATGGTGAGGCACTCGCCGCCATCAATCCAGCCGTATTCCTTCAGCAGTTGGCCGGCGGTGCGGATGGCGTCACGCGCTGTGGTGCAACGCTGTAACATCAAGGCGCACAGCATCGGACAGTCGATCATGCCCACGTCGCTTTTCAGCTCGGATCGCCCGCCAAAGGTGGACTCGCCAATGGCCAGCTGGTGCTCATTCATACAGGGATACGCGGTGTTGAGATATTGATACGTGTGCGCAACCTGCGGGATTTTGCCGGTTTCCTCATAGCAGTAACTGGGCATGGGATTCGTGCCACTGGGTGCGCTTTTGCGTTTGTAAAGTGTGACCATTTCTCCGGGAGCGTGGTCGGCGGCAGGTTCCACTTTGATGTTGGTGCGGCTGCGACCGCTGTCGTCGGTGTGCGAAGTCATCACACTTCCGTCGGCCGAGGCCTTCTTTCCTACAGTCACCGTGGTACATTCCATCCCGTTGATTTCAAAATCCAAATCTACTTGGCCAAATAATGAAATCGTTGTTAATGAGAGAATTAAAGCAAAAATTTTTTTCATATAATAAATATTGTATGACAGACAAGAAGTTTTTTTGATTTCCCTTACCACTTGATGATTTTCATCGTTCCATACGATTCTCCATGGACAACTACATAGTAGATGCCCGGCGTCCAGTTCTCAGTGTGCAGGGTTTCGGTATTTGTGATATAAATATCACCTAAAACAATGTGGGACTGTGTGTCATAAACTTTTTGTCCCAAACTGTTATAAACAACGACGTGGCTGAAAGGGTGTCCGTCTTGAGCTTCAATGTGGATTTCGTTGCTGAAGGGGTTGGGGTAGATTTTCAGCATTTTGGAAGCTAAGAAAGCGGTAATGTTGGTGGTGTCACCGCCGGGAACGATGCTGTCGTTGGGATCGTCTGGTTCGTCTGGCTCATCGGGAACAACTTGGGTGGTGTCGATGACATTGAGGTGCAGTTGGAACAGGGAGTCGCACTTGTCGGAAAATTCAATGCGGCGTTCGTAGGTGTAGTCGCCTTCTCCATCGATGCGAGAGTAGAAAAATCCGTTGGCATCGTAGTGGTCGCCACTGATGATGGTATCGTAGATGTTCAGCGTGTCGATGCACTTTTCGCCCAAAATACAGATGTTGTCGAACTTGATGTTCCCTTGATATGCGGTGGAACTGATGCTGTCGACGGTGATTCGGAGGTAAACCATCGGTTGGTCTTCCAGTTGGGGGTAGTGTTCGAAGATGACTTCCTGTACTTCGAAGTCGAGTGCGTCGCAAGGCTTTTGGGCGAAGACTTGGTAACTGCCGGTGGTCCCGGTCAAACTCCAGGCAAAAGTCATCTTTTTGAAACCGGTGTTGGAGCGGGTGACGGCATAGCGGAGTCGCAAATTGTGGTAAAGTGTGGTCGGGCAGGCAATGACGAAACTTCTTCCGTTGGAGTTCGGATGCTTGATACCGAGGCAGTAACCGTCGAACGGTTCAGAGCGTGGGTCGCCCGATTCAGTGCCCACCCAGTCGAATTTGAGCATTTGGGCATAGTTGCTGGTGGTGACGGTGGCAAACTGCGACGAGCCATGTGTGCCATTGGCATACAGCATCGCTTCAGGGAAATGCCCGAAGTCTGCGGCGCAGGATGTGCCATACCAATATTGTGGGTCGTGCAAAGCATCAAAAGTCCAAGCACTGATGACTTCGGCTGCTGTTTGAGCTTTGATTCCGCCCAAAGAAAAAATGGTCAGAAACAGACAGAAAAATGTCAGTTTCCAATGGAAATGATTCATTTTATTTCAAATATTTTCGGTTAAAAATGTTGTATTTGATGATGCAGTGGACGGCGCGGAATCCGTCTTTGGCTCCGATATGTTTGCCTTCTGCATAACTTCTTCCGTAATAGGAAATGCCGACTTCGTAGATGCGCACGTTTTCCTTTCGTGAAAGGCGAGCCAATTTTGCTGTTACTTCTGGCTCAAAGCCAAAGCGTTTTTCTTTGAGATACAATTTTTTGATGATGTCGGCGCGGAAGAGTTTGTAGCAGGTTTCCATGTCGGTGAGATTGAGGTTGGAGCAGAGGTTGGAAAACCAGGTGAGCAGTTTGTTTCCGCGGGTGTGCCAACGGAATGAAATGCGGTGTGGCTTTCCGCCGCGATAGCGTGACCCGTAAACTACATCGGCAAAACCTTCAACAATGGGGTGGAGCAACAGGTTATATTCCTGTGGATCGTATTCCAAATCAGCATCTTGCACGATGATGTAGTCTCCAATTGCCTCTTCGAATCCGCGATGCAATGCCGCTCCTTTCCCTTGGTTGCATGTCTGACGGAAGTATTTGATGGATACTTCGGGATGAGCTTCCGCATAACGCAAAATTGCCCCCTTCGAATCATCTTTTGAACAGTCATCTATCAATATCAATTCTTTTGAGAAATTTCCTATAAGATTGACTTCCAATATTTTATCTAATATTAAATGAATTGTTTTTTCTTCGTTATAAACGGGGATTACGATGGAAAGTAGCATGTCTCAGCTGTTTTGTTGCATTATCTTGAAAGGTTGCAAAATTACGCATATTTTGTTCATGAGAGTTGATTTTTTTGTGGCTGTTTTTCAACATTTTACTAACAAATTATGCAAAAAAAAAGGCCGCTTTGCAGCGGCCTCCAGAATATGCGGATTTGTTATTTAATCAAGAATGGGAATTTGTCGAAGTTTTTCAGTGCGATACCGGTACCGCGGGCTACGGCCTTCAGCGGGTTGTCGGCGATATGGACTGGGAGACGCGTCATTTGGGAGATACGTTTGTCGAGACCGCGGAGCAAAGCGCCACCGCCAGCGATGTAAATACCGTTTTGGTAAATATCTGCTGAAGATTCCGGCGGGGTGCACTCCAACGCGCTCTTAATTACGCTCTCGATTTCGGAGATGGAGTGGTCGAGTGCCTGGGCGATTTCGCGGTAGTTCACCTTGACGGCAACGGGCAGACCTTGTACCAAGTCACGACCGTGGACTTCATAGTCTTCCGGCGGATTTTCGAGGTCTTCCACTGCTGAACCGACATTGATTTTGATTCGTTCCGCGGTGGGCTCACCGATGGAAATGTTGTGCTTGCGACGCATATAGTCGATGATGTTGTCGTTGAACTCATCGCCGGCGATTTTGCTGGAGCGGCAGGTTACGATACCGCCCAAAGCGATGACCGCGACTTCACTGGTGCCGCCGCCGATGTCGATAATCATGTTCCCGTTCGGGCTTAATACATCCAAACCGATACCGATTGCTGCGGCCATCGGCTCATGGATCATTCTAACCTCTTTAGCACCAGCCTGTTCAGCGGAGTCGCGCACCGCGCGCTTTTCCACTTCGGTAATACCGGAAGGAATACAGATGACCATTTTCAATGCGGGTGGGAAAAGGTGATTCTTCGACCCTGTCATCTTGATGAATTCCTTCAACATCATTTCCGTGGCTTGAAAGTTGGCGATAACGCCATCTTTCAACGGTCGGATGGTCTGGATTTCTTCATGAGTTTTGCCGTCCATCATTTGGGCTAATTTGCCCACCGCCTTGATTTGTTTTGTGTTTTTGTCGATGGCAATGATGGAAGGTTCGTCAACGACAAGTTGGTCGTTGAGCAGGATTACCGTGTTTGCGGTACCCAAGTCAATTGCTATTTCCTTTGTAAATAAAGAAGATAAACGGCGCATTATTGTTTTTGATTTAAGGGTGCAAATGTACTTTTAATTCCGTAATAATACGTGCTTTTTTTACTTTTGTTGCAATTTTTTTCAACAATTTTTTGCCGTTTAGTTTTCTGCTTCTGTATTGCCGTTTAAAACCTCCTTGTTCTTGACTTCAACTGCCATGCCATTGTTGAGTTTCGTGTAGCCGGTGGTTACGACAAATGCACCGTCTTCAACGCCGGAAAGCAGTTCATAACGATTGCCCATGCGGCGGCCCAACGCAATCTTCTGATATGAAACTTTGCCGTCCTTATATACATATACATATCTGTCGCCGGAACCCTGCTGTTTGATGATGCAGTTGTCGGGAATTACCACATGCTGCATGGTTCCATAATTCATCGTTACGTGAGCATACATACCGGGGCGGATTTTCCCGTTGGCATTGGGCAGCGTAATCTCTACTTGGAAGGTGTGGGTGCGCGTGTCGATGGTCGGGTATAGCAGTGTGACTTTCCCCGTAAATTCTTCATCTTCAAAAACATCCAACGTAACTTTTGCCGGCATGCCGAGTTTTACCGATTTGTACTGGCTTTCTGATACATTGATGAGGATTTTTACAGGAGTGATTTGTTGTACCTGGATGATGGGGTTGCCGGCGTAAAGGTCGCCGCTATCGTAGTTTCTCAAGGTGACGACGCCATTCAGCGGGCTGGTTAACGTGGTATTGATGAGTGTGTTCTGATAGTTGGTGCGCAAAACGTCCAACTGCGTCTTTTGGGCATCCCAATCCGATTTTGAAATGCCACCGGCTTTGTAAAGCTCGTCGATACGTTTGAAGGAAACTTCCATGTTGTCCAACTGCGTTTTGAGGTTGGAAAGAGAGGTCGCATCCATGGTTACCAGTTTTTGACCTTTCTTTACCATGTCGCCCACTTCAACGTAGATGTTTTCGATACGGCCGGGGGTGGTGGGAGCAATGTTGTTGGTGGCTTCGGCTTGGATGACGGCAGTGTATTCGTATAACTGGTCAACGGCTTCTGTAACTACTTGTGCCAAAGTTACTTTCTGGATTTTTTCTTCTTTTACGGTTGTTGTTTCTTCTTTTTTGTTGCAACTTACCGCAACCATTGCGATAAGTGCTAACACCATGATCTTGCTTGCAATCTTTTTCATTATTTTATGTTTTCTTTATTTCAAAAATGGAAAATTAATTTCTTATTTTTCTTGCCCCATCAAGGCTTCCAATTCGGTTTTTGCGGTCAGGAAGTTGTAGATGGATTGATGATAAAGGAGTTGTGACTGAGTGAGTGCGAGTTCTGCTGAGTTGAGGTCCAACCATGTGGCCATGCCAACTTCGAATTGCTTTTGAACGATTTCGTATGCGCGTTGCGCCTGCGTCATGGTTTCTTTGTTGGAGGTCATGTCTGCCATGGCGTTACGAATGTTGGAAAGGTTGTTGTTGACGCTGACGCGCAGGTTGTTTTCTAAATACTGTTTTTGTTCCTGCAAGTTGGCGATGGAAAGTTTGGCTTCTTTGATTTTGTAGGAAGTTCCCACCCATGACATGATGGGCACATTGAGGGAAAGACCGACGACGGAGTAGGGGAACCAGTTGTAGTTGGAAAAGTCGAAATCGTTGGCCATCGTCATGTATTGGGCATTGCCGCTGAATGCGAGTGTGGGGCAGGCGGATGCCTTGAGCAGTTTCACACTCATATCCAAACTGTTTTGTGAAAGTGACAGCTGTCTCAGATCGCTGTTGTTTTCTAAGGAAATGTTCTTCGCTTCTGCAATCTGATAATTCAGCATTTCGTTCTCGAAATCTGAAAGTTGTCCATCAAAGATGATGGGCTCGTTGACATCCACACCGATGAGTACTTTCAACATCATGGTTGCCAGATTGACCGTGTTTTCGGCGGAGGTGAGTTGCGGCTTTTGGTTCTTTACCTGTACGTCAGCACGCAATTTGTCGAAATCGGAGGCCAAGCCTTGTTCGTATTTGTCGTTGATGTTGTTGGCGGTGTATTCCACGTTGGCGTAGTTGACTTGCAAAACGCGGTAAGAATCCTTGGCCAAGAGCAGGCCGTAGTATGCTTTTTTTACTGCATTTACCAAAGAAATTCTGGAAGAACGGGCGTTTTCAACGGCAGTTTCAACATCCAATTGTGATAATTTCAAATTGTACCATGTGGGTGCGGCTACCAGGGGAAGTGTCAGACTGATGCCGGCGGAGTAGTTGTTGCTGGTACCTACTTCGATGGTCATTGGGTTTCCACCCATTTCCATCGTCATCTTTTGTTTCTTTACGGTTCTTTGGTAACTTCCTGATGCTGAAATGTTTGGAAATAAAGCGGCAATCTGCTCGTCTTTGTAATATTTCTTTGCTTCAATGTTTCGATCTGCAATTTTAATGGTCGGATTTTCGCTGAGTGCGATTTCAATTGCTTTTTGTAGGTTGACATGCACGGAGTCTTGTGCGTGGCCGATGAACGGGAAAGTTACACAGGCAATGAGCCATAAACCACGTCTAATCATCTTGTTCATGAGTTGGTTTCGTTTTTTTATTATGTTATATTTTTTTATTTCTTGAATTATTTGTGGGTAACACAAAATGTTTTTAACGAAAGAGTTTCAATTTTGTTATTTCACAATGGAATTTTATGTCAAATCAATTTTTTTGATTTTGGTAGGATTTGTAGGTGAGAAAGAGAAGTGCAGCGCAGAAAACGATAGAGAGGATTGTTGCAATAGTAGTTAATGAGTTGAAACCAGCATTGGGCTGAATTCCCAGTACATCTAATATATATTGTATAAAAATGGAGAGCGCGTTATGCAAGAAGTGTGCCAAAATTGGGAGCCATAGTGTCCCGCTCCACACCAGCAGATACCCGAGATAAACTCCGAGCAACCACCGGGCCAGCAGTCCGTCCATTTGGAAATGGATTGCGCTGAAGATGAAACCGCCAAGCCATACGGCCACATGTTTGTTCCGGCACCAATGGTGTATCAGTTGCTGAAGCGTACCGCGAAAAAAGAATTCTTCGCAAATCGCGGGCAATGCCGCACATATCAGCAGGTTGAGAATTAGGATGCCGGGAGTGTGTTCCGCCGTTATTACAGCCAGCACACGGTCGCTGGAGTCCTGCATCTGCCGCATGATTTCCGTGAATTTAGCCATGCTTTCCGGCAATTCTACCATTCGGTTGAGCTCGACCAACAAACCCGCAACCGGCAATATTGTGATACTCAGTACGATAACTGCTACTATTCCGGGAAAGTTCCCGATGATGTGGTCGGAATGGTTGTAGTGAAAACACTTTCTGTCTTGGCAGTAGGCAAAAAGTAAAGCGGGGAAAAGAAAAGTACCGACGGAATTGACGACAAGCAATAAGCGATATTTGCCGGCACTCTCGCCTTCCGTACCAAAGATGGCGTTCCCCACCAATGCTCCGAAGCAACTGAAAACGATGGCAAATGCCATTGCCATCAAGCACAAAAACACCAATTGAGTGATGTGCTTTTTCCCTTCAAAAAATGGATGTCCAGCATTTAACGGAGCAAGTCGTTTATCTTTCATAAATCAAAAATACGGTTCTACGGTTTTTGGCGCGGCCTTCGGCTGTGGTATTCGGCGCTATCGGTTTGCTTTCGCCATATCCTTTATAACGGATTCTATTTTTGGGTATTCCTTTTTCTATCAAATAGTTATAAACAGATTGCGCACGTCT
>JAKSME010000092.1 GCA_024400785.1 Bacteroidales bacterium
GAGGGAAATCTTTGATTTTAAGGGCATAAAAACAGCTGTTTTGTGTACAGATTTGAACTTTTTCTTATAAAATTTCAATCTGCAAAAATAACATTTTCCCGCCAATATTTTGCAGTTTTTGGCCGAAAAAATGCAGTGGCCGGCGCAAAAAAAGGCCGACTTTTCGCACAAAAAAAGTAGAGACGGTGTGCACACCGTCTCTACAATTTTCCTCCCCTCTGGAGAGGGTCGGGATGGGGTCATGTTTGGGTTAAGCGATTAACATCGGTTAAGCGGTTAATTATCACGGGATGGGAAACTGAAAGTCAAGGTCAATCTCCCTCCGCGCTGGGATGGGTTATTTCACATCCGTCTTCCAAAGTCCGTGGATGTTGCAGTACTCGTAAACTGCCACTACCCTCTCGGTCACTTTGAAAACGGCAAACGGACGTTCGCCAGGCTTCAGGTAGGCAATCTGCCCGCCATGCTCCGTTTCCACATAGATAAACTGAATGTAGTGCTCGGGCGACATCGGATGTTCCACACTGCCCACCGTCACTTCCACCGTGGAATCGTCCACGCAAACCACCACCGGCAAGTGCTTCTCCACACCTGCATCGGCTGTGCGCGGAACCAACTCCTCCATGTAGTCGCCACAACATTCTACCGGAACTCCGGAATCTAATAATTTAACAATCACATTGTTGCATACATTGCAACGATAAAAAACTGGTTTCATAATCTTTTGTTTTTTAAGGGTTAATAAATTTTTTAATGCATAATGCTTAATTCATAATTCATAATTCATAATGCTTAATGCTTAATTCATAATGCTTAATTATTGACTTCCATCTCTCACGCTGCCCAGTTCAAGTCATCCTTCACCTGCGTAATCGTTCCCAGATTGAAACGGTCGGCCAGCACATCGCGGACATGCGGCGACAGGAACGCTGGCAGGGTGGGTCCGAGATGGATGTTGCGCACACCGAGCGACAGCAAGGCCAACAGCACTATCACCGCCTTCTGCTCGTACCAAGCCACGTTGTACACAATCGGCAGCTGGTTGATGTCGGCCACATGGAAGATGTCGCGCAACGCAAACGCTGTCAGCACCCAAGAGTAGCAGTCGTTGCACTGACCGGCGTCGAGCACGCGCGGAATGCCGTCGATTTCGCCGAGGTTGAGCTTGTTGAAACGGTACTTGGCACAACCCGCCGTCAGGATGATGCAGTCGGGAGGCAGCTGTTGCGCGAACTGCGTGTAGTAGGTGCGACTGGGCATGCGGCCGTCGCAACCCGCCATTACCACGAACTTGCGGATGTGCCCTTTGCGCACCGCCTCCGCAATCTTACCCGACAGCTGCGACACTTGATCGTGCGCGAAACCACCGGTGATGACACCGCGCTCAATCTCCTGCGGCGGACGGCACTGCTTCGCCATCTCGATAATCGGGGTAAAATCCTTGTGACCGGACGCGTCCTCCTTGATATGCTGACAGTTGCGAAAACCGCAAGCGTTGGTGGTGAAGATTCTGTTGCGATAGGGAGACTCTTCAAACGGAGGTACAATGCAGTTGGTGGTGAAAAGAATCGGCCCGTTGAAAGTGGCGAAGTCCTCGCGCTGGTGCCACCACGAGCTGCCGTAGTTACCAATCAAATGCGGGTAGGTGCTTAGGCGCGGGTAATAATGCGCCGGCAGCATCTCGCCATGCGTGTATACATCCACACCCGAGTCGCGCGTCTGTTTCAACAACATTTCCAGGTCGCGAAGGTCGTGGCCGCTCACCAAAATGCCGGGACGGTTGCGAACACCGAGGTTCACCCGCGACACCTGCGGAGAACCATACGAAGAAGTGTTGGCCCTGTCCAACAGCGACATGGCCACCACGCCCCAATGGCCTGTCTCCAGAACCAATGCCACCAGTTCATCCAGCGAAAGGTCGCGAACCGTCAGGTCCGACAACGCACGCTGCAAAAAGGCCTCCAACGCCGCATCTGTGTAACCCAGGTGGCGCGCATGCGACATATAAGCCGCCATTCCCTTCAAACCGTATGTCGTGAGTTCCACCAGCGACCGCACATCGGGATTGAGGTTGCGCTGAACACCACAGCTGTTGGCCTTACGCAGATAGTCGGCCGGAACGCCATGCCAACGAACTTCCTCAACACGAGGTACTTGCACAGCCAACCGCTGCGACTCGAACAATAAACGGTTGCGCAGCTCAAAACCGCTCTTGATCTTAAGCAACAACATATCCTCATCAAAATTCGCATTCGTGATGGTGGCGAAGAGCGCGTCCTCAAGATAAGGAGCCACATCCTCGGGCACTTGCTTCCCTGCCGACCGCATCGCCGTGGCCACCGTTGCCACACCGCGCACAGAAAACAATAAAACATCCATCAACGCTGCCGTTGACGCTTTTTTGCCACAAACTCCGGCCACAGTACATCCCGTACCTTTCGCCGTCTCTTGGCATTGAAAACAAAACATTTTTCCTTCCATAATTCAGTTGTTTTTTTGGGGTTGATAATTGGGGTGACTTCTCGTTGAAAATCACGAGGCAAAAGTAAAACGGAATTTTATCATTGAAACAATAGAATTTTTCACGAAAGGAATTGATACCATCAATATAAATTAATGCAGAATGCTTAATGCTTAATTATCGATGCTTGATGCACAATGCACAATGCTTAATTATCAATGCTTAATGCAGAATGCAGAATGCTTAATTATCAATGCTTAATGCTTAATGCACAATGCAGAATGCTTAATTATCAATGCTTAATGCTTAATTATCAATGGTTAATGCACAATGCACGATGCAGAATTTAATGCTTAATAATCAATATTTTTCCGCGATAGGAAAGACAACTCCGCGAAACCAATTATGCATTATAAATTATGAATTATGAATTATGAATTACAAATCCATCAATTGACTTATTGAAAAAATCAATATAAAAATTTCAATCCGAGCTATTTTCGAACCAGAAAAAATTCTACTTTTGCAGCGCAAAAAAGAAGTTTTATGACGATACAGCAACTGGAATACATTCTGGCGGTGAACAAATACCGTCACTTTATCAAAGCCGCCGATGCGTGCGGCATCACGCAATCCACCCTCAGTTTGATGATTCGCAAGCTGGAAGACGAGCTTGACACCGTGATTTTCGATCGCAACGCCCACCCGATTGTGCCGACATTGGCGGGCGAGGAAGTATTGCGGCAGGCACAAGTGGTGGTGTACAACATGCGGCAACTCAAGGAGATGACTCTCAGCGAGCGAGCCCGCATCAGCGGAGACTTGCACATTGGCATCAGTCCGACTATTGCACCATACATTGTGCCCAAACTGTTCAGCCACATGCGGCAGCACCACCCCGAAATCGAGCTGCACCCCTTGGAAATGAACAAAAAGGGACTTGTAGAGAAGCTGAAAAATGCAGAAATCGACATGGCGATCATGTCGATGCCGAAAAAAGACGACACATTGTTGGAAATCCCGCTGTACCGTGAAAAATTCTTCATCTACGTCTCCCCTACCGACCCACTTTACCAACAGAAAGAGGTCTGTTTCCGCACGCTCCCGCGCGAACGAGCTTGGGAGCTGAAAGCCGACATCAACTTCCTTCACCAAGTGGACAACCCAGAGGACGTGGCCCATTTTGAGGAAATAGCTTGCAACTACGAATCAGGCAGCATGCTGACATTGTGCATCATGGTAGATGAATTGGGTGGCTTTACGGCATTGCCGGAACTGCACATCCCCCACCTCACCAATTACCGCCGCAAACGAATCCGCCCGCTCGTCGACCCCACTCCCAGCCGAAGCGTGTCGCTGTTTGTTCGCCGCGACTACGTCCGCGAAGCGCTGCTCAACGTCGTCGTAGATGCCATCAAAGCCTCCATCCCGACCGACTTGTTGGATGAACGGCTCCAGAAATTCCGCGTGCGCTTATAGGCAAAAAAAATGCGTCCGGCTGAAACTCCAGCAACGGACGCACCTTTCGTTTATCATGTAACTTGTTAGTCTTCAGGTGTCAAAGCAGCCGTCATCTCGGCAATTTTGCGCTTGGCATTTTCCACGACCTCTTCCGGCTTCAAATCTTCGGAGAAGGACTTGTCGCGAGCGGAAAATTCCACCGCACCGCGTTCCAACGTGCGCGGGCTAACCACCACACGCAACGGGACACCCAGCAAGTCGGCATCGGAGAACATGACTCCGGCGCTAATGGAACGGTCATCGAAAATAACTTCCACTCCAGCACGCTGCAACGCGGCGTAAAGCTCGTCGGCCACTTTGCGAACTTCCTCATTGTCAGTGCGCAACGCACAAAGATGAACCTGCCACGGAGCAATCGTGATCGGCCAGATGGGGCCGAATTTGTCGTGAGAAACTTCGCAGATGGAAGCCATCATACGGCCCACACCGATACCATAGCAACCCATGATGGGATACTTCAGCGTGTTGTCGCTGTCGAGGTACTGCATGTTCATGGATTCGGTATACTTGGTACCCAGCTGGAAGATGTTGCCCACTTCGATACCGCGTTTGATGGTGATGGAGTGTTTTCCGCAAACGGGACAAATGCCGCCCTCCACTGCCTTGGCAACGCTAACGAACTCAACTTCACCGAGGTCGCGAGCAATGTTCATGCCAACATAGTGATAATCAACCTTGTTGGCGCCGGCGACGAAGGAGTTCATCGTTTTCAAAGACTCATCATAAACCACGGTGATGTTGCTCGGCAAACCCTTGGGGCCGATAAAGCCGGGGCAAATGCCCATGTTGTCGGTAACAACGGCGGCATGAACTTCTGCCTTGATGTGGTTGCGCAGCTTGGTTTCGTTCACTTCCAAATCGCCACGCAAGAAGACAATGACCAATGAGTCATCGGCATTGCGTTGGTAAAGAACTGCCTTGCAAGAATTTACGGGATTCGTATGCAAGAACCCGCAAACTTCTTCGATGGTTTTGTAGTTGGGGGTGTGAACCTCTTCCAACGGGCGGATTTCAGTGGGTTCGTTGTGAACGATGCTGTCGGCGGCCTCGCTGTTGGAACGATAACCGCAGTCGGGGCAGATGACGATGGTATCCTCACCGATGTCGGTCAGCAGCATGAATTCGTGGGAAACGCGGCCGCCCATCATGCCGGAGTCCGACTTCACCGCAACCACCTGCGGAATGCCGCAACGGGTAAAGATACGTTCGTATGAACGGTAGGCGATTTTGTAATATCTTTCCAAATCTTCCTGTGAGGTATGGAAGGAATAGGCATCCTTCATGGTAAATTCACGGGTGCGGATCAAACCGCCGCGAGAGCGAGGCTCGTCGCGAAACTTGGTCTGTATCTGATAAATCATGAAAGGATATTTGGTGTAGCTGCCGGCGGCGTCGCGGGCCAGCTGGACGGCGGCCTCCTCGTGCGTCATTCCCAGCACCATGTCCATGCCGTTTCTGTCTTTGAAACGCAAAAGCTCTGAACCGATACTGTCGAAACGGCCCGATTCCTGCCACAAAGAGCCGGGCATCACAACAGGAAACATGACTTCCTGACCGTCAATGCGGTCCATCTCTTCTCTCAGGATGTTTTCAATTTTCTTCGTAATTCGTTTTGCGGGCTGGTAGAGTGAAAAAACGCCCGTTCCTACAGATTTAATGTAGCCGCCGCGCACCATGAAGGCATGGCTGTCGATGGTACAATCGCCGGGGGCTTTCTTAAATCTTTCTCCAAGTAAAGTGGAAACTTTCATGATTATGTTTTTTTGTTTTAAATTTTCTTCTTCAAAAAGCGCCGAATTTTTTTCCTCAAAAATTTGTAAAATATTGTTTTTCAAAAAGATATATCAACAATATTCTATTTTTCAAGTTAGAATTTCAACGGTGCAAAAGTAATAATTTTTTCATCAAAAACCGCCGCCCCTACCGAGCGAAATCCCATTATCTTTTCATAAAAAAACTATAGATTTCATAGAAAAAAAACTGACGACAATTTCGTATCTTTGCCGCCTAATTTTTACATATTATAAAAAATGGAAATAGCAACCAAGTACGATCCTCAACTGATTGAAAACAAGTGGTATAAATTTTGGGAAGACAGCAAGCTCTTCGCCTCGAAACCTGATGGAAGACCGGCATTCAGTGTCGTAATTCCTCCGCCGAATGTCACCGGCGTCCTCCACATGGGCCACATGCTCAACAATACCATCCAAGACATCCTCGTCCGCCGCGCCCGCATGATGGGCTTCAACGCCTGCTGGGTCCCCGGCACCGACCACGCCTCCATCGCCACTGAAGCGAAAGTCGTGAACATGCTAAAGGAAAAAGGCATCGACAAACGAGACCTCTCCCGCGATGAATTCCTCAAATATGCCTGGGAATGGAAAGAAAAACACGGCGGCATCATCCTCAAACAACTCCGCCACCTCGGTGCCTCCTGCGACTGGGACCGCACCAGCTTCACCATGGATGACAAGCTTTCTGAAGCCGTTATCGACGTCTTCATCGACCTCTACAACAAAGGCAAAATCTACCGCGGCGTCCGCATGGTCAACTGGGACCCCAAAGCCCTCACCGCCGTCTCCGATGAAGAGGTGATCTACAAAGAAGAACAGTCCAAACTTTATTACGTCCGCTACAAAATCGAAGGCACTGACAACGACTACGTCACCATCGCCACCACCCGCCCGGAAACCATCCTCGGCGACACCGCCATCTGCATGCACCCCGAAGACGAACGCTTCCAACACCTCAAGGGCAAACGCGCCATCGTCCCCATCGTCAACCGCTCCATCCCGCTCATCT
Source organism: Bacteroidales bacterium (assembly GCA_024400785.1). Taxonomy (GTDB): domain Bacteria; phylum Bacteroidota; class Bacteroidia; order Bacteroidales; family WCHB1-69; genus UBA1756. Next base: position 6,785 of record JAKSME010000092.1, read on the forward strand.
TCGATGAATACGTGGAACGCGAATTCGGTACCGGCGCCCTCAAAATCACCCCGGCACACGACATCAACGACTACAACCTCGGCATCAAACACAAACTTGACACCATCAACATTTTCAACGACAACGGAACTTTGAACGAAAACGCACAGTTCCTCGTCGGCGTCGACCGCTTCCAAGCTCGCAAGGACATTCTCCCGATGCTTGAAAAAGCCGGCGCACTCGTCAAAATCGAAGACTACAACAACAAAGTCGGCTACTCCGAACGCTCCAACGCCGTCATCGAACCCAAACTGTCACTGCAGTGGTTCTGCAAAATGGGCGATCTCGCCAAACCCGCCCTCGACGCGGTGATGAACGACGACATCAAATTCTATCCGGAAAAATTCAAAAACACCTACGCTCACTGGATGGAAAATGTGAAAGACTGGTGCATCAGCCGCCAACTTTGGTGGGGACACAGAATCCCGGCCTACTACCTGCCCAACAAAGAGTTCGTGGTGGCCAAGTCCAAAGAAGCCGCTCTCGAAATGGCTCAGCAGAAATTCCCCGAATTAAACTTGACAATCAACGACTTACAACAGGACGAAGACGTACTCGACACCTGGTTCAGCTCTTGGCTGTGGCCCATTTCCGTTTTCGACGGAATGAACCATCCCGACAATGAAGAAATCAACTACTACTACCCGACTTCCGTCCTCATCACCGCCCCCGACATCATCTTCTTCTGGGTGGCCCGTATGATCATGGCCGGTTTGGAATGGCGTAAGGAAGTTCCTTTCAAACACGTCTATTTCACAGGTACCGTCCGCGACCACTTGCGCCGCAAAATGTCAAAGTCGCTCGGCAACTCTCCCGACCCGATCATGCTGATGGAAAAATACGGCGCCGACGGCGTGCGCATGGGCATGCTCCTCAGCTCCCCCGCCGGAAACGACCTGCTGTTCGATGAAGCCCTGTGCGAACAAGGCCGCAACTTCAGCAACAAAATGTGGAACGCTTTCCGACTCGTCAAAGGTTGGCAGGTGGATGAAAAACTTCCCCAACCGCTCCACTCCGCCACCGCCATCAACTGGTTCAACCACCGCTTCAACGAAGTCCTCGGCGAAATCAACGACCACTTCGACAAATTCCGCATCTCAGACGCGCTCATGTCTGCCTACAAACTCGTTTGGGACGAATTCTGCTCCTACTTCCTCGAAATCGTCAAACCCGCCTACCAACAGCCCATCGACGGCAAAACTTACAGCGACATC
>JAKSME010000093.1 GCA_024400785.1 Bacteroidales bacterium
ATCATCCTTTTTCCTTTTTTCATTTTATGTATCCTGCCACAGGTTTTTACCCAAACTGTTTATTCCCAAGATGGTGCTGAACTGGGCGACAGGAGTGAGCTGATAGAAAGTTGTATTGAGGGAATGGCTGAAGAAGTTGTTTTGGATGAAGGGTTGAACTTTTCGCCCCGCGCGATTTGTAGCTGTATGATTGACCAGTTGCTCCCCAAAATGACGGTTGACGATTTCTTGAGCTTGACGACGTTGGATGATGAAGAAATAGAAAACATTTTGTTAGTCAAATACTTCCAAGATATTTTGATCTGTTTGGGAAAAGAGGAACCGGGGGTGGACAGCGAACTTTCGTTGCGCAATGAAATAGTGGAATCTTGCGTTGACCAAATGGGAAATGATCAGCACCTTGCGGACGCGGGTTTCAGTCACAGTCAAGCGTGGCATTTCTGTTCTTGCGCAGTGGATAAAATTCTGTTGAAAGGGTACAGTTACGAGCAAATCCTGCACGCCGAGGACGAAAACGGTGCCTTTTTCAATGAAGTGATTATGGGCTGCATCGACCATCTGATGGATGTGAGCGGCTTGGTGTCCAATTTTTATAATCCTTCCGACATTAGGGGCGGCGACGAATCCAGCCAGGTCACGCTGCTCAATTTTGCCTCCATGGGACACAAGGTAAAACTCTCCATTTGCGGCGTTGAAAAATATTTTCTCTTCGATACCGGCGCCAGCGACATGCTCATCAGTCAGGAACTCGCGGATGAGCTCCAACGGCAGGGTTGCATTGGCGAAGATAACTATCTTGGTGAAACACAGTATGTTACCGCCGATGGCAAGACGGTGAATGCTGTAAATTTGGTGCTGAATAATGTGAAAATCGGCGATTATACCGTCGACAATGTCGTTGTGGGGGTAATCGATGGCGCCAGTTTGCTGTGCGGTCTCGGTCTGCTGCAAAAGTTTCAGAAGTGGGAAGTGACGAACGGCGGACAGGCGTTACTGTTATATAAATAGTGTTGGTGGAATGGTGGAATGGTGGAATGGTGGAATGGGTGAATGATGGAAAGGTGGAAGAGTTGTTGCAACATCGGATGAGATTTTGCGTTGATGTTAATGGTGACTTTTAAAGAAGATCACACCAAAGCTGTAATTCCGAATAAAAATCTCCAATATGAAAAAAATCCTTATTGCGTTTTGTGCGTTTTTATTCTCCACATCGATGGTGAATGCCCAGAAAGACCAGAATTACTGGCATTATCATGAACTGATTTACAAAGCTGAATGCGCTATGTTTGAAGACGGAAACGTTGATGCTGCATTCCGTTATTACGATCTGGCTTTCAAGAAGTTCGAATTTAATTATGTTCACGATTTGGTTGCTGCCGCGCAGATGGCTCACTTCTATGGGCGCGACTATATGAAATATCTGAAAAAAGCTGTCGGATATGGTCTCAGAACCTCCCATCTGAATGAAATTCCCGCCTGGACAAATTCCAATGTCATTCAGGAAGTCGCTGATTTTGAGAAAAGCAAGCAAGGGGTTAAATTGCGTCAAGCGTACCTGAGCTCCATCAACCAGGAATATTTGGCATGGCTTTACCGCTTTTCTTTGACCGAGGTGAAAATTCGGCGCGTGCCGCACGGAGCCGAGTATCGCGAAATGTTTGCCGACTGGGACGCGGCTCTGAACGAAAAAATCAACATGTACGGTTATCCGGGAGCCAAACTGCTCGGCATTGACGACTCGCTTCTTTATATCGATTTACATAATGAAGATTTGAATTTTAATAAGTTGGTGCAAATGAGCGCTGACAGTCTGTGCTTTATGGATGATACGGTTCCTTTTCCAATGGTCTTTGGGGAAGATACGGTTTGGGTGCAGATAGTCAATCCGACGTATTCTTGTTTTGGACTTAACGATGGATACATTTCGCAAACATTGCCTGTCATTTATTTTGTGCATAATGCTTGCCCCATAAAAAGTTTTGAGCCGCTATACACTGAAATTGCCAAGGGGAATCTGCATCCTCGCGAATACGCATACATGATTGATATTTCGCGTGGTTCCGTCAACGACGAAACCGTTGAGTGTGATTGTGGAAAATTCTCCAAAATGTTTTTCCGTCTCGGCAATGGCGACAGTCCTCTATGGAAATCATTCTTTATGCCTGAAAATGAAACCGATGCTTTGCGCAAACAATATTGGATTATTCCCATGCGTGTGGAGCAGGCGAAAACAGCGTTCGGTGAAAAGAACGGTTACCGCTTCAATTGGGGCATGAACAATTGTTTTAAGTAAAGTCGGTTAATCGGTTAAAGTCGGTTAATCGGTTAAAATCGGTTAAAGTCGGTTAAAATCGGTTGATTTTACGGTAATATCCCTTATCGGCTTGTTGGTTTATGGCTTGACAATTTTTTGAACCTTTTTATTCCTTTACAAGATTAAAGGCGATGATTTCGCTTCCCCGTTTCCCCGCTTCCACGCTTCCCCGTTTTCACGCTTCCCCGTTTTCACGCTTCCCCGTTTCCCCGTTTTCACGTTTCCACGTTTCCCCGTTTTCACGCTTTCACGCTTCCACCAACTAATACTCTTCTTCAAAGAATAGCTGGTAGTAATTCATACCGGTGTCGGGGTCTACGCCCTTGCGGATCATCTTGGTGTCGCCGTGGACATAAACGTGGAAGTTTTTATCCAACTTAATGACACTCTTGAAGTTGCGCGACTGCTTCTTCAAAGCGCTGTCGGAAATGCCGAAGCTCTCGGGAACCACCATGTCGTTGGCCTGCTGGTACTCTTCTTTGTACGTGTCGAAACTCTCAATCAAATCCTGATTTCCAATAACTTCCTGCTTGAAGTCATCCATCTCGAAGGTCTCGTTTTCTTTGAAAAAGTTGACGGACTTGTTCAGGATTTCCGCCTGGTCGGCTTTGGAAACCTCGAACTGCTCGGGCAGGTAGTCGGTGACGAATTCCTTGCACATCGTAAGCACATTCTGGGTGTTGTAAAATTCGTCTTTGCGCTGGCGGATGTGGAGGAAGTTGTCCATCCAGTATTGCGCTTCGGCATTTTTGTTGGTGTTATCGACCACGGCCACCACATAACCGCGTTCTTTTTCCGTATTGAAAATCAAACAACCTTTGTCCAACTTGTTCAGTCCGAATCCGAAGTCACTTTCAACCACAAACTTGTCGTTTTCTTGATGGATTTTCAAGAAAGTGTCTTTGGTTTCCGCTTTGAATAACCCGATGGCGTCCACCTGTTCATCATCCAAAACACAGTTTTTGAAATAAACCACGTAAAATTCACCGTCTTTGATTTTTGGGTGATTGCACTGATTGTAAAGATGTTGCGCTAAATACAACGACTGCTCCAGCATTTCGTCTGGGTTGTCGAAAATGGCGGAGGCGCATTTGTAAACATCGTTGGTTTCCACACCTTCCTCGTCGAATAACTGGAAATACTCGTCCGTTTTGAACGGATAGAGAAAGTAGGTTTTCAACATGTTCTTGACCTCGTCGCTGACGTTCAAAAGTTCGTGCGACAGGGTTAACGGTTCGTCCAACTGTTTGTTGCCGACGGCATGGACGGCGATGTTTTCAATGGTGGTATCTGCTAAGTGCATGGTTTAAGATATTGGGTGGAAATGATTATTCTTAAAGTGGGGGAGGATCAGCCGACTGAGTTTTTGAGGGAGATGGAGAGGAGTTCTTGGGCTTCGGCGGCGAATTCGAGCGGCAGTTTTTCGAGCACGCCTTTCGCGTAGCCGTTGACGATCAGGCTGACGGCTTTCTCGGTGCTGATGCCGCGCTGTTGGCAGTAGAAAAGCTGTTCTTCGGAAATTTTCCCGGTGGAGGCTTCGTGTTCGAGTACGGAGCTGTTGTTGTGGCAGTCGGCGTAGGGCCAGGTGTGCGCGCCGCACTTGTCGCCCATCAGCAGCGAGTCGCACTGCGAGAAGTTGCGGGAGTTGACCGCGCCCTTGTTGATTTTCACCAGACCGCGGTAGCTGTTTTGGCTGTAGCCGGCGGAGATGCCCTTGCTGATGATGGTGCTGCGGGTGCGTTTGCCGATGTGGATCATCTTGGTGCCGGTGTCGGCCTGTTGGTAGTTGTTGGTGACGGCCACGGAGTAAAACTCTCCGACGGAGTCGTCGCCCTGAAGCACGCAGCTCGGATATTTCCAAGTAACGGCAGAGCCGGTTTCCACCTGCGTCCAGGAGATTTTGGAGCGGGCGCCCTTACAGAGCCCGCGTTTGGTAACGAAGTTGTAGATACCGCCGTTGCCGTCTTTGTCGCCCGGGAACCAGTTCTGTACGGTGGAATATTTCACCTCCGCATCTTCCAGGGCCACGATTTCAACGATGGCTGCATGCAACTGATTTTCATCACGTTGCGGTGCGGTACATCCTTCCAGATAACTAACGTATGCGCCTTCGTCGGCGATGAGCAGCGTGCGCTCAAACTGCCCGGAGTTTTTGGCGTTGATACGGAAATAGGTGCTCAAGTCGATGGGACAGCGCACACCCTTCGGGATGTAGCAGAAGGAACCCTCGCTGAAAACGGCAGAGTTGAGGGCGGCGAAGAAGTTGTCGCCGGGCGGCACAACACTTCCCAGGTATTTCTTTACAATGTCGGGATATTTTTTTACGGCCTCGCCGAAGGAGCAAAAAAGAATGCCCTCTTGCTCCAACATATCGGAGTACATCGTCTTTACCGACACCGAGTCGATGACGGCATCCACGGCAACCATGGATTCGGCAGGTTTTTCCTCCTCTTTTTTCAGATTGGAGAAGGCCTCCGCATCCTCATCCAACGAAATGCCAAGTTTGTCGAACGTCTTGGTTACTTCGGAAGATGACTGTTTTTTAGGAATTGCCAAATAGATAATATCCTGGTAATCAGGTTTTTTATAATGAAGGTGAGCCCAATTGGGTTCTTTCATCGTCTGCCATTTGCGAAAAGCGTTGAGGCGGAATTCGAGCAGCCAGTCGGGTTCTTCCTTACGACGTGAAATCATGCGGATAATATCCTCATTCAGACCGCGCGGGAACTCCTCAACCTCGATGCTGGATTCAAAACCGTGTTTGTATTCTTCTGAGTTAAAGTTCTTTATGATATCTTCTTCCATTCTTATCGCGCTAAAATTGCAAGCCGCAAAAATACAAAAAAAACGGATATATTTCCTTTCGTCTTATAAACGTTTCAAGTTTCAATTATGACAAATATTGAGTTGAAAGATGAGAGTTGAGAGTTTTTTATTGAAAATTGAAAGTTGGGAATTGAATTATTGGGGAAACTAATATTTGTCGGCAGAAAAGCGGAGCGCCAAAAGGCCATTATCCTCACTTCTCTTGTGCAACGACTGTCGTTGCGCCCCCAAAACTTTCCCTTATATTCTTAAAAAGAAGTGTTCAGAACGGGGGGCGGATAAAAGACATCACAGCGCAGCCGTACCTTCTTTTGAAGTATAACGGAGAGAAATATTAGAATATACTATGTAGGAGGTGAGTATTATTCTCCCAATTTGAACAAATTCTGGAAGTACATTTCCTTCGTGTTCCCACTTTGGTCCTTTACCAAACAACTATTTTTGTCCTTTATTGAAATGATCACGCCACTTTTATATGATATTCCGCCGAAGACTTTCCAAGTTACTTTATCACCGACGTTGAAATTTGGGGTGTCGCCATCTAAATCCGCACGTGTGAGGTCATCAAACTCCATCTCTTTGATATGTCCATTCTGGAGATCTTTGACCATGCAGTTGTCCTCATCTTTTATGGAGACGACTTCTCCATACTTGTTTTTTCCGAAACTGACTCTGTCACCAACTTTAAAGAAGTTAAAATTCTCAAGCGAGTTGACCTTGTGAATATCGGAAAAATCCAAATTCTTTTGTTGCTCGGTTTGCAGATCCTTAACCACGCATTCATCATCGTTCTTTATGGATATGATAGTGCCGACCCTTTTTTCATCCCAGGAAACCAAATCACCAATTTCGTATAAGCAAGAATTATGCTTCTCTCCCCAGACATCACCAACTACAACAAACATATTGTCAAACATATAAATTTGAGCATTCATTATGAATTCTCCACATGGCACACTGAGTACGGTTTTGTCTATAGCCTCCTGCAGCGTTGCCGCTGCATTGTTTTGTATCACGTAATCATCAAGTGTTATGTTCTTTTGTAACAATTCGTAGTGTTTATTGAAATTAATCATGCGATTCGACAACATATTGATGGCACCGACTAACTGCTGTGCGCCAACAGAAAAAGGCAAGAAAAAGGCAAGAATAAAAGTGCTGATAAATTTGATTTTTTTCATATTAAAAAGGGCTACCGGACTTCAAGTTGACAATGATCCATATTGTATTTCTGAGTTTTACGAAGTCCGCACAACATGACTCAGACAAAACAACGTGCAAAAGTACACATTTTTTATCATATTACACATTTGTACGAAAAAAACAGACATACAACCTTGTATCACAACAATAAAGCAACCTCGTTTAGAGTTTTACCGCAACCGAAATAGTCGGGCATTAAAACTCAGAGAATCCTTTAAGATTTTGGCAATACTGTTTAACGATGCAAGAATAAAAAAATGGTGGTTACTCTGATTCTTTCCCGGCCCCGAAAAGGGCCTTGTACCAACCACCGAAGGACAGCTGCAAAAATACAAAAAAAACGACACACCCGCAATATCGAAAAATTTTACCGTAATCGAAATCATCAGACATTAAAACTTATGGCACGCAAATATAAGAAGTGACCAGGGTAACAAAAGAGGGAGAAAAGGCTGTATTAAAAAGTTTCTACTCAAATAGAAACAAAAAAGCCTCACCGCGAGCCTAAACATATAAAATGTTCCCAAACACTGGGTGGTGCTCAACCGGTGAAGCGCGGCAAAAATACAAAAAAATCAATTGGCAAATCAAGAAAATGAAAAAAACAAAAATATTGAGTTTCCCCGCAATCAAAATCATCAGACATTGAAACTGGAATTTTTGCACGACGTTTTAACCTCTATGCTGTTCACATAGTCAAAGGTAACGATTTTGTTCGAAATTTTGCTCCTAATTTCGATTTCGCACTGAAACTTCAACATCGTTATATTATGAAAAAGTTGTTTTCTTTCCTGCTCATTTTATTTGTGGGTTTCTCCGTTTATGCTGCCGAACCTGACAGCTTGCTGTTGGCTTCCAACTCATCATCCGAACCTATCGACAAAGAGCACTGCACCTGCAAGGGGAAAACTATCCAGGGACTCGTCAGAATTGTTGAATATGGTGCGGATTTTAAAGTGTGCATTGTTGATGCTGGTGCGGATTTAGATGTACGTGTCAATAAATCGTACACAGTCAACGATTGTGGGAATTGGACATTTGTTGGTCAGTCATATACTCCAGATTTTACGATACAATTTGTGAACGATTGCTGGGAAGCTGATTTTACTATACGTTATATAGATTATTAACCATCAACTAAAAAATCATAGTCTTGAAGTTTCCCCATAATCAAAATCATTAGCCACTAAAACTTCAACATCGTTATATTATGAAAAAGTTGTTTTCTTTCCTGCTCATTTTATTTGTGGGTTTCTCCGTTTATGCTGCCGAACCCGACAGTCTGCTGTTGGCTTCCAACTCATCATCCGAACCTATTGACAAAGAGCACTGCACCTGCAAGGGGATTCCGTTGTATGGCGATGTTATGATTGTTAGCAGCGCAGCTGATTTTGAGGTTGAAATTGTAAATTCTGCCCGTGACTTATATGTGCTTTCCACAAATTCAAGACCCGAAAAATGTGGTGAGTGGAGATTCGTCACATCCAAACCGGACTTTACTATTGAACTAGTTAACAGTAAAGCTGATTTTTGCATTGAATATGTAAGCTCATTCCCGGGCATACCGTAGCAATTTAATCTTCTACCAAGAAACTATAATCTTCATCACTATCAGTTTCCCCATAATCAAAATCATTAGCCACTAAAACTTCAACATCGTTATATTAT
>JAKSME010000094.1 GCA_024400785.1 Bacteroidales bacterium
CGGTGGAGATACGGTCATCAACTTTGATCCCGCAGTGTCGGGCTCTAAACGTGAAGGCATCGTGAAGTTGAAAGCAAATGTCCCTGTCTCGTTGACCGTTGGGTTTGAGGAAAAGGATTTGGAAGCAGTTTGCATTTTGCGATGGCGCTCGAAGTCGCAGCAGAGCGAGGTTGTTCCTGCAACTGCTTTTGGCAATGGTTTGCAAGCTTTTTACAGTTGCGAACAGCCGAAGGTTTGTTATACGGTAAATGGTAATGTGTTGTATGCCATTGCGTTACAGTTTCCTGAAGAACAATTGTGGCTGGATGTGGGCGAGTTGGCCACTCTGCCAACGGTGACGCTGCTGGGGTGCGAAAAGGTTTTACCCTGCCATCGGGAAGGTAAGTGGCTGGTGGTAGATACCCGCTCACTGAAATTCAGCGATTTAAGTAGCACTGCCGCGTGGACGTTTAAAATTAATAATTAATAATGCATAATGCATAATTAGTACTGTTGCGATATTTATTTTGAAGATAAAGAAATAAAAGCGTCAGCAATGAATTCCCCTCCTTTTTAAGGAGGGGATAAAGGGGTGGTAATATAGAAACAATATTCAAATCAAAAAATCCAAGAACGCTTGTATCTTATATTATATCAATAACTTATATGATTTTTTTAAATTTTATCGCAACATTACTAATGCATAATTAATAATTAATAATTCATAATGCATAATTCATAATTAGTGTGTGGCGATATTTATTTTGAGGGAAAAATTAAGCGTTGCATTGAATTCCCCTCCTTTTTAAGGAGGGGATAAAGGGGTGGTAATATAGAAATAACATTCAAAATTAAAAATCAAATAGCGTTTGTAAATCATATTATATCAATAACTTATATGAATTTTTAAATTTTATCGCACACCAGTAATTTATAACTCATAATTAGTATGTTGCGGAATACCGGGAACAAATGATTGCCATCTGCGGCAAAATTCCGTGATATTTTGATTAATCTGTATAGGGAAACAAAAAAATCACTATTTTTGCAGCCTCATTCTTCATTGCACTTATAAAACTATTAAGACGAAATTCAAGTACGATTTTTCGTAGCTCTATATAACGACAAAGCGTTTTCGCTTTTCTGGGTGGGCGAAATCTGGACAATTTCAGTTAACACAGTAGAAAACGGAAATGCTCGCGGATATATCCGTGAGCTTTCAGTTTGTGTTAAAGGAAGTCCAGACCCTCGCCCACAACTTGGAGGTTTGCGGATTTTTTTCTTAATTGCAAAAATGATGTATTAAGCGTTAGTTACTTCGTTTCATACCATCCGCCTGCCGGATGTCTGTTCGATGGATATTTCCAGTCGCGAGAGGTTTTGTGACTGCGGTCATCAGAAATCCAAACCAAGTTCAAACGGTTTTTCTCATACCATGAACGTATGAAATCTTGAAGTTGATTTCTGCTTCGCGGAGAAGAATTTATAAAAGAAAAATAGGTGTCAACTCCTTGTTTACTAAATAGTTGCTCGTATGGAATGTTGTGTATGATATGGTTGATGATGTCGAAAGCAATGTCCCCGTAAGTATATTCACCTCCCCAGTTGGGTATGGCAATATCGCTTTTTTGCTCTATATCAATGCAGTCGATGAGTTGTGGGAGGATTGCAGTGCCTTGAATCACCAGATCCCAAAACAAACTGTCGCCGGATAACTCTGGTAGATATGGAACATCTTGTATGGCAAACAATTCCTTCCGAATGTCCGTCTGTCCGAAAGTAGGTGCAGTTGCCCCTGACAGCAAAATGGTGAATACCATCAAACAATAGCTTCTTTTCATCTCTTAACCCTTTAACTCAAATTAACCGTTTTCACGATGTTAACCGTTTTCACGATGTTAACCGTTTAACCGAAATCAAATAAAGATTCTCGTTTTCTTCTTGTACTCAGCATAGCCCGGTTTGTTTTGCAGCTGCCGTTTCTCCATCAACGGGATGCTGATGAATAGGAAGAGACATGTCATGGCGACGGGACCGACGATGTACCAAAGATTTCTTTCAAAACCGTTGGCTGCTACGTACACCAGCAATTAACTGGATGGTAACGGCCGTGATGCAGACGAGGAAACCCACAATGGTGAGCCAGCTGTATTCGTGTGCGACATTGAAAATCGGGCTGAAACTATCAATGGCAGTTAGCAAATCCAGTCCCGGCAACATTACCAAAAACACCACAATTGTGGGCATCATGTTTAGTCCGAAGAAGTTGATAATCTGAAAGATGAACGTTTTCTGTTCAGTGCGATATTTGGTGTAACGCCAGTCTTCTGTGTCCAGATTCTTGAAAGTGTAGGCCCAATTGCCCGTGAGGCGAATGCCCCAATACCAGATGGCAATCAGCAGCAGGAGGCCAGCCAAACCGAAAGTTCCGGTGTGGATGGCCCAAAGTGTCAGCATAACGGGTGGCAGCACGCTCCAATAAGGATCGTAAACCGACACATTTTTGTACATTAGTCCGTACGCCCAGGTTACGATAGTGGCGGCGACATCGGCCCAGAACAGAGCCCAGTAACTGTTTAGCAAACAGGAAATTAAGAAACGATATGTTAGAAAGCCGACACCAAAAGCGACGAAATAGATGAACGCAATAATGATGAAACTTGCTTTTCGGGATGATGTTAATGATGACATGGGAAACTATTAAATTGAGTGGCAAATATAAACAAAAAAGCATCAGAAATCTGATGCTTTTTATAAAAACAATTTGAAAATTTCTACTTTTTCTTTAATTCTTCCAATTCAGCTTTCAGTCGTTTCACTTCTTCCACCAGTTCGGGAAGTTGTCGGGCGCAAGCCATTTCGCGCCATTTTCTGCGAACGTCGCTGGCGGGGGCTCCAAAGTAGGTTCCACCCTCTTCCGTGATGTTCTTGTCAACAGCGGAAATAGCCAAGATGGTGGTACGCTTTGCGATGGTTAAATCTTTATTAACCACCGATTTAGCCCAAACAACGCACTCGTCTTCGATGCGGGTGCAGCCGGCGATGGCACTTTGTGCGCCAAAGAGGCAGCGCTGGCCGAGGTATGTGTCGTGGCCGACTTGTACGAGGTTGTCGAACTTGCAGCCATCGCCCACGTAGGTATCGCCGGAAACGCCGCGGTCGATGCACACGCAGCAGCCGATTTCCACATCGTTGCCGATGACCGTGCGTCCGCAGGAGTCGAACTTCAGCCAACCGTCGGGGCGTTTTTGAAAGTAGCAGGCATCCGCGCCAAGCACGCTGCCCGACTGAATGGTGACATTGTTGCCAATCACCGTGTCGGCATATATGCTGACGTTGGAGTGGATGGTGCAGTTTTCTCCGATAACCACGTTTTCGCCCACGAAAGTTCCGGGTTGGATAATCGTTCCCTTGCCGATTTGGGCAGAAGGATGAATCATTTCGGTTTGCGGGTGGAAAGAAATGTAATGACGAACCACGGTCAAATAAGCCATTAGCGGGTCGGCCACGCGAATGAGAGTCTTGCCTTCCGGGCAATCCATCTCTTTGTCTATCAGGATGACGGTAGCCGCACTCTTGAGCATCCTGTCGTAATATTTGTCATTGTCAACAAATGAGAGGTCGCCTGCTTGAACAGAGTGCAACTCATTGATGCCGTGCACCATGTTGTCGGTTTTTCCTTTCACTGTTGCTTCAACATTCAGAATGCCAAGCAATTCGTCAATACTAATGGGCTTTGGAAGGATCATTATTTAACTCTTTCTGAGTATTTGTTGTTTCTGGTGTCAACCATGATGTGTTCGCCAGTTTCGATGAACAGGGGAACGAAAACTTCGGCGCCGGTTTCAACGGTGGCTCTTTTCAAGGTGTTGGTTGCGGTATCGCCTTTGACACCGGGTTCTGTATAAGTAACTTCCAACTCTACGAATGCGGGCATTTCGCAGGTGAGGGGAGTGTCGGTTTTTACGTCGTACATCATTTCAACGGTCTGACCTTCTTTCAAAAGACCGGGGTTGCTGATGAGGTCGTGTTGGATGGCGATTTGTTCGTAAGTTTCGGTGTGCATGAAGTTGTACATATCATCACCTTCTTTGTATAAAAATTGGTAGGGACGGCGTTCAACATTGGCCAATTCGATTTTTACACCAGCGGTGAAGGTGTTATCCAAAACGCGGCCAGTTCTAAGGTTTTTCAATTTTGAAGTTACGAAAGCAGGACCTTTTCCAGGTTTAACATGCTGAAATTCAACAATTTTCCAAAGGTCGCCATTAAATTCTATACAAAGACCGTTTTTAAAATCTGCAGTTGTTGCCATAATTTTTTTATAATGTTAGTTTGTAAATTTCGGGCGGCAAAATTACAAATTTTTTTCAAAACAATGATTTAACGAAATCTTGTTTTTTTCCACCATTGTTGAAAATGTGTGTGCGTATTCGGTGTGTGCCGTGTCTCAATCCGTATTCTCCGTTTCCCCGCTTCCACGCTTCCACGTTTTCACGTTTTCACGTTTTCACGTTTTCACGTTTAACCGAACACTTCCCCCGGTTTCAACTTGAACAGGTTGTTTCGGTGCATGCGGTCGATTTTCGCTTTGGTCTCAGGGTCGGGTTCTTCGATGCCTCGGATGTATTTGTCGAGAGTGGCGTAGGTGAAACCGAATTTTTCCTCGTCGGTTTTGGAGTGGGGAAGGTCGTCGGTGGGGACTTTGTGCACCCATTTATAGGGGATTCCCATCAAGTCACCGATTTGAAGTAATTCTGTCACAGTGAGTTCTGCCAGCGGTTCCACGTCAGAGGCCCCGTCGCCGAATTTGGTGAGGTAGCCGATGTAATTCTCGCTGAGGTTGCACGTTCCCATCACGCGGCCGTTGTTCGATTGGCTGATGGCGTACAGAGTGACCATGCGCAGGCGCGGCGGCATGTTCTGTTCGGCTTGTACCGACATCTCGCATCCCCATCTTTCGGCATTTTCGTTGAAAAGCTGCTTCAATGCGGTGGTCATTCCTCCGATGTTGGCTTCGAGGAATCGAATGCCGAAGTGTTGTGCCACTTCGTCTGCATGGTGGAGATCCTGCCCGCTGTCGGGCATGCCGACACCGATAACACGCTCTTTCCCAAGTGCTTCCACGCATAGCGCGCACATGATGGTGGAGTCTTTCCCTCCAGAAAGCCCGATGATGGCATTACATCCTTTTCCATTACGTTCAAACCAGTTGCGAATCCATTCTACGAGTTGTTTTCTCGTTTCTGCTGCATTAAAAGAATACATTTTTACCTTAATATTTTATAGAATTTTCGGGCTGCAAAAATAGTAAATTCAAATGAAAGGATGTCATTCATTTATCTTTTCTCAACAATATTATTGGGGATGAATTCCGAAAATAATCGTAATCATCTCCTTTAATCTTGTAAGGGGATGAAGGGTGAATGGGTTAAGGGATTAGTTATGTCGTCTCATACTTTCACCTTTCCACCATTCACCCATTCCCCGAAGGTCCTAAAAGTTGTCAAACCATAAATCAGCAAGACGATAAGGAATAATTCTGAAAATAATTGTATTTTTGTTGCCGTTAGAAAAAGGTTGAGAATTTTTGTTTCTCATTGATTATCAAATATTAAAATTCATTCACATGAAAAGAATTTTCGTCATTATTCTTCTGGGTGTTTCCATGTTGGCTTCTGCACCGATGTTGAAGGCCCAGTCGGCTTTTTCTTTGGGTATTAAAGCCGGTGTCAATTTCAGCAATTATATTCACAAAAGCAACTTGAAACCGGGCGGAGAAGCCGGTCTGTTTCTGCGTTTTGGCAAAAATTTCTATTTCGAGCCCAACGTGCTGTATTCTTTCCGCAGCACCAACTTTAAAGATCTCAAGGATGAAATCCAGGAGAGTTTCGAAGTCGGCCAGCATTTTATCGACGTGCCTTTGCTGTTGGGTTACAAGTTTGTTAACCGCCCGAATTTCAACTTCCGAATCTTCCTCGGACCGCGTGTCGGTTTCCGTATTGGCAGTGATTACGATAATTGGGATGACATGGTCGGTTACGCGCAATGGGGCGGCCAGGCCGGTATCGGTATCGACTTTTGGCGCTTCACGCTCGATGTCAAATACGACATTTCTGCCAGCAAATTCAAAGAGTATGATGAGAAAACTTTCTGGAAACAGAATTTGTTCAATATAAACTTGGGCTTCAAATTCAAAAAATAGTGGCGCTTTTTTTTTGAATGAAGAATTTTAGCAATACATATATCTTTCTGTATATCAGCATACTGGTTATCGCGGTCGTATCGCTGTTGACCTTTTTGACGTTGGGCCTAAAGCCGCGGCAGGAGGTAAATGAGCGAGCTGACTGGGCCATGCAGATTTTGCGTGCCGCCGGCTATAAACAGGTGGCGGTGAATGAGGCCGCCCGCATATTCGACCAGCAGGCCACGGCTTTGCCCACCACCGACGGCTCGGAGGCATACTCCATCCGTTGCGCTGACGGAAGTCAGGGTAGGGTGGTGCGCGTTGATGGAAAAGGACTTTGGGGGGCAATTTGGGGCTATGTGGTTGTGGCTGAGGATGGTAGCACAATCAAAGGAGTGAGTTTCGCTCATAAGTCCGAAACACCCGGCTTAGGCGCCAACATTACGGATGAACGTTTTACATCGCAGTTCGTCGGCAAGCAACTCCGTGACATGGCCGGGAATTTCACGTCTGTTCGTGTTTTAAAAAAGGGAAAATCTCCCGAAGTGGCAGAGGCGAACCGCGTGGATGCTATCTCTGGTGCCACCCTGACCTCCCAGGGTGTGGATGAAATGTTGCTGAAAATGAATCTTGAGGACAAATAACATGGATTGGAAATCGTATTTCGGACCTTTGAACAGAAACAACCCCATTTTGGTGCAGGTTTTGGGTGTCTGTTCCGCGCTGGCAGTTACGGCACAGCTCAAGCCGGCTGTTGTTATGGCGTTGTCGGTGACCGTTGTCTGTGCCTTCTCCAATCTCATTATCTCCCTGTTACGTAATACAATTCCCCCACGCATCCGCATTATTGTGCAACTGCTTGTGGTCTCCACGCTCGTTATCGCCGTCGATCAGTTCTTGCAGGCATTCGTCTATGACATCAGCAGAATGCTTTCCGTCTTCGTCGGCCTCATCATCACCAACTGCATCATCATGGGCCGTTTGGAAGCTTTCGCACTCTCGCACAATCCCATCCCGTCATTTGTCGATGGCGTAATGAACGGATTCGGTTATGGCTTGGTTTTGGTCACAGTCGGTGTTGTGCGCGAATTGCTTGGTTCGGGAACACTTTGGGGCCATCCCATTATTCCTCAGGCATTTTACGACGCCGGTTACCTGAACAACGGCCTGATGATTTTGCCTCCGATGGCACTCATCTTGGTCGGTACGTTGATCTGGATTTTGAACAGTAAAAAAGATAAGGCAAAATGAACGGGTTGGCAGATATTTTCGTAAGGTCGGTTTTTATCGACAATATGGTTTTTGCCTACTTTTTGGGAATGTGTTCCTACTTGGCGGTTTCCAAAAATGTAAAAACGGCCTTTGGACTCGGTGTTGCGGTTTGTTTCGTATTGGCGGTAACTGTTCCTGTTAATTATCTTATTGACAAATATTTACTTGGCGAAGGAGCGCTTTCATGGCTTAGTTCCGACTGGGCTAATGTGGACCTTTCGTTTTTGTCGCTCATCATTTTCATCGCAGTAATCGCTGGGATTGTTCAGCTGCTGGAAATGGTGATTGAGAAATACACTCCCGCGCTTTATCAGGCCTTGGGTATTTTTTTGCCGTTAATTGCGGTCAACTGCGCAATTTTGGGCGGCACTCTCTTCATGCAGGAGAAAAACTTCTCCAGGGTGCCGCTCAGTCTTCCCTACGCTCTCGGCTCCGCGCTCGGGTGGCTGTCGGC
>JAKSME010000095.1 GCA_024400785.1 Bacteroidales bacterium
ATCTGACTGTTAATCAGAGGGTCCAAGGTTCAAGTCCTTGAGGGAGCGCAAAAGAAAATCAAGGAGTTACAGCAATGTAACTCCTTTTTTTGTTTGCCATTTCACCGTTTTATTTTCCGAAATTATCCTTTTAATCTTGTAAAAAGGGATGAATGGGTTAAGGGATTAATTATGTTCCTCACCCTTCCACCCATTCTCCGAAGGACCCAAAAGTGGTCAAGCATAAGTCGACAAGACAAAACGGGGTGATTCTGTTTGATTTTTTAAACAAGACATTCAGCGTATCAGATAATTGATTATTTTTGCATTCGTGATGCATATTCATAAAAGAAAAAATATTCTTTACATTCAAAGTATTTCAATATGAAAAAATTCACCTTGTTTTTTGCCTTTTCCATCCTGCTGAGTTGTGGACTTCTGTTTTCGTCATGCGAAAAAGAACCCACTCCAGAAACCGAAATCACTTCGGAAGAACCTGTCGAGGAACCTACGATTCTCGGACACTGGCGCATGGACAAAGCCACACAATTAGCGTATGGCAACGAAATCGACATTACCAATTTCTATACCCAGGATTTTCAGCTCACCTTTTTGGAGGATGGCACGCTGATCACTTCCAACGGCATGCAGGAAACGGCGATGCAGTGGACTTTGGAGGGCGACCAACTGAGTTTTATTCAGGCCCCGGAAATGGATCCCGTGATTTACACTGTGCGCGAGCTCACCTTGCAAAACCTTTCCATTGTAAACGGAACCGATTTCGTGACCACGATGGAATTTCACAAAGAGTAATTCCCCACTCCCATGCGAACTTCGCACCGAAAAACTTACAAATACTTGTTAATCAATTGTTTTAAGTTACAGCAACCTCAATACCAACAGCGAAATAGCGTTAGGAAAAATCGGGCGGCTGATGCCTTTCTGCGCTGTTTCCATCAAAAAAATAGATAAATGAAAAAAATCACAATGTTCTTTACCGCCGCACTGTTTTGCGCAGTTTGCGGACATGCCCAACAAAACGAAGAACAAAACCTTAAAAACGAAAACAAAATGACGAACGATGAATGTCTGATCTGCGGTGCTCCGCTGGAATATTTGGAGCAGGACACCTTAATGGAATGTGTAATCTGCCACAAGCAAGAACTAAGCAAAACACGCTGTGTGAAAGGACATTACGTATGCAACGAGTGCCACACGGCCGGAATGGGCGACATTGTGGCCTTGTGCATGAACGAGACCTCGAAGAATCCCATTGAGATTTTGGAAAAGGAAATGTCGATGCCGTTCTGCCACATGCACGGTCCGGAGCATCACGTTTTGGTAGGTGCGGCATTGCTGACGGCCTACAAAAATGCCGGCGGTGCGATTGACGATTTCGAAAAGGCGTTAATGCAGATGATCAGTCGTGGCAAAGAAGTTCCCGGCGGCGCGTGCGGTTACTGGGGCGCGTGCGGCGCGGCCATCAGCACGGGCATGTTTGTTTCCATCATCACCAAATGCACTCCCCTTGCGACTAACGAGTGGCGGCTTTCCAACCTTATGACTTCCAAGGCATTGGAGAAAATCGCCAATAACGGAGGTCCACGCTGCTGCAAACGCGACTCCTACTGCGCCATCCTCGCCGCCATCGATTTCGTGAAGGAAAACTTCGGCATTGAAATGGAAAAACCGGAGGTGAAATGCAGCCGCAGCCAGATTAACAACCAGTGCATCGGCAAGAAATGCCCGTTTTCGCCAGCCAACAAGTAAAAAAATGGCAACAAAAGAAGAAAAATACACGTCGCTGCTGCGCGCTGCACAATCGTTATTGTCGGGCGAACGCGACTACATCGCAAAGATGGCGAACCTCGCCGCTCTGCTGCACCACGAGTTCGGCTTTTGGTGGACCGGCTTCTACCGCGTCTCCGGCAACGAGCTGATACTCGGTCCGTTCCAAGGGCCGCTGGCCTGTATGCACATCGGTTATGGCAAAGGTGTTTGTGGAACCGCCTGGGCGGAACAGCGCACCGTAGTGGTTCCCGATGTGGAACAATTTCCCGGACACATCGCCTGCTCCAGCGAATCGAAAAGCGAAATCGTGGTGCCCGTGCGCAAAAACGGCACAATCGTGGCGGTATTGGACATCGACAGCCGCGAACTGAACACTTTCGACGACACCGACCGCGTTTTTCTGGAACAACTGACGCAATTGCTCCATCCCGAGGAAGCTGAAATCTGGTTTGCCGCCGGATGTTTCTGGGGCGCGCAGAAGTTTTTCAAAATGGTGGAAGGCGTCATCTCTACGGAAGTCGGTTTCGCCAACGGTGACACGCAAGACCCAAGCTATCAGGAAGTTTATACCGACACGACCGGCCACGCCGAATGCGTACACGTGGTTTACCAGCCCGACGTGGTTTCTTTGCGCGAACTGACCGAACTCTATTTCCAGATTATTGATCCGCTGAGTCTGAACCAACAAGGCGAGGATGTGGGCACACGCTACCGCACCGGCGTGTACTTCAATCGCACAGAAGATGCAGAAATTCTAAAGGAAATATTTGAAGAACAGCAAGCTAAGTTTGGAGAAAACCTCGCGGTGGAACTTCTTCCCTTGAAATGTTTTTATCCAGCGGAAGAATATCATCAGGATTATCTTGATAAAAATCCCAACGGCTATTGTCATCTCGGACCCGCCGTTTTCGAGCTGGCTCGGCGTTGGCGCAAGTTGAAATAATTTGTTACTTTTGCAACCCAAATCCCAACCCCAAATGAACGGAAAAAATGTATGCGCATATTTGAAGTCGGTGCGCAAAAAAGTGGCCGAAGCGAACGGCATTGATATGGAATTTCTGCCTTGTCATTACGAAGGCGACTGTAAAGGCACGTGTCCGCGATGTGAAGCGGAGGTGGCGCAATTGGAGCGCGAACTCTCTAAGCGCCAGCAACTTTCGAAGCGCGTGGCCATATTGGGAATTGCCGCCGGCTTGACTTTTGCGGCATTGCCTGCTACCGCGCAAAATGATGTTACGACAGGAAATCCTTCCACATCAGATAGCTCTGCTTATGAATATTTAGGGGACATTTCTTTGGAGGATTCTTTGGATTCGCGATTTGCGGATGACGTGTGGCTGATACCGGACGAGGCAGCTCAATTTCCGGGAGGTATGGAAAAAATAAAGCAATATCTGTTCGAGAATTTACATTATCCAAGCACTGAGAAGTTTTGGAAAGGTACTATCTTTGTGGATTTTGTGATAGAAAAAGACGGCAGTATAAGCAATGTCAGAATATTGTCGGGAGGACCTCAAGAATTTGAAAATGAGGTTGTTATAGTAATCAATAATATGCCGAAATGGATTCCCGCAAAAA
This sequence comes from Bacteroidales bacterium, assembly GCA_024400785.1. Lineage (GTDB taxonomy): Bacteria > Bacteroidota > Bacteroidia > Bacteroidales > WCHB1-69 > UBA1756. Next base: position 3,349 of record JAKSME010000095.1, read on the forward strand.
AGGATGGAAAGATTGTTCGCAGTGTAATGGCATTGCCCATCACTTTTGACATTAACGAGCCGTAGGGCTGCAAGCCTTGCAAAGCCGCATTCCAAATCGTTTTCATACTACTTTTGCAGCGTCAAATAAACGTTAATCTTAAAAGGTTCAGGTATGAAAAAAATCTTCTTAGCATTTTTCGTATGTATCGGTTTGCCGATTATGTTGTTGGCCCAAACCGATAAAGTTTTTCTTCACAACGGCAACACTATGGAGGTGAGTGTCAAATCCATTTCCAGTGGATTAATCACTTATTCGTATCCCAATGAGGTGATGACGCAGGAAATATCTGCGCAACAGGTGGAAAAAATCGTTTTCTCTTCCGGCCGCACGCAGCAAATCAGCGAGAAAATCATTATTAATGGGAAAGATGATTGGGAAAAGGTGATCATTACCACCAACGAGGCCGACATTATCGGGTTGGTTCGCAAAGGTGATATAAAGGGAACTTGGACAGGCTCTTCCTTATCAGGTACGGCAAAAGTTCAGGAAAAAGCGGAACGAGAGGCAAAACAAAACGCAGCTAAGTTGGGGGCACATGTGATTTTTGTTCAGACATACGATACCCGTCAGGCAGGTGGTATGAATGCTGTAACTGGGTTTGGACAAAACGCTAAGGCAGCGGTTAGAGGAGTGGCGTACGGATATGAATAGAATTGTAATTTATTGAAACAGGCTATGATTCGTTTTTATGATACGGAAGATGTGCTTTCTTTTGCGAAATATATGAGTGACGCTGATATAGTTGACTGCGCTTTCGAAGGGCAATGGGATATTTTCAACGAATATTTCTGATTTTTACTATTTTTGCACATCAAATATGCCTTTAATGAATTTTTCAAGACTACTCAACCACTATGTTCCGCAGAAACCGGAAAGCCGACAGGTGATTTTCATCAACCAAACCGAAAATGCAAGTTTGGACGACTTTTTTAGAAGAAATCTTGCAGAAGTCGAGCAACGGTTTCAGCAGTATGAACGAACATTCATCTTCCTGCCTCAATTGCTGACGGATGACTATCTGACCACACTTTTGGCCTATAACCGACCGGAAGTCCCCAAGAAGTCGATACGGGACAAGGTTGCAGACTTCGATGTGCAACAGATTTATTCTAAGTTCGTTACCTTGGACGAGATGCATGAGGCACGGCAATTTGTCATGGAATTCGTTAAGCAGATGTTCGAGCACAAATGCGTGAAAAAACGGCCAAAGACATCGCACACGGGTTTGGTGTTTTACGAAAAATCCATGTTAGTACGCGACGACGATTGGGACGATGTCTTTTTACGTAGGGAAGAAGAGGTAGCCCATTATGCTTTTGCGACTTTGGAGGAAGGAAGTGACAAGTATATCTTTGAGCAGTTGGAGCTTTTTTTCCAACACTATTATCCCGGCAAATACGCTGAGTTGCATGGAGATTCGATGTACAATAGGGGCGAGCAACTGTTTAATGTGTCTTATTCGCGCATAGATACAGCTAACACTTCGGATGAACGTTTCCCCAAAGCCGCATACGAGTTGTCGCAGGAGATTCGCGAAAGGGTTGCAAAACTGCGCTCAATGGGCGTTAACGAATTAGTTATCAAGAGTTTGTTTTATGATCCAGTAAAGCCCAGCCGTTTGCGCATTACGGCCGACAACCGTATTTTACTTCCTGATTATCAGAATATGGAGATTAAGATGGGGCCGTTGCCGAAAGCGGTATTCTTCTTCTTTTTGAGACATCCCGAAGGAATCATTTTCAAGCACTTGGTCAACCATCGCGAGGAGTTGTTGGAATTGTACTGCCAGACTTCGGGCCGAGAGGTGGATGCTGAGATGCGGGGAAGCATTCAGAGTCTCACCGACCCGCTGTCGAATTCCATCAACGAAAAGTGCAGCCGCATCCGCGAAGCGTTTTTGAAGGAGTTGGAGGAACGGTTGGCGACGCCATACGTCGTCACGGGCGACAAAGCGACGCCGAAAAGGATTAAGCTTCCGCGCGAACTGGTGGAGTGGAGAAAAAGGTAAGAGTGGAAGGGTAAACGGTGGCAACTGCCACGGTATGGAATATCAATCACTGATTATTCTACATTTTCCAACGGAGCTTCCAATTCCTCCACTTGCACCAAATGACGCAAATCTTCCAATGTCATGGCTTTGGTAACGTCCGTATCTGTCAGCAAAGCATCTGCCAAGTCGCGTTTTGACTTATGCAGACGGATGATTTTTTCTTCTATGGAATTTCTTGTAATCAAGTGATACACAGTGACATTCTGGTCTTGCCCGATGCGATAGGCGCGGTCGGTGGCTTGCTGTTCAATCGCCGGATTCCACCACGGATCCAAGTGAATGACGTAGTTGGCTCCCGTCAGATTCAAGCCGACACCACCAGCTTTCCTAACTTTCTTTGTACCAATAAGATGACGAATTTCACAAGTTCCAAAAGAGCAAGAATGAGAAGGCCGATAGAGGTAACGTCTTCAAACCAGCTGGCCGGCCAACGGAAAATGGCCAGCAGAAACAATGCGGTTTGCAGCACGATACCGCAGGGAACGGCCCACCAATATCTTACCAGCCCGTTGGCAAAACGGTGAAAGAAATTAGGTGAGGAAGTATCTTCGTTGTTGTCTGAAAAAATGGGGTTCTGGTCCATATTGTTAGTCATTGCTTTGTTGTATTATACGTCCGATTTCCTCTCTCTGCTGCTCTTAGAATGACAGATTTGGTATTTGTGACATGGGCTATTTTTCCCATGCTGCAAAGGTACAAAAAAACGGAACTATACCTTTGGAAAATCAGAATTTGCGAGAGCGAACAATTAATCCATCCACACCGACTCATACCGCCACTCTTGCTGGCATTCGGGGCAAATGATGAAATAGCCGCCCTCACTGCAAAGAGAACCGTGCGAAGTTTCACTGTAAATCATCAAAAGATGTTTGCCACATTTTCCACAAATGCCAGTACAATAATAAGGACGGTGGTATTTGGTGTGCTGCTTCCACAAATCGAACAAGGATTTCATTCCCTCATCTTTGAATTTCAAGTTGGAGAAGTCGAGATTTTCGATTTCCGAATCGGAAAGCGAGCGATATGTCGTGGAATAGACCTCCCACGGTTGGTATAAAAAGTCTTCATTTAAAGCCTCTTCATGGCGCTTTTCGGAAGTTTTGCCGAAGTTCATCATGTCTATTGATTGGCTTTTATGTCGTTTTAAAAATTTTTTCTTGATGTCCGGTTCAAACGTGTCGGGGCCGATGGCACCTCCACCGTATTCAAAGAAAACCCTTTCATTATAACGAACAAGTTGTCGATCTTCAGCCAGTTCTTTTTGAAAAGAATCAGCCGGTGGCGCATCAAAAATACGGTAAGAGTAAGCCCCAAATCCTACCCGCTTATAACCCAAACTGCAGTATGACTGCTCATAATAGTTCTGACTGTCATGGATTTCCAACCAAATGCAATGGCAATCCTTCATTTTCTTCCGAATGGTTTCCAATTCGTCTTTGGTAAGGCCAACAGATGCCATCAAACTGTCTCTTTTCGTATCGGGCACATTCCAGTTGCAACTGGATTCTTGACCTTCTACTTGAATGTGAAAGCGAGATAATTTGTTGAATTCCCACTCTAACCCAATATAACAGGGGGTATCGCAGGCATTTCTTGTATAATTCAACAAATCCGCCATCTCGTTTTGATGTTTTTCATAGTTTCTGGCCATGCCGTTCAGTATTTGCAACTCTTGCGGGAGAAAACAGCGAAACACGAAAACGAAAGCCACAAACGCCAAGCCCGAAATGTCGGCCCAACGCAATACCTTCCAACGAGTTGTTTTATTCTTCCACGAAAAGATAAAGCCGAGGGCGAAAAATGCCACCAGAAAGCCGCCTATTAATGTACAGATGAAAAAAATAAGGAAGGAAAAGACACTTGCGGTAAGTAGGGAGATGCCAAAAGCCAAAAATCCCAACAGTCCGATCCACCCCAAGGACCATATCAGCCACCGCAAAAAACTATTTTTCGGTTTGAGCTCATCCATCGTGCGTTCAGACGATACCTCTGACGGGTTTTGATTGTTTACAAGGGGAACTTCGTTCATAGTGACTTATTTTCAAGACTGCAAAGATAGTAAAAATTTCTCGCAGTGGTGGAAAATTGTGAAGAATTAGGAGGAATTTTGTTTTACCTATACAGCACAAAATCAGTGGTTTATGCCCAGTGTTCGCTTCCTTCTGGAGTGTCCAACTCATGGTCTTGCACCAAATGACGCAAGTCTTCCAATGTCATGGCTTTGGTAACGTCCGTATCCGTCAGCAAAGCATCCGCCAAGTCGCGTTTTGACTTATGCAGACGGATGATTTTTTCTTCTATGGAATTTC
>JAKSME010000096.1 GCA_024400785.1 Bacteroidales bacterium
AACGGGATATTTCCCCTTCTTTTAGAAGGGGTGCCCGTAGGGCGGGGTAGTCAGGGCGGTTAAGCGTGGAAACGGTTAACCGCGGTTAAACGGGATATTTCCCCTTTTTTGGCGAAGCGAGTAAAGCGGACAGCCCGACGGCGCTGCTTTTGGCAGCGCCGGACCGCCCAAATAATTCGGTTAAACGTGAAAGCGTGAAAACGGTTAATTGATTCGAGAAGTGAGAAAATCGGGAAACGAGAAAGTTTCAACAAGACGAAACGGGATGAAAATCATGCAAAAAAAAGAGGGAATCCATAGGACTCCCTCTTTCTGTATCAGTGAGTTAGATTAATCATTGGTGGCAGCTTCGAGCTTCTTCATCATGGAGAACATGAAGATGGCGGAGATGATGCACAAAGACATCAAAACGGTCCAGTTTACCCACAACGGGACTTTGTCCCACAACATTGACGGGATGGAGCTGAGGTAGTTGCCGACAGCGGTGGCAGCAAACCAAAGGCCCATCATCAAACCTTTGTATTTGGGAGGAGCGACCTTCGAAACGAAGGAAATGCCCATCGGGGAGAGTAGAAGCTCAGCGAAAGTGAGCACCAAGTAGGTGGAAATCAAATAAGTAGGAACAACCGGGTCGGGAGAAACCTTGCCGTTGAGCACGCTGGGAGCAGCCTGGCCGTGGGAGGCGAGCAGCATGATGACGTATCCGATGGCGGCGACCAACATGCCGAGGGCGATTTTACGCGGGGCCGAAGGTTCTTTGCCTTTGCTGGCCAATGCACCGAAGATGGCCATGGAAACCGGGGTCAAAGCAACCACGAAGAAGGGATTGAACTGCTGGAGCTCTTGCGGGAGAATACCCAGGCTTTCGGGCATCCCAAAGTAGAGAGCAGCGGCACAGCCCCACAATGCGAGGGTGACAACGGTGCAGATGACTTTCGATTTTTTCGAATCGGACTGGAAGATGGCAAAAAGAGTGTAAACGGAAACGGCGATGAGCGCCAAAATCCAGATGTTGAAACCGAGACGCAGCGGTCCGGAGACGGTGGACTGGGTGTAATCGCGGGCGAAGTAGGTGAGGGAAGAGCCATTTTGGTGGAATGCCATCCAGAAGAAAATAACGACGGCGAAAACGAGGAACAGAGCCACCATGCGGTCTTTGGTCTGTTTCGGGGTGAGTTCCACAACGGGAGCGTTGTTGGCCGCAGCCTGTTTGGTGTTAACGTCGGCGTGTTTGAACAGTTTGCGACAACTGACATAGATGGCGATAGAGACGATCAAGGAGATGCAGGCGACGCCGAAACCGAGGTTGTAGGCGGAGGAGAGTTGGTCGAGGTAGGTCTGGCAGAAAGTGCCGAGGTCGTTGGCGGCATTGGCGTTCATGCCGACGGCGAGGTCGTTCAATTTGGCCATGTTTTCGGTAGAGATGTTGCCATCGAGGAATTGGTGGGCGAGGGCGGGAAGGTCGGCCTTGTAAACGAGGTTGGCGGCGGCCAAATGTTTGTTGGTGATGGCGGTGGCGGCGGCAGGTGCAAACATGGAGCCGATGTTGATGGCCATGTAGAAAAGGCTGAAACCGGCATCGCGGCGGGAGGAATACTGCGATTCATCGTAAAGATTGCCAACAATCACCTGCAAATTTCCTTTGAACAGACCGGTACCGAGGGCGATGAGCACCAAGGCGCCGATCATAAATACGAAACTGCCGGTGTTGGCAGGGGTGGGAATGGCCAGACAAAGGTAACCGGCGAACATGACACAAACGCCCATGACAACGCACTTTCCGTAACCGATTTTGTCGGCGATGAGACCGCCCAAAACGGGAAGAAAATAGACGAGGGCCAAGAAACCTGCGTACAGCTGACCGGCGGTCGCAGCGGTGAAACCAAATTTTGCCTGCAGGAAAAGCAAAAAGATTGCAAGCATTGTGTAGTAGCCGAATCGCTCGCCAGTGTTGGCTAACGCTAAGGCATACAAACCTTTAGGATGTCCTTTGAACATAATGAATTGATTTTTTTATGAATAAATAAGTGAATAGTCATGTTGTAAAAACGGCGGCAAAGGTACAAAAAAAGCGGAGACCGTCGGTCTCCGCTTTGCATATTAGCGGGAAAGGATTATTTAGCAACTCTTTCCAACCATTTGACCATACCAAGCATGACGCTCATGGAGATGAGGCAGACCACGAGGAATACAGCCCAGCATTTCCAAATCGGCCAAGCATTGTACATGACGGGTCCGATCCAGATGAGGAGGTTGCCGACGGCGGTGGCACCGAGCCACAAGCCTTGGCAAAGGCCGACCATGTTGCGCGGAGCAACTTTGGAAACGAAGGAGAGACCGAGCGGGGAAATGAACAATTCAGCAACGGTAAGGAAGAAGTAGGTGACGATGAGTACCCACGGCCCTGCTTTTGCCAAGCCGGCAGCTGTCATTGCAGCCAAATCCATTTCGCGGAAGTCGGTTCCTGACGGATAGTTGACAACAATGGAGAAAATCATCAAGAAAAGATAGGCACAGCCAGCGATGGCCATACCCAAAGCGATTTTACGCGGGGTAGAGATGGATTTTCCTTTGCGGGCCAATGCAGCGAAAATCATCATGACCAGCGGGGTGAGGAAGATGACGAAGAACGGGTTCAATGCCTGCCAGATTTCGGGTGCGATGGAGTCGGTCTGCACGAAGTCGCGGGCAAAGAAGGAGAGTGACTGTCCATTCTGGTGGAAGGAGAACCAGAAGAAGATGGCGATGCCGAGAACTGCGAACAAAGCGTAAAGTCTCTGTTTGATTTCCTTAGCCATGGCCTGTTTCTCTTCAGCGGTGTATTCAATAACTTCAGCTTTTTCTTTTTGTGCCGGCTGCGGGAATTTGTGTTTGGTAACGAAGAAAATCACCAATGAAATCAGCATGGCGATGACTGATGCGATGAAAGCGTAGTGAATACCTTGGTTGAAAACGGTGATGTAGTCGGAGCAGAAGGTCATCGTATCGGTAACTTGATATCCTTTGGTGATTGAATGCTCCATGGTTTCGGTGAATTTGGTAGAGATGGTGCCATCTTGGATGTATTTGTGGCAGAGGGTGGTCATATCGGCATTGTAAACGAAGTTGTGTGCCTTCAACCACCATTCGCGGAGCAGAGGAGCGATGAAAGGAGCCAAAACGCCACCAATGTTGATGAAAACGTAGAAGATTTGGAAGCCGGAGTCGCGTTTTTCTCTTGCTGCTGCCAAAGCTTCCTCGCCCTTCTTGGCTTCTTCCTCTTCAAATTCATCATACATTTTACCAACGATGGCCTGCAAGTTGCCTTTGAACAAACCATTACCGAAAGCAATGCAAAGCAGGGCTATACAGGTGAAAATGAGAATGCTCCACCATTGGCTGCCATCATCAACGATGAAACCGTTGCTGCCGGTGCTAAACAGCGGAATAGCCAAAGCAACATAACCCAATGACATGATGATCAAACCCCACTGGATGGTTTTGTTGTAGTTCATCGTGCGGTCAGCAATGATACCGCCGACCAAACTCAAAACGTAAATACCACAGTAGAAAACTGAATAGATTGCTCCCGCGGTTCCGTCCGGCAAACCGAATTTGGAAACGAGGAACAACGCCAAAATGGCGTTCATGATGTAGTAGCCGAAACGTTCACCCATGTTGCTCAATGCGGCAGCAATCAGGCCTTTCGGATGCTCTCTCTTCGCAATTCTAACGTAATACACAATGAATGGGATGATTACGATAAGAATTCCAAAAAGAATCATCAAGGTGCGATGGTCTTTAATGAATTCCATAGAAATAAAGTTTTAAGTGATTAATAAATGAATTGATGAATTTTCAGTTGAAGGCGCAAAAATACAAAAAATATCGTTTGTTTTATGGTTTTTTAGATGTCTGAACCAATTTTCTTTATGCAGAAAAATAGCACTATCTCTATAAAAAAATCGCTCGTGTTCAAAAGAATGTTCCCACTCTTCTGGATACGAGCGATTTGTGCTAAATTCTTATATATTAACGAAATATTCCCCTTTAATCTTGTATAAAAAGATGAAAAGTTGAAAGGGCCAGGGGGATAATTATGTCCTCATCACTCCGCTTTTCAGGTTCCCAAGCTGTAAATCAACAAGACGAAAAGTGATAATTCCGTATAATATTAAACGGCTTCGAAATAATTATCGATGTAAGAACTTGGACACGATTTTCGTTTCAGGGCCTTCAATAACGTGTAATTCGCAATCGGGGCAGACATCGTTGTTGATTTCGTAATGGAGCAGCTGCAATGCGTAGCAATCATCGTTGCCGTAAATTTCCAGGCAGTGACTGGAGAGGCTGGTTGTCTTGATTTCTGTAAAACGGCTGAAGTCTCGATTGTCGAAGCAGCTCTTAGCCAAGCGGAAGGCATTGTCGTCAATGTAAATGCTCCAATGTTTCATGGGACTGCCGGTGGGGCGGTAAACGTACATATATTTGTTTTTTCCTTTGGCGTTAAAAAACATGATGATGCCGGCGATGAGACCGATAATGCTGAGGAAAACCAGCACCATTGAAACTTCCGTGCTGGGAACAGCGGGGGTGGCACTGATGACGATGACTAAAATGCTGACTAAAATGACGCAGAGCGGTGCAGCTGCGCTGCGGGTTTTGCGTTCGATATTGTTGTTTTCTTGGTTTTCTAAATATTCGGTGATTTTTTTCATGATAAATGATATTAAAATGATTTGAAAAGTAAAGATGGAATGAACTCCTTTGTGGTTGTGACGCTTCGCGGCGAGATAGTAAATACGGAGTAAATTATGAGTAAATTTATGAAGTCAAACTTGAAATTTACTCGTAATTTATAGTAATTTACTTGTCTGAAAATTCCGTAGGTGTAAGGAAATCAAATGATTAGCAAACCGTGTCGATAGGTGTGCCACCCGTCGGTTATCATTCGCGAAAAATAGTCACAAACTCGGTTGAAAGTCCAGGTTTCTTTGCGTTGACAGCGATTTTTTTGGATGATTTCGCGTGCCACCTGGCATTGGTTGAGTTGTTGTTTGTGAACGGTGCGTGCGCTGCTGGTTGCCGCTTCGCTCGTATGAGTGCTTACCGCGGGCAAACCATCGCGTTGCATGATGGAATCGGGAATGAGTGCGCGTTTGGGAATCCGTGTCTCAGAGGAAGTGGTGTGTGCAACGCGGGGAGAAACCGGTTCGCCTTGGCGACCGTAAATGCCCAACAACAGCAGCACCACCATGAGTGCCAATACACGTGTTGTTCGATTCCTACCTTGTCTCTCCATGCGTAAAATGCTAAATTATAAGTATATTGCTCCGCCGATGCCATCGCGGGAAGCACCGGTGACTGCGGCAAGGCAGTTGTTTTCTTTACGCAGTCGCAGCATCCCGAGGAAGGCGAAGATGATGGCTTCTTTGAAATCCACCGTGGTGTCGTCGGGGATGACAACCATGGTTTTTGGTGCGTTCCAGCGGATTCGATCCATCAAATAGGAGTTCTTAGCGCCGCCACCCGTTACCAAAACCGATTCTATATGATTGTCATTGAGGACTTTTGCGATTTGTACCGCAATGTGTTCGGTAGACGTGCGTAGGAGATCTTCCGGCATGGCCCCCGGTATTTCAAGCAAGGGAAGCACTTCGGCATCGAACCACTCTTTCCGCAGCGATTTAGCGCCGGACGTTTGGCACTAGGGGAGGGAATTGAGGTTTTGGGTCAGGGAGTCACCGCACAAGCCGTTGCGGGCGCTTATCCCGTTTTTGTCGTAAGGTTTGCCCAATCGCAGCGCTAACGTGTTGAGCAGCATGTTGCAAGGCGCAATATCGAAGGCGATACGCTTTCCATCGCTGTCGAAGGAAATGTTGCAGAATCCACCGAGATTGAGGCAGGCAGCCTAGCGGCAAAATAGCAGTTTGTCGCCGATGGGAACCAAGGGCGCACCTTGGCCACCGAGGGCGACATCGGTGCTGCGAAAGTCGCAAACGGTAGGAATCCCCGTTTGCGCGGCGATGACGGCCCCGCTGCCGATTTGGAGTGTGAGGCCTCGTCGCGGCTGGTGAAAAATGGATTGCCCGTGCGAGGCGATAAAAGCGGGCTTGTCATCTGTGTCTTCCAAAAACTCGTTGACGCGGGTGGCTATGAATGTGGCAAATTCACGGTCAAGAGCCAATAATTCGATGGCGGAAAGTTGATCCGCATTCTTTAATTTTTGCTTTATTATATGGTTGTAATCAACTGTAAAACATTTTTTTACAGAATAATTCCATTGGCCATTTTCAAGAGAGAAATGGCACAACGCCATGTCTAAGCCATCAAGAGAGGTTCCTGACATGAGACCTAAACCGGTAATGCTATATTCTGCCATAATTTTGCACTGTTAGAGAAAAAATCAGGAACGACTGCGGAACAGTTCCAACAAAGTGGGAACGTAATCTCGGTCGGTAAATAGCTGCACATGGTCTACGCCTGCGCGGCGGAAAATGTTCAAATTGTTTTCATTGAGGTTTTTCCACCATTGTCCGTAGGCATTTCTGACTTTCTTGCTGGCTGTATCTGCCCATACTTTGGCTCCAGTTTCTGGGTCAACCATCTCAACAATGCCAATATTCGGCAAAGTAAGTTCGCCTGGGTCGATGGTGTTGAGGACGACGATATCGTGTCGGTTAGCTGCAATTTTAAGGGCTTGTTCGTAATCATTCGCGATGAAGTCGGAGATGACGAAAGTGGTGGATTTGCGTTTGCAGATGTTGGTCATGAAACGGAGGGCTTCTGAGATATTTGTCTGTTTTTCAGAAGGTTGGTAAGTTAATAATTCGCGGATGATGCGTAAGATGTGTGATTTCCCTTTGGCAGGTGGAATGAATTTTTCAACGCAGTCACTGAAGAAGATGACACCCACTTTGTCGTTGTTGTATATGGCGGAGAAGGATAGTACAGCGGCAATCTCGGTGATGAGTTCCGACTTGAGTTGTTTCTGGGTTCCGAAGAGATTTGAGCCGCTGACGTCGATGAGAAGCATCACCGTCATTTCTCGTTCTTCTTCGAAAACTTTGACATACGGGGTGTTGAAGCGGGCTGTGACGTTCCAGTCGATAAAACGAACGTCATCTCCGTAATTGTATTGGCGTACCTCGCTGAAGGCCATTCCTCTGCCTTTGAACGCGCTGTGGTACTGACCTGCAAAAATCTGCTGGCTCAAGGCACGCGTCTTGATCTCAATGCGCCGTACTTTCTTAAAAATCTCAGATGTTTCTTGCATCACGGACTGAATTAACCGTTTTCACTTTTCGACGTTTCTACCATTACGGAACTTCTACGGTGTTGAGTACGGAACTGATAATGTCAGTTGTTGTAACATTCTCTGCTTCAGCCTCATAGGTAAGGCCAATGCGGTGGCGAAGCACATCGTAAGCGAGGAGACGAACATCTTCTGGGATGACGTATCCACGGCGTTTGATGAATGCGAGGGCTTGGGAGGCGAGGGCCAGGTTGATGGTGGCACGCGGTGAGGCACCGAAGTTTATCATGCCCTTGTATTTTTCAAGGCCGTATTGTTCGGGATAACGGGTGGCGAAAACGATGGAGGTGATGTATTGCTCGATCTTTTCATCCAAATAAACCTCCTTGACGATGCTGCGGGCGCGGATGATGTCTTCCGGTTTCAGCATGGTCTTGGTTGTTGGGAAGGAAGATTCAAGATGTTGACGCAGAATCAGTTTCTCTTCTTCTTGTTTCGGATAATCAACGATGAC
>JAKSME010000097.1 GCA_024400785.1 Bacteroidales bacterium
CGCTGCATCTGCATGTCTTTCAGCCATCGGCTGATCTTGGTGTAGTCGATGTTGGCGCTATTGATGCGTATGTGGTTGCCCATCTTGATGATGAGGAGCATGGAGGTGCCTCTGTTCAGGATGGCGTGGCAGTTGGCAATGATGATGTCGAAATGGTCATCGCCGATGGCGGTGGCATCGCCCAATTTCACTACCATATCTTCGGTATGGTTGCGGGCATTGTTTTCCAGGTTGTTTTCGTAAGCCCACGGATCGTTATCGATGGCGGTGACAAAAGCGGCGTCGCGTTTGTGTGCCAAAATGGCAAGGACGCCGGTGCCGGAACCCATGTCCAGAACGCGCTTGCCTGTAAAATCTTCTTCCAACAGATATTCAATCATCAGGGAAGTGGTTTCGTGGTGTGCGGTTCCGAAAGACATTTTCGGTTCGATGATGATTTCGTAGGGGACATCGGTGCGAGGGGTATGGAAAGGTGCCCTTATGTAACATTTTCCGGCAATCAGCACGGGTTCGTAGCTCGCTTCCCAGGTCGCATTCCAATCCTGTTCCTCAATGGTGGAGATTTCGTATGAAAGCTCTACATCGAAACCGTGGTGGGTGAGTGCATCCTTGACACTTGCTTCATCGTAAACGTCGTCTTTGACATAGGCAAGCAGAATATCTTCTGTCTCGCCATCCATAAAACTGTCGCAGCCGACATCGCCAAGGACGGCTGCAAAGACGTCCTTCCACGGTTCCGGCTGCGAAAATTTGACTTTTATTTCTATAAATGCCATTATTGTTCTACTCTATCAAATTCTCCAGTGGATGTAAACCACAAATAAACGGGATATTTTGCTTTGTTAGGAAGAATGACGACTTTGTAGTAATTCTTGCCGTCTTTCTTTACGGAATAATATTGTTGGATTTCCGATTTTCCGTAGGTTTCTTTGATATAGTGCTCAATTTCTGGGGTTAATTTGTTGACATCCAAGAAATAGAGATCTTCAAGAAGGACTCCGGTGGGGGAGAAGATGCACATTTCACGACCTTTGGTTCCGAGGAATTGGGCATCGTAGTTTTCATTTTCATCTTCATCCCAAACGGGGTCAACCACGCGGGGGAATTTTGTCTTGAAGGCGTTGAGTACTACTTCGGGAACTTGGATCTCATCGTAATCGCCGTATGATTTAACGGTCTTCATGCCGTCGTGAGCCTCTTTTTTAAGGAATTTGCCGTTTTTGTCGAAGTAGAGCACCATGACGCTGTTGCCGGGGGAGGCAATTTCAACGCGGTTGATTTCACCGAGGTCATTGTCATCTTCGATTTCTGTGTTGCGGATGGTGTATGAGGGATAGTTGGAAGCGATGTATGAGTTGACATCTGCCGGGAGTTCTTTGATGGCGGCTTGAATGTCTTCTTCGCTCATTTTGACATCAGCAAACAAATCGGGATCGTTGAAGGGATCTTCAAAGTTCGGGTCCACGGTGCGGATGAGTTTGCGGGTCTTTTCATCAAACCAAGCGCCGGTGGGAATCTTTTTCTTCCAATTCTTTTTCTCGTAGAATTCGATGTAAACTTTGTTCTTTTTGTCTGCGCGGAGTTCCTTGTATGCAAAGTTGAATTTGTATCCTTTGTAGTAAGTTTCAATGTGTTTGAGCATGGAGCTGTTCAAGCGGTCTTGAGCGATGTAGGAATAGGTTTTTTTCCAAACACCCTTCTTTGAAACGAATACTTCCATGGGGAATTCTCTCATGATGCATTTGCCGACATAGGTTTCGCCGACGAGGAACCACTTGGTGTTTTCGGGTTTGGTGGCTTTCTTTTTGAAAGTTTTCATAACAGCGGTGGGAACCTCTTTTTCTGTGATGGCGTATTGAGCCCAAGGATCATGCGGAGCTTCAGCTTCTTTTTTGCCTTTTTTACCCTTGTCGGCTTTTACTGCCTTTTCAGGTTCTTCTTTCGTTGCTTTTGTATCGTTTGTCGCCTTTGACTTCTGTTCTTCTTTGCTTTCCACATTGGATTTTGCGGCGCGGTCGTTGGAAACGACTTCTACCTTTGCGGGTTTGCTGGGTGCGGTTGTCTTGTCTGTAGTCGGGCGGACCGGTTCATCGGTACGGAGTACCCAACCGGCAGGGTCTTTACGCTCAATCAGGTTGCCAACATAGTTGAAGGTGAGGACGGACGGCTCATCTTTGCTGCCAACTTCGGGGAAGCGTACTTCCAGGTAATAATGGGTCCCAACCTTGGGCATTTCGCGCAAATTGCATACAGAAATTTCGTAATTCGGATAATTGCTGGTAACGTAGGTGTTGATGCTCAGCGGGATTTCTGAGGTCGGAATGGGATAGATGGTCTGCAACCACGTGCCGTCATTGGAGAAAAAGGCTTTGCCATCAGAACCGTCATCTTTGAAAGATGCTACGTAATTATTGTCTTCCAAACTCCAAAAAGAGATTTTTGCATTTGGATATTCCATTGAAAATGATTGTGTTACATCACCAGGAATATCATCCGTTTTTAATTTTTGTGCTTTCAAAGATGTGTTTAAGCCGCAGAAAATCATTGTGACAACGGCTACAAAAAGAACTCTGTATATTTTCATGATTTTGAAATTTTTATTCTACAAAAACTGAGCCACAAAAATAGTAATTTTTTTGATAATAAAGACAAAATCTTTGAACGTAAATATTTTGAATATGTTACAAAAAAAGGAGACCCGAAAAGGATCTCCTTCTCAAATATGTTGAGTAGATATTATTCAACGATGAATTTACGAACGCTCTTGACGTTCTGACCTTCGATGCTGAGCATGTACATGCCTTTGGAAAGGTTGCTGACGTTGATGGTATGATGAACATCGCCGCCGCAGTTGGCAAGATTTTCAACGCTGATAGTACGTCCGGTCATATCCATGATGCGGAAGTTGATTTGGCCGTCGAAATCAGCGGTAAGATCAACATTCAGCATTGAGCTAACCGGGTTCGGGTAGATGGAAATGTTGTTGAGACCGTTGTTTTCTTCGATGTTGGTAACGGTTTCATAAGTGAGGGTGCAGCCTTTGTCTTGGAGCCAGTTGTCGGCGATGAAGCGGATTTCAGCTTTGTGTGTCACACCATCGAGAACCAATACATCTTGGGTGGGCCAGTTGTAGTTGTCAATTCTGTACAAAGGATAGCGTTTGCCAGGCTGGGTTACGTCGAAGATGTCGATGAAGTCACCGAGAGCGAGTTCGATACGCGGGTAAGAAATGTAGAGTTTGTCGAAACCGTTGATTCTCCAAGTACATTTGGTTTCCGGACGATAGAGTGCATCTTCTTCAACATTGGCGTCGCCTTTGTCGGTAATGGTACCCATGCCAGCGGGGAGGACGGTTTGTTCTTCGCAGTAGCTGGCGGGAGTGCTGGTGGAAAAGTCGAAAACGAAACCGCGGCCTACAACGTCGTTGCCGTTGCTAACGAAACGTACGAGGACGCTGTCTGCGGTGATGCTGAATTGGTTCGGGCAGGTGTTGCCAGAGTAACGGCCAACTTCATTCGTAAGATCGCCATTTTTGTAGAAGATGACTTCGTCGGCGTTGGCTTCCGTTTCAAGACGTAAGAACTTGATGGTATATCTGCTCGCTTCTGGTGCTGAGAGCATCCAAGTGCGATCGGTATTGGCATTGTAAAGCAAGTTTCCAGCGCCATCGGAGATAGAACCACGGGTGGAAGTTACGATTTCATTGCCTTCAGTGGCTTTGGGCTGTTGGTCAGCAGGTTTGAGGTTGACCATCATCTGTTCGTATTGTGTATAACCGTTCAAGTGGCCGGCAAATGAAATCTTGAAATAACCATTGCCGCTTCCGCTCCAACCCCAGTTGACGTGAGCCATTGTGTTGGAATTGAAAGTGGTGTCATAGGTCATTGTGCTGTCGGTGTGGTATGCGTACAAAACTGTATCATAGGTGTAGGTGAAAGTGGTATCGTAAGTGTAAAGTGTATCTTCACCAACGTAAGTGGTATCTACAGTGATGTTCTGATGTTCGACGGTATCAATGTGATCGATAGCATAAAGAGTATCATTGTAATGAACGAAGGTGTTTACTTCATTGAAAACTTGGTAGCCATCAAGCACGAAGGCGTGTCCGCCATGTCCATCATTGGCAGAATAGTAAATGGGGCGTCTGGCATCGATTTCGCTTTTGATGGTGTCCGTCCATTTTGCATTGGAGTAGTCTGTACGTGAATAAATTTGGGCGGTACGGTCGTATTTCCAATAGTTT
This sequence comes from Bacteroidales bacterium, assembly GCA_024400785.1. Taxonomy (GTDB): domain Bacteria; phylum Bacteroidota; class Bacteroidia; order Bacteroidales; family WCHB1-69; genus UBA1756. Next base: position 4,244 of record JAKSME010000097.1, read on the forward strand.
TTCATACATGTAAGTGCATATTCAGAGTTTGCACCCGAACCATCTGGGCCATAGTCCATTTGGACGGAAATGCCGGCATACCACATCAATTTTGCAACTTCGCCCGTGTAGTCATTGATGGAGTTGGGCATGCTATTGTAATTATAGTGTTCAGTGAAATTAGCTTGTTGTCTGGGATAGCTAATGGTGTCAATGATTACATTCGCTGTATCGGTGACAAAGTGGATGGGGCGATAGTTTACACCGCCTTCACCTGTTTCGGGGTGACGGTAGTAATGCATGATGACAGACATGTCAGTGGCAACGCAGCCGGCGGGAACGTGGCCGTCGCAGTCGAGGTTGCTCTGATTTTGAATGGCGTCAGCCTGCATGGGGCAGTGGTTGTTGTAATAAGTAACCTGGTTCCAAGTGGAGGTGAGAAGCGGTTTCACTTCGCTCACGAGATATTCTTCTCCACGGGTGGGCTGCCAAGTTTTCAGGTAATTCCATTCAGCAGCGGCTACTGCATTGGTGGTTCCTCTGGCGGCAATGACGTCGTTTTTGTATACGTTCATTGCGTAGGAACAAGCTTCTGCTTCAAATTTGTTTTCAAGCGAATAAGCTAAAATCGGGCTTACTGCATCTGTTGCTGAAACAACGATAAAGCCGTTGTCGCGGATGCTGAAAATGTAGAGCGTGGGCTCGTTATTGTCATCTCTGATGACTTGTTTCAAAACGAAATCTGATTCTGAAACGTTGGCACTGGGATTAACTGCTGCGATAAAATTCTTAGAAACGGTGCGAGCTTCTTGTACTGATACGGCATTGTCAGCAAAAACAAATGCGAACAGGCAGCAGAAAAGAACTGATAATAAAGTTTTTTTCATATAAAATGGTTTTAATTTTAACTGCAAAATTAAGCACGCAAAAATACAAAAAAAATAATTGCAAAACTTACGACTATTTTTATTTTTTGAAAATAAAAAAAAAAAATACAATCCATCAAAATACTTGTTCAGCGACATGGTTGTTTCTTATGCGGAAAGTTGCCATTTTTACTGTCTTTTTTATCTATATATATTATTGAAAATCAATATTTTAAAATAAAAATGGCCCACATGTGATTGCGGGCCATTTCTATAATGAGATATAAGGTTATTTTTGAATGCGGATGCGTGCGTCGACTGCTGTTATGCTCTTGGAAGTTCCGAGCAGCGGGTTGAGGTCCATTTCTTTGATTTCCGGGGCGGCTTGGACGAGTGCGGAAACGCGTGCGACGGTTTCGGCGAAGAGTTCTTCGTTGACGGGTTCCTGGCCGCGGACGCCTTTCAAAATCTTATAGCCACGCAATCCTTTCAACAGGTCGAGGGCTTCTGCCTGGTTGACTGGTGCCAAGGCGGCTTTCACATCTTTCATCACTTCCACGAAAATGCCACCCAAGCCAAACAATACCTGATGTCCGAATTTTTCATCGTAACTTGCACCGATAAATACTTCCGTACCGAACAACATCGGGTACATTTCTACGGCATAGGTGTCTTTAATCTTGATGAGGCGGTTGAATTCGCGTACAACGGTCTCTTCATCTTTCACGTTCAAGACAACGCCGCCGACGTCGGATTTGTGAAGCGGTCCTACCACTTTCATTACCAAGGGATAACCGACTTTGCGTGCGAATGCGACGGCATCGGCTTCTTTGTCGACTTCCACTTCCTGCTTGCGGTTGATGCCAGCTGCATCGAGCAGTGTCCGGATGTCGTCCAATCCGAGGTAACCATCTTCGCAGTTGTCAACGACTTTGCGGATGGCGGCCACGTCCACTTTCGGCATTTCCGGTGCCAGCGGTTGCGGCTTCGGAGTGTTGACCACTTTGGCCAAAGCATTGCCGAAAACACATTCTTCCGGGAAGTTGATTCTGTGTTTGTTCTCGATGAAATCGGCGATTTCGTCTTTGACATTGATGATGGAGGGGAGGATGGGGAAGATTGGTTTTTTGCAAGTCTTCATCTTTTCATCCAAAACTTTGTAGACTTCGAAATTGGAAAACAGGCCGGGTGAACCGAAGATGACGGCCATGGCATCGATGTTTTCCAATTTGTTTTCACAATAGTCGATGATGGTTCCGAGTTGTTCTGCGGTACCGGTGGCGAGGAAGTCGATGGGGTTGCCAACGGATGAACCGGGGAAAAGTTTGGTGAGAAGTTCTTCTGCTACAGGGCCTTCCAAATGTGGGATTTCCAAACCGTTGTTGGAGAGCACGTCGGTGAGCATAACGGCGGGGCCGCCGGCATGGGTGATGATGGCGATGCGTTTGCCCTTCACTTCGGGGTGCATGAAGATGGCGCAAACCGTGGTGAGTTCCTGGCGGTTGTGGCAGCGAACGATACCGGCTTTGCGGAACAGGGCGTCAACAGCCACGTCGGAAGTGGCAAGCGCACCCGTGTGTGAAGATGCGGCGCGGCTGCCTGCTGCGGAACCTCCTGACTTGATGGCCGCAATTTTGCAACCCTTGCTGATCAAAGAGGTGGCATGCTTCAAAAGTTTGCGCGGATTTCGTACATTTTCCATGTAAAGCATGATTACGTGGGAGCTGGTTTCAGGGTTGAAGGTCTCATCCAAGTGCTCAAGAACTTCTTCTATACCCATTTGTGCGGAGTTCCCGACAGCCCATACACTGTTGAAACTCAAACCGTTAGTGATACCGTATTCTTTAATGAAAACGGCTGTAGCACCAGAACCGGTGATGAAGTCAACGCCTTTGGAGCTAAGCGGAGGAACGGGGGTGTCGAAGGCCCCGTTGTAGTTGGTGTTGAGAAATCCGGTGCAGTTGGGGCCGATCAAGCTGCCGCCCACGCTGTTGATGGTGTCAACAATGTGTTTTTCATATTCGGCACCTTGTTTGTTTTCTTCCGAAAAGCCGGCGGAGATGATGATGAAACCGCGGGTGTTTTTGTCGTGAACCAGCGTGTCGACAGTGGCCGGACAATATTTGGCGGCGATGGCCAGGATAGCGCAGTCAACTTCCGGTAGGTCATTGACGGAAGCGTGGCATTTGATGCCCTGAACTTCGGTTTCTTTCGGGTTTACAGCGTAAACTTTCCCCTTGAAAGGACTGGTTAATAAGTTTTTAAGGATTTTTCCGCCGGGTTTGTGCACATCATTGGAGGCACCTACGACGACGATGCTTTGAGGATTTAATAATTTTGGATTGATCATTATATTTTATTTTGAATTTCTGTCGTGAATTATCTGTATCAGTGGTGAAAAGTTTTTTTTCAAAACGGCTGCAAATTTACACAAAAATCGTGAATGCTGTTGCTTTTGAAATCGTAAAGTTTTCTGTTTTATTGGCAGCAGGCATCATAAGTTTTAATGCCGCCGGCGAGG
>JAKSME010000098.1 GCA_024400785.1 Bacteroidales bacterium
TAGTTCAGTTTGGTTAGAATACATGCCTGTCACGCATGGGGTCGCGAGTTCGAGCCTCGTCCGGCCCGCCCTTCAAAAAGAGACACAAGAAATTGTGTCTCTTTTTTGTTTTATAGCAATGACCGCTAATCCGTGGATTTTGCGTACTTTTGCAGATTATTTATTAGTGTAAAAATCAAACGGTTATGATTAAATCGATGACGGGCTTCGGTAAAGCCACCTTGAATGTTGCTGCAAAAAGTATTGTGGTGGAAATCAGAACTTTAAACAGCAAACAGTTGGATTTGAACACACGCATTGCCCCCTTGTTTCGCGACAAAGAGAACGAATTGCGTGCCTTGATTGCTCAAAAGTTGGAACGAGGTAAAATTGATTTTTCTCTTTATGTTGAGAAAAACGAGACTCCCACCATCAGCATTAACACCGAATTGGCCCGCGCGTACTATAATGAACTGCTAACCCTTTCCTACGATCTTCAAAATCCGGTGGAAAGCGATATTTTCGTGCAAGTGCTCCGCCTGCCCGATGTCATCACCACGCCTAAGGAAGAACTTCCGGAAGACGTCTGGCAACAAGTTTACCAGGCCGTTTGCGATGCCTGCGACCGCTGCGACGAATTCCGCATCAAAGAAGGACAAGTCCTCGCCGCCGACTTCGAAAAACGCGTCCGCCTTATCGATTCCATGATTGACGAAATTACTCCTTTTGAAAAACAACGTATTGTAAATCAAAGAGATAAATTTATCAAAGGTCTGGAAGACCTGAAACAAAAAGGTCAGTATGACGAAAATCGTCTGGAACAGGAAATGATTTTCTATATTGAAAAATTGGACATTACCGAGGAAAAGGTACGACTGCGCAAACATTGCAACTACTTCCTTGAAACAATGAACGAAGAAGAATCCAAGGGCAAAAAGCTCGGATTTATCGTTCAGGAAATGGGCCGCGAAGTCAATACCACCGGCTCCAAGGCCAACGACTTCAACATCCAACAGATTGTGGTGCGCATGAAAGACGAGGTGGAAAAATTGAAAGAGCAATTGGCCAATATTCTGTAATTGGTTTTAAGCGTAAATACTTGTAAATAAAGTTCTTACTAAAGATAGAACAAAAATCTCCACAAAATTATGGGAAATATTTTATCGCTGGTCGGGAGACCAAACGTTGGAAAATCGACTTTGTTCAACCGCTTGACGCAGACGCGTGAAGCCATCGTTGACTCTATTGCGGGCGTGACACGCGACCGCAACTACGGAAAGTCGGATTGGTGTGGATACGAATTTTCGGTTATCGACACCGGCGGTTATGTTGTCGGTTCCGCCGACATCTTCGAAGCCGAAATTCGCAAACAGGCACAATTGGCCATCGAAGAATCCGATGTCATCGTGCTGGTGGTAGACGGCCGCGAGGGCATGTCGCCGCTGGACGAAGAAATCGCCTCCATCCTTCGCCGCTCCAAGAAACCTTTCTATCTCGCCGTCAACAAAATCGACAGCCCGTCCAACTACTTCGACTACACAGAGTTTTATGCGCTCGGCGTGGACGAAATCTATCCCATTTCCGCCGTTTCCGGCAGTGGAACCGGCGATTTGCTGGATGCCGTTGTCAAGCATTTTTCTACCGAAGAAGACCACATCATTGAAGAACTTCCCAAAATCACTGTCGTAGGCAAGCCCAATGTCGGAAAATCTTCCATCATCAATACTTTTTTGGGAGAAGACCGCCACATTGTTACGCCCATCGCCGGAACCACCCGCGACTCCATCTTTACCCGCTACACCGGCTTCGGTTTCGACTTCTATTTGGTTGATACAGCAGGACTTCGCAAGAAGAAGAAGGTGGAAGAAAACTTGGAGTTCTACTCTGTGATGCGCGCCATCCGCTCCATCGAAAGCAGCGATGTCTGTATCTTGATGTGCGACGCTTCCACCGGTTTCGACGCACAGGACCTCAACATTTTCAGTTTGTGCGCCCGCAACAAAAAAGGCGTTGTCGTGGTGATGAACAAATGGGACTTGGTTGAAAAAGACAATCACACCCATAAAGAATATGAAGACTTCATCCGCAAGCGCATCGAACCCTTCGATGATGTGCCGATTATTTTCACCTCCGTGCTCAACAAACAGCGTATCTATAAAGTTTTAGAGACTGCTATTCAGGTACATAAGAGCCGCCAGCGCCGTATTCCCACTTCCGAGTTGAACGATTATCTGTTGCCCATCATCCAGAAAACTCCGCCGCCCATCAACCGCGACAAGATGATTCGCATCAAGTTCGTCACTCAGTTGCCGACGGCCGTCCCCTCTTTCGCTTTCTTCTGCAACCTTCCGCAATATGTGCGCGACACTTACAAGCGCTACCTGGAAAATCGCATCCGTGAAAATTGGGACTTTCATGGCGTTCCCATTGAAATCTACTTCCGTCAGAAATAAGCTGCCATTATGTCCACGCTCCCAGTTTCCGCCCGCGCCTTTATCCCTCAGCAACCTCCTATCGTGATGATTGACAACATCTTGGTTTGTGAAGATGCTCAATTTGTCACCGACTTCCTCATCCGTCCCGACAATGTTTTCGTGGATGACTGCGTTTTTCGCGAGTCGGGACTCATGGAGAACATTGCACAAACCTGTGCGGCGAGGGTGGGATTTTGCGCCTCAGACCAAAAGGTGCCGAGGGGCGTGATTGGCGGCATCAGCAACTTTGTGCTGCACCAACATCCGCGCGTTGGGCAACGGTTGGTCACCACCATCCAAGTGGTAGCGGGGGTGGCCAATGCTTTGGTTGTGGACGCGGTGGTGAAGTGCGAGGATGCCACAATCGCCACAAGTAGCATGAAAGTATTTATCACACAATAAGTTAGAAATATGGATTCGAACGTACTTTCGTCAGAAAAAATCATCGACATCCGTTTCAGCGAGGTAGACTCGATGGGAATTGTGTGGCATGGCTCTTATGTTCAGTATTTTGAGGATGCCCGCGAGGCCTTCGGGAAAAAGTACCAATTGGAATATCTGCGCATTTTCGAAAACGGCTTCTTTGCCCCATTGGTAGAACTTCATTTCAACTATAAAAAACCTTTGCAATACCAGCGTCAGGCCCGCGTCGTCGCAACCTATCGCCCCTGCGATTCGGCAAAAATCATCTTTGATTACCAAATCTTCGATTTAGCTACCGGCGAACTCGCCGCCACCGGACATTCCGTTCAGGTTTTTGTGGATCTTGATAAAAAATTGGTACTGCAATCACCTGATTTTTACGAGGTTTGGAAGAAAAAATGGCTGAAAAGGTAAGGCAAAATATTTTTCTTACTTCATGCAATTTTAGATAATTAGTCTGCGTTATATCCTAAACTTTTTAAAATTTTTCATCATGTCAAACAACAACAAAATCATCATCGCATGCATTATTGGGCTTTGCTTAGTGGGCAGCTCACTTGCATTAGGTTTGTCATTCTTCAAAGCCAAAGCACCGACTCGCACCGTTTCGGTCGTCGGTTTGGCCGAAAAAGACTTCCAGTCTGACCTCATCGTTCAAACCTTCAGCTTTTCCATCCTTAATATGGATATGAAAGAAGGTTATGCCTCCATTAAAAAAGAAAGCGAAATCATAAAGAAATTTTTGCAGGACAATGGTGTTGATTTGAAAGATGTTACATTCAAAACCATCTCCACCAACCGTGAGGAAGAATACGTTTACGATCGCAATACGCAACATAGTTATTACGAATTCAAAGGTTACCGTATGACGCAAAATGTCCGTATCGAATCCAAAGACATTGCCGCCATTGAAAAATTGAACCTGGCAGACCTTTTGAGCGAAGACATCAACATCGACATTGACAATCCGAGTTACTATTATACCAAGTTGGCGGATTTGAAAATCCAAATGTTGGCAGATGCCACCAAAGATGCCCGTCATCGTGCGGAAACCATTGTCGACAATGCCGGTGGCAAGCTTGGCGGTTTGAAAAACAGCAACATGGGCGTTTTCCAAATCACCTCTCCCAACTCCAATAGCGAAGATTACGAGTGGGGTGGCGCTTTCAACACCTCTTCCAAAAGCAAACGCGTAAGCATCACCATGCGTTTGACCTATTATGTAAAATAGTGATTATCAGATATTTCTATAAAAAGGGATGGCAAATTGTCATCCTTTTTTTTTACAATTTTGGTTGTGAAAATCGTGGGTGAAATATGAAGGGGGAAGATTTTCTTTGGGAAAAGGCGGGATGAAATTCTTTAAAACAGAAAAGGACCACTTTCGTGATCCTTTGTTCTGCAGTGGCACTGACTGGAGTTGAACCAGTGACACACGGATTTTCAGTCCGCTGCTCTACCAACTGAGCTACAGCGCCGCTCTGTTTTTGAGGTTGCAAAAATACAACTTTTTTCATTCTGCGCAACAATTTTGAAAAAATTTTTTTTCAATAGAAATTTTAAAAATTTGTGATGAAAAATATTGGTTGGAAAATTGTTTTAATGTACCTTTGCATCTTCTTATAAAGAAGTATTATTTATATGTAAATTATTATTAATCAATCTATTATAAAACATTAAATCTTTTTTTATGAAAAAAATCTTATTGGTTGTCGTCGCAGTTGCTTTAGTGTTCTGCTGCCTTCCCTCTACGATGGGACAGAAATTAGAGGACAACATCAAGAACGATCCGAACGTAAAAATCGGAAAATTAGACAATGGAATGACGTATTACATTCGTCACAATGCGAAGCCGGAAGGACGTGTAGAGTTCCGCTTGGCCGTCAATGCCGGTTCGAACCAGGAAGATGAAGACCAACGCGGTCTCGCTCACTTCACCGAGCACATGGCTTTCAACGGCATCGAGGGTTATCCGCACAACGAGATGATTGACCAGCTGCAGAAAATCGGTGTGATTTTCGGTTTGGGCATCAATGCTTACACTTCCTTCGATGAAACCGTTTATATGATAACAATGCCGACCGACGATCAGAAGAACATTGATTTCGGTATCAACATTCTGTACGGTTGGGCCCACGGTTTGCTGTACGACACCAAGGAAATTGATGCTGAACGCGGCGTTATTTCTGAAGAGTGGCGTATGGGCAACAGCGCAGACGACCGTATGCAGAAAAAATGGTTCCCGGTGGTTTTCACCAACTCGCTTTATGCCGAGCGTCTGCCCATCGGTTTGATTGAAATCATCCAGGGCTTCAAACCCGAAACCATCAAGCGTTTTTACAATGATTGGTATCGTCCGGATTTGCAAGCCGTTGTCGTTGTCGGTGACATCGACGTTGACGCTATGGAAAAGCAGATCAAGGAAAAATTCGGCGCTATTCCTGCCAAAGAAAACGCCCGCCCGAAAATCATTCCCGCCATCGAAAACAACAAAGAACCGCTCGTGGTGGTTTGTACCGACAAGGAAGCCGGTGGCAATCAGGTGATGATGGTCCGCAAATTCCCCCACAAAGCCACGACTACCGTTCAGGATTACAAAGACTACATGGCCCGCGAGCTTTATAATTCCATGTATGAAAGCCGTTTGCTGGAAATGCAGCAGAATCCCGCATGTCCCGCTGTCGGTTTCCAAGCCGGTTATAGCGACTTCATCGGCGATGTTGACGCCTATATGTTGGTGGGTGTGGCCAAAGAGAACCGCATTGATGAAACGGCACAGTTTCTGCTCCGCGAGGACTACCGTATTTTGAAACATGGCTTCCTCGAAACCGAACTCCAGCGCGCAAAAGAGGCCATGATGGAACAATACGAACGCGCAGCAAAAGAGGTTGAAAAAACCGAATCCTCCCTTTTCGCCAGCGAATACGTGGCCAACTACCTCCACCACGACCCCATTCCGGGAGCAAAACGCGAACTCAACTATGCAAAGAAATATTTGCAGGAAATCACCCTCGAAGAAGTTAACGCCCTCGCAAAACAGTGGATTACCGACGAAAACTTCGTGGCCGTTGTGATGGCTCCCGAAAAAGATGGTGTGAAAGTCCCCACCGAAGCTCAAATGCTCAGCATTATCAAAGATAAGTCTTTGGCCAATGTCGAACCTTATGTTGACAACTACAAAGAACAAGAAATTATTGAAAAAGAGACACTTACACCGGGCAAGGTCGTCAGCAAGAAAGAACTTCCCGAAGTCGGTGCTACCGAATACACCCTCTCCAACGGCATCAAGGTGGTGGCCAAAAAAACCGAATTCAAAAACGACGAAATCCTCTTCTCAGCATTGAGCCAAGGAGGATTGAGTTTGTATGGCGAAAATGACATTCCCTCTTTGGTATTGGCTGGCGACATGGTCGACCGCGGCGGTATCAACGAAATGGATTTCACCTCCTTGCAGAAAAAGCTCAAAGGTAAAAAAATCGGCTTGGCTCCCAATATCTCCTCTGTATCAGAAGGTTTGAGCGGCAGCACCAGTCCGAAAGACCTCGACCTCTTCTGCCAATATGTCAATGCCTTCTTCACCCATCCGCGCAGAGACACCTCCGCTTTCTCACTCGTGATGGATGAAACCCGCGAACAAATCAAAATGATCCAGTCGCAACCCATGTACAAGTTCATCGGCACCTTCATCGGTGAAATGTACTGCAACGACCCCTATATGGGCAACCCTCTCACCTTCAATGAAGAATTCCTCAGCAAGGTCAACTACGACCGTGCTTTCACTCTTTACCAGGAACGCTTTGCCAACCCGGCCGACTTCACCTTCTTCTTCACCGGAAACTTCAATGAAGACACCTTGGTGAACATGATGGAAACCTATTTCGCTTCCATGCCAACCACTGGAAAGAAAGAACAATTCCGCGCTGATGCCTTCAAAAAATTCCCCACAGAAAGCACGCAGAAAGAACTCTTCTTTGGCGCCGATGACGCCGCCAGCTGGATTGGCTACGCGTTCTGCGAACCGATCGAGTGGAACAACCAGAACGAACTGATGGTGGATGTCATCAATCAGGCGCTCGAAATCGAGGCATTGGAAATCATCCGTGAAAAACTCGGTGGCACTTACAGCCCGATGGTTCAAGCCATTGCCCAAAAATATCCCACCCCGACGATGCGCTCCTTTGTGCTCTTCAGCTGCGACCCGAAACGCGTGGACAAACTGGGCGAGGCCTCGCTCAAAATCTTCCAGAATTTCTGTAAAAAAGGTCCGAAACAAACCACTTTGGACAAAGTGAAAGAGCAAATGCTCCGCAGCGCAGAAGAAGACCGCCAAACCAACAACTTCTGGCACAGTTATATCGCAAGTCAGTATTTGTACAACGATGATTTGAATGAAGTGAACACTTTGAAGCAGGATTTGGAGAAGATTACGGTTGCTGAAATTGTATCATTTATGCAGAAAAACTTCAAAACCAACCACTATATTCGCGTCGCAATGTACCCTGAAAGCGGGAAACCAGGTAAAAAAAGCAAAAAATAATTCATTATAACTAATTATAATTCAATGAATTGAAAAATGTTTTGAGGACGTAAAAATTTTTTTTCAAAAAGGTGTATATCAAATAGAAAAAGTTGTATTTTTGCGTCCTCAAAACACCGCTGCTTCCT
>JAKSME010000099.1 GCA_024400785.1 Bacteroidales bacterium
AACCAATCATCAAGCTTGATGAACAGCGGAAATCACCAGGTGAATATCAATTTCAAGCATGTCTTCGACACCATTGGAACAGCCCTTTATGTCGATGCCACCTATTCTCTCGACCACAGCAAGTCGGATGCGCTGAGCACCCAGCCCTTCTTCAGCGACAACTTCCAAACGCCCCTTTATAGCATCGACCGCCGCGGCATTTCTTCCCCCAACCGCATGCATGTCGCCACTGCCAAAATCGACTTCGAACATCCTGTAAACGACAATGTTTCCTTGGAATTGGGTGTGAAAGAAAGTTTCGTCAGAAACGAAAATAATAGTCTTAACTATTTGAATGATAGTTTGTTGGAAAGTCAAAGCAATAACTTTGTCTATACGGAAAACATTACCGCGGCTTACATTCAGGCCAACTTCCAAATCAATCCGAAAACCACCATACAAAGTGGCCTGCGTGCGGAATATGCCCACATTGTCGGCCGCCTGCTCACCACGGGCGAAGTACACAAACAGGATTACGCCGACGTGTTCCCCTCATTGCAAATTGACTACCAGTTGCCGAAAATGAACACCCTGTCGTTTGCGTTCCGCTCTCGCATCTCCCGCCCTAACTACCACAGTCTCAATCCGATGGTCTCCATCGACGACGACTACAACCGCTCTACCGGCAATCCCTATTTGGCCCCGGAATACACCCAGTCGGTTACGGTTGATTACTCCTGGCACTACTTGATTTTCGCTTCCGCCGGCTACGAATTTACCCGAGGCAGTGTGGAAGACATGTTGTATACGGACAAATTCACCAACATCAAGCTCACCCGTCCCGAAAATATCGGAAAAATGCACGCCATGCGGCTGTCGCTCTTTGCTAACATCCCCGTCGGCCGTTGGTGGATGATGATGTGGAACATCAACTATCTGTTGGGACAGCAGACTTTCGATTATGAAACGCAGACCACCAAATCCATGGTGAGCAATCTGCAATTTTTCACCATGCACACCTTCACTTTCTGCAAGCATTATTCCATCGAGCTGTCGTGTTGGTGGATGCCGAAGCAGCACACCACTTTCGGCAACGTGAGAGGGCTCTTTTTCGCCTGGGGCGGTTTTAAAGCCAGCTTTTTCAAGGATGCCTTCACCGTTCGTTTGGGCGTGCAAGACATTTTCAATTCCAGTCAGTGGAGTGTCAACAGCGTATATCCCGATGGCACCAGTTCCAGCATGCGTTGGATGCAGCAACGTCGCGGAGTCAAATTGGACCTCACCTACAGATTTGGAAAACACAAAATCCAAATGCGTCAGCGCAAGGTCGGCGATAACGACGAGTTCGACCGTATGGGCGGAGGAAACAGTAACGGCGGCGGTGGCAATTCCGGCGTCGGACAGAAGGGCGGAATGTAGAAAAAAAGTGTCTGTGAGCTGTATTTAATTGTGCCAAAATTGAGTTTTTTTTATGAGTTTTTTCTAATTGTTTAAAAATCAATAAGAAAAAATATCAACGAAAATTTGTTGAAAATTAAATCGCGAGACTTCATATTTTTTTGCCAAGAAAATATAATTTCGTGACTGTTAGAAAGCACATTTTTTGATACTTCATGTGGCTATAAATCAACTCATTAATGCTAAAATGTTGAAATGAAGTTGCTGAACGCCAACCAAAAATGTTGCCATTAACAATTTTTAACAAACAACCATTTTCAACCTTTATGGAAGATATTTTATCTCTTTTTGATTCATTGAAAACGAGTGAAAAAAGTGCGCAAAAACAGGGCGATAAGCTTGTGGCCATGCGTGGCCAACAACTCACGAATTTCTCAGGCAAAAGCAATGCCCCGAAGCGCCAGAAGAAAGTTCAGATGGTGGACAAAAGCAACCTGTTTGCCTCGGTTGATGCTCAGACCTCAGTCGGCCGCCTCGAACCTCTGACGCCCATTTTGCCAGAGCCGGAACCGACAGCGACATACGAAAAGGAGGAAATCTTCCAGGATGTTGTGGATTATTTCCACGGCGACCAACTGGCCGCCAGCGTTTGGGTTGACAAATACGCGCTCAAGAACCGAGAGGGCAAGCAGGTGGAACGCACCCACGACGACATGAACCACCGTATCGCCCGCGAGTTCGCCCGAATTGAAAAAAAATACCCGAACCCCATGAGCGAAGAGCTGATATTCAGCTTGCTCAAGGATTTTAAATACATCGTTCCCCAAGGCAGCCCGATGGCCGGCATCGGCAACAGATACCAGGTCGTCTCTCTCTCCAACTGCTTCGTTATCGGCAACGGCCTCAATTCTGACTCCTACGGGGGAATTATGCAGATGGATGAGGAACAGGTCCAATTGATGAAACGCCGCGGCGGCGTCGGACACGACATGTCCGCCATCCGCCCCTCCGGCAGCAATGTCAAAAACTGCGCCATGACCTCCACAGGCATCGTGCCTTTCATGGAACGCTATTCCAACTCCACCCGCGAAGTGGCCCAGGACGGCCGCCGCGGCGCACTCATGCTCACCATCTCCATCAAACACCCCGACGCCGAAAAATTCATCGATGCCAAAATGACCGAAGGGAAAATCACCGGAGCCAATGTCTCTGTCCGCATCGACGACGAATTTATGCAGTGCGTCCAAAACGGAACCCCCTACACCCAACAATACCCCATCAATTCCGAAAAACCGAAAGTCGTCCAACAAATAGATGCCGCAAAATTGTGGACGAAAATCATCTACAACGCGTGGAAATCTGCAGAACCAGGCGTCCTTTTCTGGGACACCATCCACCGCGAAGCCGTTCCCGACTGCTACGCCGCCGACGGCTTCCTCACCGAATCTACCAACCCCTGCGGCGAAATTCCACTCTGCCCCTACGATAGCTGCCGTCTGATAGCCATTAACCTCTTCAGCTACGTCGACCAACCCTTTACCGACAAGGCCTCTTTCAACATGCCTCTCTTCAAACAACACGTCGCTTACGCCCAACGACTCATGGATGACATCATCGACCTGGAAATTGAAAAGGTGGATGCCATCCTGAGAAAAATTGAGTCCGATCCGGAACCGGAAGACGTGAAACGCGTTGAAAAAGAACTGTGGAAGAAAATCAAAAGACAGTCGCAAAAAGGCCGCCGTACCGGTCTCGGCACCACCGCCGAAGGCGATATGCTCGCCGCCCTCGGCATCCGCTACGGCACCGACCACAGCAACGCTTTTTCTACCGAAGTACACAAGAATTTGGCTCTCGCCGCCTATCGTTCCTCCGTCAATATGGCCAAAGAACGCGGCGCCTTCCCCGTCTACAGCAGCGTGAAAGAAAGCCATAACCCGTACATCCTCCGACTGAAAGCCGCCGACGAAAAATTGTACGAGGAAATGGCCCGCTACGGCCGCCGCAACATCGCCCTGCTCACCATCGCCCCCACCGGCAGCGTGAGCATCTGCACCCAAACTACCTCAGGCATCGAACCCGCCTTCAACGTGGTTTACAAACGTAGAAGAAAAATCAACCCCAACGACATCAACATGAACCGCCCAACGGTAAAAGATGTTAACGGCGACTTGTTTGAGGAATATCTCGTCTTCCACCAGAAATTCCTACAGTGGGCTGAAGTAAATGGCTATGATACAGCTACTTTTGAAAATATGTCGGAAAAAGAAATCAACGAAGTCGTTGCCAAGTCGCCTTATTACAAGGCCATGGCCAATGATACCGACTATCTCAAAAAGGTGGAAATGCAGGGCATGATTCAGAAATGGGTAGACCACTCCATCTCCGTAACCATCAACCTGCCCCGCGAAACCACCGCCGATACCGTCGATGCCCTCTATCGCAAAGCTTGGGAATGCGGCTGCAAAGGTATGACCGTTTACCGCGACGGCTCCCGCGACGGCGTGCTGAACAGCGTTAGCGAAAAACCAAAACAACAAGAAAAATCCGCCCAGCAAAACTTGAAACGCCCCCAAAAACTGAAAGCCGACGTCATCCGCTTCCGCAACAACAATGAAGCCTGGGTGGCCCTCGTCGGCCTCCGTGAGGATGGCAGCCCGTATGAAATCTTTACCGGCAAATGCGACGACGACCGCTTCCCGCTCCCCAAGAGCGTGGAACACGGCTTCATCATCAAAAACCGCCACGAAGATGGTACCAAATCTTACGACTTCCAATATAATGACATCGACGGTTATCCCGTGACCTTCAGTGGATTAAATCGTTGCTTCAATCCGGAATTTTGGAATTATGCCAAAATGATTTCCGCCATGTTGCGCCACGGCCTGCCCATCGAAAACATTTGCGATATCATCGGTGGCCTCAATTTCCGCGAAGAGACCATCAACTCCTGGAAAAACGGTGTCATGCGCGCCCTCAAGAAATTCATCAAAGACGGCACAAAGGCCAAAGGCGTTATCTGCCCCAACTGCGGCGCCGAAAATACCATGGAGTTCAAGGAAGGTTGCCTCGTCTGTACCAATTGCTCATATTCCAAGTGCGGCGGTTGATGATTTTTTTGGGCGGCCCGGCGCCCGCTTCGCGCGCGCCGTCAGGCTATCCGCTGTACTCGCTTCGCTCGTGCCGCTCCTATCCTTGCCGCGTACTCCCCTCTATCAAATATTCACACATATTACATTTTGCAAAAGCACTGCCCCGCAACTTCACGGTCGCCGCTGCGCCTTGAGCGTTATCACCGTTATTTCGCCCGGACAGTTGATTCGAATCGGCAGCGTGCAACCGAGTCCGCGGTTGATGTATTGCGACCGCGTTCCACATTGAAACCATCCTTCCGACTCACTGAATGAAACAGCAGAAGCCGGACGCCCGAAAAAGCGCAGCTGCCCCGAATGCGTGTGCCCGCTGAGGGTGAGTTGGATGCCGGTGGTGGGAAGCACCTCCTCGCGCCAATGCGTCGGATCGTGGGTGAGAAGAATGCGGAAGCCATCGGTGTTTTGTACCGCCCGCTTGAGGTCACCTTTGTCTATGGTGCGAAATCCCTCTTTGCCTCGCGACACGTTGTCTACTCCGATAATGTGAATTTGTGCAGAATCGCGATGAATGGCAATGTTTTCATTGCGAAGAAGTTGCCAGCCAAGGACTTCGCGCTCGAAGCCGGCTAAGCGTTCCACTTCGCGCTCACGTTCCGCTTCGTTTTTGAGTCGGTGGTTGTAAATCAGCATGTCGTGGTTGCCGAAAACAGCTGCTACCCCGTCGGTGGCACTCAACTGTTTCAAAATATTTACAAAGGGTTCGGCTTCCGAAACACCCTCGGTCACTAAGTCCCCTGTGAAACAGATGAGGTCTGGCTTTTGCGCGTTGATGGAATCAACGATTTTTCTGAGCGCCTCGGGACGGTCATTGAAAGTGGATAGGTGCAAATCGCTGATTAGCACAATGCGATAGCCGTCAAAACTGGTTGGAATGTCGTTGTTCTTGTAGGTGTGCATGGTGGTTTCCAAGCGAAAACGGCCAACGAAAAATCCCCAGGCCATGATACCCCACACCAAAAGTACCAATGTGAGCGCACTCCAACCGAAAGGCGAATAGGGAAGTGAGTAGTGAAAACACTTGCCGATGAGCCAGCCGATGAACCAAAGAACATGCGGCACCATGGCAATGACAAAACCGAGTATCAGGGCTCCGATGAGGGTGAATATTACTAACATATTTTCCAGTTTGGCCCGCAAAAGTACAAGAAATTCTTTGAATTTCAAGCCTGACTTTGGGCGAAAAACTGTATTTTTGCATTCTTAAAAAATGTAAAATTTTCTTCCATGAAAGCTACTATCATCAATATCGGCGACGAATTGCTTATCGGGCAGGTCGTTAACACCAACGCGGCGCAGATGTCGCAAATGCTTATTACCGGCGGCTTCGATGTCGTCGGTGTATATACTATCGGTGACAATGGAGACGCTATTCGCGACACACTTAGCAATTGCTTGAAAATTAGTAATATAGTACTTATAACCGGAGGACTCGGCCCTACTAAAGACGACATCACCAAGAAGGTACTGTGCGACTTTTTCCATAGTGAACTTTACGAAAATGAAGAAGCATTGGAAAATGTGAAAAAGCGTCTGGCGGCGCACGGACGCGAACTCACTCCCATCAACCGCCAACAGGCATGGGTGCCACGGGCCTGCACCATGGTGAACAACATTCTCGGCACCGCCCCCTGTATGTGGTTCGAACTTCCCGACTCCACACCCGCACCGGTGGTGGTATCACTCCCCGGCGTGCCCTTCGAAATGGTCAACCTCATGCAAACCGAGGTGGTGCCGCGCTTGCAACAACATTTTCGCACCGACTGCATCCTCAACAAAAATCTGCTGGTTCAGGGTATCGGCGAGTCCTTCCTGAGCGACCTTATCGAACCGTGGGAATTGGCATTGCCCGCCAACATTCGGCTGGCCTACCTACCTCAGCCAGGACTTACCAAACTGCGGTTGACGGCCCGGGGCAGCGATTTCACTCAGTTGCAACAGCAGGTCGATGCCGCCCTGAAAACGCTCTATCCCATTGCCGGCGAATACATTGTGGGTGAGGATTTGGAAACGATGCCCGAGCTGGTGGCACAAACCATGTTGTCGCGCGGTTTCACTTTGGCAACGGCTGAGAGTTGTACCGGCGGCGCAGTGGCCGCTAAATTGACAGCCTTGGCAGGCGCGTCTGAATACTTTGTCGGTGGCGTTGTGTCGTACAGCAATGCAGTGAAAGAAAGTGCGTTGGGTGTCCGTCACGAGACGTTGGCGGCCCATGGCGCGGTGAGTGAGGAAACAGCTCGCGAAATGGCCGTCGGCGTGCGCGAACGCCTCAACGCCGACTTCGGTGTGGCAACCACCGGTATCGCAGGCCCGGGCGGCGGCTCTCCCGAAAAACCCGTCGGCACCGTGTGGATCGCTGTGGCTTCCCCACACGGCGTGTTTACCAAAAAACTCAGCTGCCCCGGACGGCGGGCGCAGGTTATCGAGCGAACTTGCAGCGAGTTGTATGGACTGCTGGTGAAACGAGCCAAGGAACTTCCAGCTAAATAAAAATTTTTTTTTCTTTCCGTTGTTGCATTTTAGCACACTCATCCGTCTTTTTCATGTATGCCAAATAAAAGAAAAGATTTTTTTAGTCAAGAAAGAGCGGATAGTTTGTGGCGATTTGCTACTTCTATTCTCGGAGATGAAGAGTCTGCCAAGGATGTCGTGCAGGACGTTTTTGAAAAAATCTGGGCCCGCACGTTGCCGATTCTCAATTTAGAAGCATACGCAACCCGCGCAGTCAGAAATGCCTGCATCGACTTGCTCCGTTCTCGGAAGGATGTCACAGACGAATTTCCAGAAGATGTCGCTGACAGCGTGGAATGTTGGGACGACAGAGAACTAGTGAAAATGGCGATAGCTCAACTTCCCGAACGCCAGCGCAGCGTGATACATCTGAAGGACATTGAGGGCTATTCGAATGAGGAAATATCGAAGGTCGTCGGCGATACCGAAAATCAGGTGAGGACGATTCTTAAAAAAAAGAAAAAAAGCATGCGTAATTAC